>JAOSIP010000002.1:0-63205 GCA_030586815.1 Candidatus Phytoplasma planchoniae
TTTGCTGTTATTAATTACTCTTTCGAGATAATTAATCAAGCCCACCTTACAGTGTTTACGTGACCTCTGGAGATTATCACTCCAGGCTATACGTTAAATAGCGGAATTATGCGCATCTTTTGCGCCCTAAATCCATAATAGCTTCTGCTTGTAATAAATCGATTTTCTTATTTAAAAAAGCTCTTTTACTAAATTCACCTGGTTCTGCTAATCTAAAAAATGGTAAAGACAAAACTCTTTCTAAGAGAAGTTTAGTAATTAAAGTTCCTCCGTGAGCCTGAATTTCAATAATATCTTCACCTGTAAACGATTGAGGAGCTCGAAAAATAGAAATTAACACTTCATCTAAAACTTCGCCTAAATGATTTAAAATAAAACCATGATGAATAGTATGAGTGGATACCTCCAATAAATTAGTTTTTTTAATACCTTTAAAAATACTATTAATGCCTTCAATAGCTTTATTTCCGCTTACACGAATTACACTAATACTACCTATACCTAAAGGTGTGGCAATAGCTGCAATAGTTTCTTCTTTTAACATTATTTACTCGCTTTAATTTATTTTTTAATTTTGTTTATTTTAATATTTAAAACCAAATAGTCATATTATTTTTGATCAATATAGAATTATTGGTTAATTATAAATATAACTATCCTTTAAAAATATATCGACATTAGTTCTTTAGAAGGGGGATAATTTTTATTTTAACAATAAGTTTTCAAATTTCATTTGTTAATAAACTATCCGATAAGACTTTATTGTATATCAATAGCTTCTAGATTGTGATTTGTTGTTTCAGTAGTTTATAAAGATAGACGTTATCAAATTAAATTTTAGCTTCTTAGAACCTTTCAAGGTGATCCTGAGAATCTTTAGATGATATCATTTTGACTAACTACTTCATCACAATCCGCTTTTAAGCACTATTTTAATTTCCTTATTCTTTACTTTAAGGAACTGTTATTATCTTTTTTTGGTTTTTTCATACTAGTTATTAGTTAGATAACTTGATATTTAGATCTCTTTGATATTCATATAATCTTTGATAGAATTTTTAGCTAATCGAATTACTTGTTCAATCTCTTGTTGATTATACACATTCATACCGCAAGCACGAAAATGACCACCACCATTAAATTTATTAGCAATATGATTTATTTTAGGACCTATCGAACGTATACTTATTTTCCAATAATTATTAATCTTATTTTCTATTATAAATAACCACACAGGATGATCTTGAATATTGTGAAAAATATTAACTACACTATTTATATCTTCAAATCTTAACTTAAATTTTTCAATAATTTCATTAGTAATTTTGACATAAATTAAACCATCTTCAGCAACAAAATTACTACATACATAACCTTTAAATCTTAATATATTTATGGGTTGAACAGTAATTTTGGTATCAATTTGAAAAGCATCAAAACCATAACTTAACAAATCAGATACTATCTTTAAAGTTTTATGATTAACTCTATCAAAACGAAAATGACCCGTATCTGTAACCATACCAATATAAATAGGTAAAGCTCCTTTTATACTCAATTTCAAATTATTAATTTCTTTAAAAGTATAAATCATTTCCGAACAAGAAGAAAAATTAGGTTCAATCCAAGAATTTTTTTCGTCTCCATAAATATCTCCTATCAAATGATGATCAATACGTATAATTTTTTTAGCTATTTTATATCTAAAATCACTAATTACATTAGTATTTCCGCAATCCACTACAATAGCTAAAGATTTAGCTATAATATCATCATTAATTTCATTCATTAAACCTAAAAAAGAAAAAATAGAATTATTTTCGCCTAAAGCATAAACTTGTTTATTCGGAAAACTTTGTTGAATAATATCTTTCAATCCTAATTGAGAACCATAACAATCTCCATCTGGATTTTTATGCCCAAATATAGTAATGATATCAAATTCATTTATATTATGAAGAATTAAATGATTAATAGATATCATATTGGTATTCATTTCTACTACCTTTTGATTCATTTTTTATATTCTCCTAAATTATTTAATAAAACCTTTTTATATCAATCATAGACAATCCTTTTATAAGCTTCCATAAATAAAAAATTTATTTTTTCTTTTAAATTGATAGTTCGATTATCAAGAGCTAAAATTTCTGTAAATAAATCGTTTAATATCGAACGAAAAAATACTACATTAGAAAAAATAGGTGTAGTGAAATAAGTATTTTTTTTATTATTATCATAAGTATGCTCTTGAGCAAATTTAACAGATTTATATTTATACAATTCACGTCTTCCATTTTTTTTATCTTGAATCATTTTTGCATTTAATTCATTATTAAGATCACTATGTGAAGATATACTTAGTAATATCTTTTCTAATTTTTGAATTTGTTCATCAATAAAATTTTTTGAAGGATCATAATTTAGTTTTAATGTATTTAAGGTGTTCAAAACATCTTCTCGAGTAATAATAAAACCTCCTTTGCCTAATAACATATCAATATAAACATCCTTAGACATTAAATATTTTAAAAATAACCAAGAAGCTAACATTTTATCATTATCTTCTGAATAAAATAAATTAACATTAGGACCTTGAATAATATTTTTATATTCATCCGTATAACTCATACAAGGAAAAGGAGTCATCTCTATATTAAAATCTGACATTTGATTATGTAATAAATCAGAACGTCTAGTAGAAGTAATAAACATACCAGTTTTACGTTGCATAAACATTTCCTTATTACTAATACCAATTAATTTGGAACTAGTTAAAAAACCTTTATTATAAAAATTTTCCTTAAAATATTGCATATTTTTTTTTACATTTTCATCTAACAAAAAACTCTTAATTGAATTTTCATCTTTAGGATAAGATATGCCTTTTTGTTCATTGCTAATAATAATTAAATTAGCTAAACTTTCGGATGTAATAGGAATAAAAGTAGGATCTTGTTTAAGTGATACAATTTTAGCACACAAAGTTTCTAAATAAGGCCAAATTAAATAATCTTTATTAGTAATTAAAGCTTTAAAATCGAATTTACCATTAGAATCAATAATTTCTTGACAAGAATCTTTAAAATCGGATTTATGTTTTTCATAAAAAACTTTATTTAAATCATCACGATATTGTTTAAACAAATCACTATCATAAAACATAACTTCTGTAGATTTAACAAATGGTAAACTATAATGATGATCTTGTCCATCATATACATTAGGTAATTTTAATTTTTTAGCATAACCTGGGAAAAAACTATATTTATTATTATATTTTAAGGTTTCACCAAAATCCTCATCATAATCCATGAAAATATCTAACGGTACCACTTTAAATGATTTAGAATAAAATTCAATATGATCATCATAAGAAAATGCAATATTAGGTTGTTTGTTAACAGGTAAAGAATTAGCCACGCTTTTACAAATTTGTTCCCAATTAACCTTATTAACATCTTTAATCTTAATATTAGGATTATGTTTTTCAAATTCTCGAATAGTCTCTTTAACAATTTTTAATTCTCTAGGATATAAAGTATGCCAAAAAATAATTTCTACAGGTTTTTTAAGATGTTTAAAATAATTAATTTGAGAATTATGATTTTGAAATTTTTTACTAACCAAATTTCTTAAATTATCATATTTTTTAATAAAAAATTCGTTATTTTGAGAAGTTCTTAAGGAATTAGAAATTATAATGAAAACAATAATAGTGCCAAAATAAATAAATATTTTGCTCACATTACCGATATTTAAAATTTTCGATTTCAAATTAACCTTTAATACCACGTCGACTATCTCCAGATATAATATATTTTTTAAATACAATAAATAAAAATAATAAAGGTAAATTAATCAAAACAAAAATTGCCATTCGAAGATTAAGAGTATCTATAAAAGCTTCTGAATCGAAAATTTTTCTTATCATATTCGTTAATAATTTAGCACCGACCAATTCTGGCCAAGCATAAGCATTCCAAGCAGCTATAGTCCTGAAAACAGAAATTACAATAACAGTAGGTTTCGTAATAGGTAATAAAATTTTACATAAATATTGAAAATTCGTAATACCATCAACTTTAGATGTATAATAAAGTTCTTTAGGTACGCGTTTAAAAGTTTGAATTAACAAAAATAAATGCACTACATTGATTAAATAAGGGAAAGTCATTGCTAAATAAACGCCACCAGGAACAATAGAACCATTACCATTATCCACTAAACCCCAATTAGAAACAGTACGAAAATTTGTCAAAACTAAAGTTTCGCTAGTAATTGACATAGCTAAAAATAATAACATTAAAATAATTCTCTTCAAAGGGAAAACAAAAAAACTTAAAGCAAAAGCTGCTAAAACACAACAAATAGTACCTGCCAAAGTCGATAAAGATACCATAATACAAGTATTAACAAAATATTTCAAAAATTTAAAATCTTTAATAGCGAAAACATTTTTATAATTAATAAATTGTAAACCTTGTTTAGGCCAACTCAATAAATTATTTTGTATAATATCTTCATTACTTTTCAAAGAAGTGATAACCATAACATAAAAAGGAAATGTTAAAAATAACAAAATAAATATCAAAAATAAATACTTAATAATAATAAAGTAACTAATTTTACTTAACTTATGTTTAATATTACAAACATTGATACTTATATAACGATAAATCTTACTAATATCCATACAATAATTATTACAAATCCATTTTCATCAATTTATTTTCTTTTTTAGAAATATAAAAACTCATAGTAGTAAAAACAATAGAAATTAATAATAATATCGTAGCAGCTGCTGCTCCTTTAGAATAAGAATTATAATGAGAACTAGATAATTGATTATAAATATAACCTACCAAAGTTTGTACTCGATAATTAGCGTTTTGCCCAAAAACACCTATAACAGATTCATACTCTTTAATAACCATTAAAGTTTCAATGATTAATTGATAAAAAATAATCGGTGCAAGTAATGGTAAAACTATTTTAGTTAAAATACGAAATTTAGAAGCTCCATCGATTTTGGCAGCATCATAATAAGATTTATCGATATCTTGCAAAGATAAAATAAAAACAAATATTTTAAAAGGTAATCTAGCCCATATATTATAAAAAACTAAAACAAAAATTTTATGCGAATAAGGAGCAGCAATGTTAATCCAAGGTTGCGGACGAATACCAAAAAAACCTAAAAAAGAATTAAATAATCCTTCTGGTCTATAAGAAATCAAATTAGTAGTATTATAATAAAAAAAAGAACCAAAAATCATACTCATAATGATAGTATTAGATAATAATGGTAATAAAAAAAATGTTTTAAAAAAATGTTGAACTACATAATTACAAACACTATTTAAAGCTAAAGCAATAATTAAAGATAAAAAAATAGATATCGGAACACAAATAATAACCAAAATCAAAGTATTTCGTAATGCAAAAATAAAATCTATATCTTTAAAAATGGCAATATAATTACTAAAACTAAAAAAATCAGAAATTTTCATACTAAAAGAATCATTAAATTTATCATATTTAGCATTAAAAGAAATAATAATATTTTTAACCAAAGGATAAAAAGTAAAAACAGTTAAAAAAATCAACATAGGAGCTAAATAATACCAATGTCTACGATTTTTATATCCCATAATCTCTAACATTTAAAAAATCCTATTTTCATTAATTTTATCAAAAACAAACAATTTATTTTTTTTAATATCAAAACGAATTTTTTGTTTATTAATTTGATTAGATTTTAATTGTGTTTGTTGATAAGTAGGTATAATAATTTGAAACGTTTTATGAATGGATTCATTTTTTTTAGCCAATAAAACTAATTCACGACCTAAATTTTCCAAAGCTATACCTTCAATTTCAAAAATTCCATTTCTTTTTAATTCATAACCCTCAGGCCTAATAGCCACATAAACTTCTTTATTATCGAATGATTGAAAACGTTGATTTTGTAAGATCACATTTTCACCTATTTTTAAATTACCACGATTCAATATACCATGAAAAACAGAAATAAGAGGAACACCTAAAAAAGAAGCTACAAACAAATTAACAGGATTATTATAAATTTCATATGGGGTACCTACTTGTTGAATAGTACCTTTATTCATAACATAAATTTTATCACTCATATACATGGCCTCTTCTTGATCATGAGTTACTAAAACAGCTGTTACATTAGTTTTAATCTGTATTTTTCTTATTTCATCTCTCATTCTAATACGTAAATGAGTATCTAAATTAGATAAAGCTTCGTCTAACAATAAAATACCAGAATACTTAATTAAAGCCCTAGCTATAGCTACACGTTGTTGTTGACCCCCAGATAATTCAAAAGGCATTTTATCTAAATAATCACTAGTAGATGTTAAAGCAGAAATTTTATCTAATTCTTCTTGAATTTTCTCAGAAGATATTTTTAAATTTTGTAAAGGAAATGTAATATTTTGACGTGCAGTCATATGAGGATACAAAGAATAATTTTGAAATACCAAACCAACACCTCTTTTTTCTGGAGGAACTTTTGTAACATCAATATTATCAAAAAAAATATTACCTTCAGTAACTGAAATTAAACCTGCTATAATATAAAGAATAGTCGATTTACCACAACCTGAAGGTCCTAAAATACTTACTAATTCTCCTTTTTTTATTTCTAAATTAATATTTTTAACTGCGAAAGTTTTTTTACGATTATGTTTATTAACAAAAACTTTAGAAACATTTGACATTTTAATAAACATATTTTTTATTATAACCTCTTTTATTTTGTTTTTTTAGACTTTTTTGTAAAAAAGAAATATTAAGAAATATTATAATAACTTCTAGGAAAAGCAATAACATCCCTTATATTTTCTAAACCCGTTAAATAAAGTAGCATTCGTTCAAACCCTAAACCAAATCCAGAATGAATGCAACTACCAAAACGACGCAAATCTAAATACCAGTCTAAATCTATTTTATTTATTTGCATTTCTTTCATTTTATCTTGTAAAACTTCAAATCTTTCCTCTCTTTGAGAACCGCCTACTAATTCTCCTACTTTCGGAACTAATAAATCCATAGCCGCAACCGTTTCATTATCAGAATTATTACGCATATAAAAAGCTTTAATATTTTTAGGCCAGTTAGTTACAAAAATAGGTTTTTTAAAAATAACTTCTGTTAAATATTTTTCATGTTCTGTAGATAAATCTTCACCATAAATAGGTTTTTGTTCAAAATCATATGAACTTTTATTAAGGATATACATAGCTTCTTTATAAGTAATTCGAGGGAACTCTTTAAGATTAACAACATAATTCAATCGACTAATTAAACCGGGTTCAATATTTTTTTCAAAAAAATCTAAATCGAATTTATTTTTTTGTAAACAAAATTTAATAACATATTGCAACATTTGTTGAACTAAAACAATATTATATGATAAATCACAAAATGCCATTTCTGCTTCAATCATCCAAAACTCGGAAATATGACGAGAAGTATTAGATTTTTCTGCTCTAAAAGTAGGAGAAAAAGTATAAACTTTATTTAAAGCTGTTGCAAAGGCTTCAGCTTCTAATTGTCCCGTTACAGCTAAAAAAACAGGTTTTCCAAAAAAATCTTTTTTAAAATCAAGATTTTTTTGATTTGATAAATCTTGAAGATCAAAACTCGTTACTTGAAACAAAGAACCAGCTCCTTCGCCATCATTAGTAGTAATGATAGGAGTATGTATATTAATAAAACCTTTGTGTTGAAAAAAATTATGTATAGCACAGGTTAAAGTATTTCGTAATCTAAAAACAGCTCCGAAAAGTTTTGTTCTCAATCGCAAATGAGGCAATTGTCTTAAAAAAGCTTTAGAATGCGGTTTTGGTTGAATAGGATATTTTACAGAACTAAAACCCAAAACAACAATACAAGAAGCAACTAATTCAAAATATTTAGAAGAAACATCTTCTAAAGGCATTAAAAATCCTTCTACATAAACAGAAGCTCCAATATTAAGTTCATGTTTAATTTTTTCCAAACAAATAAAATTATTATCTTTGCAAATAATCTGCAAATCTTCAATAAAAGTACCATCATTAATATCAATGAAAAAAATTTTTTTTTGAAAACGGCAATTTTTTATCCAACCATTAATAGAAATTTTTTTTTTAAGTAAAACGAATATTTTTCATAAATATTCTTAATAGTTTTATTTTTAAGCATAAAAAATAACATATCTCTTTCAATAAACTTCTTTAAATATAATACATTTAAATTCAAATTTTTATTTTAATTACAAATTTATAAACTAATAATATCATAATAGATTTAAAAGTAAAAGAATAGTGATAAAATTTATCTTTGTAAATGCAATTTTCAAACTAAAATAAAATTTACAGATAAAAAAATTTCAGTATTCTAACTCTTAATATCCTAACACTATCATTAGCTTAAACAAATTATTACTAATTTATTTTATCACGTTATCATATCTTTTTATCTTTTAATTTTAAGTATAAAAAAGATCTAATTTTTTTAATTTTCAACTAATAACAGTTTATTATATAAAATTTATTAGATTTATATTAAAAAACATAGATTATTAAATAATTAAAAATGAAAATGAACATTTATAAAAACAATAATATTAATTACAAATTTAATTTTAAAAAACAAGATGTAAATAAGCTTATAATTCATGCAAATTACAATATTATTTTAAAATAATATCTATAGTTTTGGAATTATTTTTATTTTTATATAAAATAATTTTTTTAAATCAAATTTGCAGTTTAAATTATTATTATCTCCGAATATGTAATCCCAAATTTTTTTGTAATTTAAATTATTCTTTATAGATTTCATTAATATAGAATATAAATCTCACATTTGAGATAATTAATATATTAAAAAATAGTAGAATAATTATAAAAAATAAAAGAATTTATCCTCAATTAATGTAACAATTTCTAAATATTTTTAACTTAGTTTAAATGATTATATTAATAAATATAAAAAAATTTTAATACATTTTGTCTAATATAATGATGAATTTATTATAAAATAAACCCCATCTTTCAAAAAAATTTAAATCGGAATATGTGGCAATTGATTAGAAAATATAGTCAACCAAAAAAGAGTTTTATTTAAATATATAAATAATATGATATGATATACATTAACCAATTCATCTCCAATAAATATTATTTGATTTTTAAATTATAATGTATTTATTTGAAACAAACAAATTATAAATATACAAAATAAAATCAAATATAAATTAGTAACAAGTACTATATGTTTGTATATTATTTTTAATCAAAATGACAAAAAACTTTAATAAGTATCGAACATTTGTCTTTTCTGATTCATAAAATAGTTCAAATAATATTTAAATCTAAGAATTAACTTCTTCTTTAACATAATTCAAGAAAAAATTATATTCTTATTTGTAATTATAAAAATAGCTTGATGTTATTATAATTACAACAACATATATGTTTTTAAATTAGCGAATTTTTTAATTAGTTAAAATTTTCACCTTCTCTCTGAATTCTAATCGAGTTATAATTTTTCAACTCAACATTTTTCATAATTAAAATTTCATTTTTTATTAAATAAAATAAATATTACTTAATTTAATCAAAAAAAATAATTGAAAAGTAATTAAAAAACTAAAACTAACTTTCAAATCATTACTACAATCTATAGCAATTTCATATTAGAATTATATTTAATTCTTATCACAAATGTCAAGAAAAAATAGTAAATATAATTTTAAATTTAAAAAATAAAATTATATACATTTATTTCAATTTTAAAAATATCTAATAAAAAATTAATCGATTTATTTTTTTACTTAAAATAAAAGGATAAATGGAAAATTTTAAATGTGTATAAAAGAAAAATCAACTTCTAATATCATCCTTATAAAATATGTTATAATTAAAAAGTTGATATTATTTTTAATTTAAATAAAATATTATCATCTTGAACAATCTACATAAAAAATAAAATTTTATAAATTAAAAAAATGCAAATTTCTATATCATATTAGTTAAATAGAAAAATTAAAATTATAAATAAAATTATATTTTTAAAACAAATAATTTATTTCAATTATCAAAAATAACTTAAATAATTTAAAATTAAAAACTACTAAAAATAAAAAATGCATTTTTTTAATTAATTTAATGAATAAAAATATAAAAAGTTATAAAAATTTCTAAAAATAGACTTTTTAATTAAAAAATTTCAATATAAATATAAGGATTTTATATGATTAAATTAGCCATAGATGCTATGGGTGGAGATTTTGCTCCTAACATAGTAATTCAAGGAACGATAAAAGCTTTAATTTCAAATAAAGATTTAAATATTAATTTATATGGTGATCAAAAACAAATAGAAGATTATTTAACAGAAACAACTACAAAAAATATTTTAAATTCTATTAAAAAAAGATTAAAAATTATAAATACACCTCTATATTTGTCCATGAATGCTCAAAATATCAGAGAAGCTATAAGAAATAATACTCCCTATTCTATGTTTGTAGCTCTTAAAGATATTAATCAACTATCATCAATAGATGGTTTTATAACGGCTGGACCAACACAAGCATTAGTTTTAGCTAGTTATCTTATTATAGGCACTTTACCTGGAATAAAAAGAATATCATTAGCACTTATGTTTAAATCTATTGATAATCGCACTCGAATTTTAACAGATGCAGGTGCTAATGCGGAAATAAAAGAAGAAAATATTCTAGATTTTGCTATATGCGCTAATTATTTGGCTCAAATATTATTAAATATACCCGAACCTAAAATTAAACTTTTAAATATAGGTATAGAACCAAACAAAGGTCGAAAAATGGATGTTAATATTTTTAAATTATTAAGTAATAATCCAAAAATTAATTTCCAAGGGAACGAAGAACCAAATAATTTTTTTAATACAGAAGCTGATATTTTACTAAGTGACGGTTTTACAGCTAATATGATATTAAAAACATACAAAGGCACTACAGAAATGTATAAAAATAATTTAAAAAAAATACTAACTAATAATTTTTATACAAAAATAATTAGTAAAATATTTTTATATAAAAATATAAAAAACCATTTTAAAAAATTTAATACAGATAAAACAGGAGGAGCTATATTACTAGGATTAACAAGAATTATTATTAAAGCTCCTGGTAATTCTACAAGCTATTCTTTCTATCACACTATTAATCAAACTATTGATTTAATCAAAAAAAATTTTTTAAAAAAAATAATTGAAAATTTTCAATAAATACAAGGATTATCATGTATCTTCAAAGTTTATTTAAAAAATTAAATATAAAGCCTAAAAATATTAATTTATATATTAACGCTTTAACACATAGTTCATATGCTAATGAACATAATTTAAAACATCACAATAATGAAAGATTAGAATTTCTCGGAGATTCTATTATTAATTTTCTCATGGCTAATTATCTTTATAGAAAAAACCAAAATAATGAAGGTATAATGACTAAAAAAAGAGCTCAAGCTGTTTGTGTAGAATCTCTTTTAATTTATTCAGCTGAAATAAATCTAAAACAATATATTTTATTAGGAAAAGGTGAACGTAAAAGAGGTATATATAACTATTCTATTATTGCTGATGCTTTTGAAGCTTTATTCGCAGCTATCTATTTAGATTTAGGTTATTTGCAAGTAAAAAAAGCTTTTCATTATATAGTAGTCCCTTGTTTATCTAAAATTATAGGAATTATTGATTTTAAAACGCAACTACAAGAATTAGTGCAAACACGTCATCAACACATTAAATATAAAATTGTTGCCGAAACAGGATTAGCACATGAAAAAGAGTTTATTGCTGAAGTATATTTATCCGAACAATTATTAGGTAAAGGCGAAGGTAAAACAAAAAAATCCGCCGAGCAACAAGCAGCTAAAATAGCTCTAGAAAAATTATCGCAAGAAAGTAAACTAAAATAATGTTAAAAGAAATATATGAAGAAGGATATTTAGATATAGAAAAAATTTTAATTCATAAATATCTAAAACTTAATTTATTAATTAAAGAAGTAAAAATGCTATTATTACTATTTAAACAATATCAACAACCTATTCTATCAACAGAAAAAATAACAAAAAACACTAATTTATCCTTGACAGAAATAAATAATATTTTAGTCAATTTAATAAAAAAAAACTTTTTATATTTATATCAAAAAGAAATTAATAATCAAGTTCAAGAAATGTTTGACTTAGGTGAAACTTTTAATCAAATCGAAAAATTATATAAACAACCAAAATTAAATAATTTAAAACATAAAAATATTTCAAATATTAGTCATACTATATCTAATATTGAAAAAATTAAAGGAGATGTTTTGAATAGCCAAGAATTAGAAATTATTAAAAAATGGTATCTTGAATTTAATTATCCACAAGAAAAAATTATACAAGCAATTAAACAAGCTAATGCTAACAAAAAAAAATCTATTTTTTACATAAATAATTTGCTAAATTATCAAAATCAGCAAAATATATCGCAAGATAAAAATATAGAAAAAAATCTACATAAAATTTTTGATAAAATAAAATAATTTATTATTTTACCTTATCTAAGACTAAAAATATGTTATAATTGAAGGCGATATTGAATCTTTTTTATAAAATAAAAGATTTAATAATAAAATTATATATAATAATAGAGGAGAAGAAAAAGTTTCTTTATGAATCACAAAGAAAATTTTTTACAAACTAAAAACGGCAAAATTGCGGTTGGTGTTTTAGCATCTGCAGGTATAGCTTTAGTTGTTTATTTAATAACAGCGAAATTATTACATTGGGCACCTTTTACAATAAAAACATTAACAACTAAAGATATTGAAAATTTAAAAGTCGAAATTAAAGACTTCACAGGAAAAACAAAAGTAAGTGATGTTCCTTTTGATAATGCTAAACAAGAAGCGCAAAAAGCAGTTGATGCTACTAAAAAAATAGTAGAGGCATTTGCAGAAAATAACAAAGCAGACATTAAAGATAAAAAAATTTCTGATTCAACAATAAGCTCAGCAAACGATTTAAAAACAAAAGCTGATGCCGCATTAAAAGCTGTTAATGACAACGCTAGTAATTGGACAGAAGCGACAATAGGAGAATTTGTTAATAAACAAGTAAAAACCGATGACATTGACAATTTATTAAATAAAGCTAAATCAGAATTAAAATTATAATATAAAATCCATTTAAAATTTTAATAAAATAAAAAAGTGTTCGTTTTATGAACACTTTTTTTTATTCTTTTGGTGATAAATTGCCGCAGTTAAAATAAAATCTTTAAATAAGGGATGCGGATGAAAAGGACGAGATAAAAACTCCGGATGAAATTGAACTCCTATAAACCAAATATGATCAACCAATTCTATTATTTCTACAATTAATTTTTGTAAATTTAAACCAGAAATTATAAAATTTTTATTTCGTGTAAACATGGAAATATATTCAGAATTCATTTCATAACGTTGACGATATCTTTCAGAAATTACAGATTTTTGATAAATCGCATAACTTTTGCTCGACGTTATAATTTTAGTCTTTTTTAAACCTAATCTTAAAGTCCCTCCTATATCAGTATCAGTAATTTTGCACTTAATTACCGGATAAGGAGTGTTTTCATCTATCTCCGTTGAATTTGCTCCGAATAAATTTAAAACATTATTAGCGTATTCCACCACAGCTAACTGCATACCTAAACAAATTCCAAAAAAAGGGATATTTTGACAACGAGCATAGCGAATAGCTTGTAATTTACCTTCAATAGCTCGACCACCAAAGCCACCAGGAACCAAAATACCATCACAATCACATAAAAAGTTGTGTACATTATCACTATTAATATCTTCAGAATAAATAAATTGAATGTCAATACCTACTTTATTAAAATAAGCTGCATGTTTAAGAGCTTCTACTACAGATAAATAAGCATCATGAAATGCAGTATATTTACCGACTATACAAATCTTAACAACTTTTTTTAAAATTTTCATTTTTTGAATCATTTGTTGCCATTCTGATAAATTAGCTACTGGTAAATATTCTAAATTAAAAAATTTCAAAATGAAATTATCAATTTGTTGAGCATGCAAATTAAAAACAATAGTTTCCACGATCGAAACATTAACATTAGAAAAAATAGCCTCCTTTTTAACATCACATAAAATCGAAATTTTTTCTTTTATTTCTACCGAAATATCACTTTCACTTCTTAAAATCAAAATTTGAGGTTGAATACCTAAAGATCTCAACTCCTTCACACTATGTTGTGTGGGTTTAGTTTTAGGTTCTCCTGAAAATTTTAAAAAAGGTATTAAAGTATTATGTATATATAAAACATTTTCAAAACCCAAATCTTGTCGCACTTGACGAATTGCTTCTATAAAAGGTAATGACTCTATATCGCCGATAGTCCCGCCTATTTCCACAATTAAAATATCATATTCCCCAGAATAAACATTTTTTAATATGCGAGATTTAATTTCATCTGTAATATGAGGAATAACTTGAATCGTTTTTCCTAAATAATTTCCCTGACGTTCTTGTTGAATAACGTATTGATAAATTTGACCTGTCGTAATACTCGAATCTTTAGTAAGATTAATATCTAAATATCTTTCATAATGACCCAAATCTAAATCAGTTTCAGCTCCATCATTGGTCACAAAAACTTCGCCATGTTGTTGCGGACTCATAGTTCCTGAATCTACATTAATATATGGATCAAGTTTTTGCATAAAAATTTTTAAATTGCGTTGTTTTAATAAATATCCCAGGGAAGATGCTAACAAACCTTTTCCTAATCCAGAAACTACCCCACCTGTAATAAAAATAATTTTAGTTTTTTTTTGCATTGATAAAACAATTATCCATTCATTATATTTTTTTAATTCCAATCATCTTTGCGATTAATTTATTGTTTCAATTTAAAACCTATAGTTTCACCTATATTAACTTTAGTTTCTATTCCTATTAGAGAATTATTTAAAATTAACTGATTAAACTTAATTTTATTAGGTTCAATTACTAACACAATAACAGAACCTCCAAACGAAAAAAAACCTTTTTCCTGCCCTTTTTTAAAACTAATAATTGAATGATTATTAATTTTTCCTACTAATAAAGCTCCAACTTCTATATGTATGATTTCCCCAAAATTTAAAGTTTTTAAAATAGTATATTCGCGACTATTTTCGGAAAAAACATTAAAATATTTAAAAGCAATAGGATTAACAGTATGTAATCGGCCTTGAATTTTAACATTATTTTTAGATTGAACACCTTCATCCACAAAAATATATCGATGATAATCAAAAACTTGTAATCTTAACATTACTAAAAAACCATTCAAATATTTTGCAGCTAAATAATCATTTTTTAAAAGATCGTACAAATGATAAGGAGTGTTCTTAATATTAAAGATACTACTATATGCATTAATATTAAAAATACACATTTGACCCTCCCCGGGACTAATAAAAGCAGAAACAGAATTATCAAAATTAATCTTTTTGTAAGTTCGCACAAAAAAATCATTATAAGATTTAAAGGAACTCGGGTAAAATAAACTAGTATCAATATGATTTTTAACAATAATTTTTTTAACATGAACACGTGAAAAAATAGATTTTAAATAAAAACTAATTATTTTACTAAAAATACGAGAAATAAAGATTCTCAATAAAAAACGTTTCCACCATTTTTTTTGTATATCCTGATATAAATATTTTTGTAACCAGCTACTTGTTACATTATTATGCAAATTGTTTGATTTAAAACGTTTATTCACAATTTACTCGTATGAAAAAAAATATTTTTGTTTATTAATAAAAAAATAAACATAATAATAAATAATAAACATAAAATCAATAATACTCCTAAAATGTCAGGTTTATTAAATTCAAGTTTATCATTAATAAATAAAAAAGATAATAACACCAAAAAAAATACATATATACCAAAAAAAATTTTATTCCAATTTAATATTTTCAAAGGATTAAAATAAAATAATAAAACTAATAAAGGGAAAATAATAGATGCAATAGTTACAGGAACACCAATAAATTTGTTGATATTTGCTTTTTTTTTAGAACTTTCGCTTAAAACATTAAAATAAGCTAAACGAATTAAAGATGCTAAAAGATATAAAAAACTAATTAATATAAATAAAATATCATAATAATTTTTAAAATCTAAATCTTTATAAAAATTTTTTTTATAAAAAGATATACCTATAAAAATTGGTAATATACCAAAACTAATTAAATCGGATAAAGAATCTATTTGAATACCATATCTTTTTTCCTTAAGAGAACAAACTTTTTTACAACGACTAACAATTCCATCTAAAACATCTAAAATGCCAGATAATAATAATAAAACACAAGCCAAAATAATTTTGTTTTGAACAGCGCATATAATACCCATAAATCCACTTAACAAATTTAAATAAGTCAAATAAACAGTATAATTATACATTCCTAAAAACATAATTTATTACTACAACCTTCACATTATATAGATTTGAAAAAAAATATTTAATAAAATAATTTAATTAATATAATCTTTTCTAATAAAATAAAAAAATTAATAATTTTTGATATAACTATACTAAATTTTCATCGATAGCATTTAATTATGGATAAATTATTTGCGTTTTGATATCAAATTTGACTTTCTGATATATAAACCCTTTTTATTATTCATTTCCTTTAAATAATCGTTATTATTTTTTCAGTATTTATCAGCCTTAATGATTGGTAAAATAACAAGATATTTATTTCTCTTTGACCGCCCAATCATATTCGTGTTAATATCTTTATTTTTATCTTATTCTGCATTAAACAGAATCACTTTCCTCTTCTCTTAAAACCGCTTTTCATCATCTTCCAAAACAACATCATCTATATCTTCTAAAATTTCTCGATCAGCTGTCTCATCTTCTGTAAGACTACTAAAATCCGAATCATTTTCTAACCTAAAATCATCATCTAAATTATTAGAATATTTTAAATCTAATAATTCATTGTCAATATCAGATTTTTCTTCATCCGCATAATATTCTTTATCCCATAAATCTAAATTATCAGTTTTAATACCCCACAAATCTTCACCATGAAATACAAATAATCCGCTAATTACAATATCTAAATAAAGTTGTAAAAAACAATCTTGTCGTAAATTTTCTATTTTTTTTATATCCAAAACCCGTTCTATTAATTGATAAACAGGCATAGGTTTTTGATTTTTTTGCAAAATATCCAAAACGATTTCTAACATAGAATATTCTTTAAAAGGATTTTGATTATTACTTTGATTTATCATAATATTTTATAAATAACCTTCTTATTTTATTCATTTTTTAACAATCTCAGAACTATTAATTTTATATATTTTCCAAATAATCACTTAAAGTTAATAATATTTATAATTTTAGTTAAAAATAAATTTGAAAAATTAAAAATATAATTAATTAAAGACATATAATTTAAAAATTATTAAAATTCTAAATATTCCGAAGCTCTCGTAATAACATCACGAGAAGCTTTATCTACTTGTTGCAAAACATTATTAAAAGATAATAAAATACTTTCTTGTAATAGGTCTAAATTTTTAAGAATTTGAGAATTTTGAATACGTACATCAATTACTTGTTTGGTTCCTTGCATAACAATCATAACGTCACCGACACAAGCAGTAAACTCTCTAGATTCTAATTTTTTTTGTTCATATTTAATAGATTCTTGAATTCTTTTTAATTTTTCGAACATATTACATTCCGTTCCTTATTCTAAATTATTATTTTAATCTATCAATCAATATTATATTATAACTATAATAAGAATGAATGTTTAGAAAATTTTATAATTTAATTATTTTAATCTAACTTTATCGACACCAAAATATTTAATAGCTAACCGAAAAAATTGATTTTCTTCTGAAAAATCATTAGAATTATTCAAGCATAAAACTTCTAAATTATTAGAGTTATCCATTATCGGTTTAACTAAAAAATTATTTTTAGAAGCGAATGTAGCATATTTTAAATAAAAATTAATATCTAATTTAGACAATTCTAAATCACACATATGACGAGTTTTTTGATATCTTTCATAAATAGGTAATAATTTTTGTTCCCAATCTTGATGCAAAATTACAAAATACTCTTTCATTAATTTATTTTTTTTATTTAAAATAATTTTTATTTTATTTTTAATATGCGGCTTAAGTAACTGTTGATATTCTTCTACACTTGAACAAGAAATTAACCATTCTTTATTAATATTAATTAAACATAGTTTACTTTTATATAAACAAATCGCAGCCATTTCCAAATTTTTATCCGAAATTTTCATTAATCGGCACCAATTTTTTTGAATTTTTTGAGTTATTTGATTATCAGGCGTTATTAAAATTTGTTTTAATCCATATAAAAAACTATCTAATGTCTTACTAATTGTTGAACAAGAAGAACTGGACTTCATCATACAAGCACATTCAAAAAAATCAGAAGTAGGTGGTATACTAATATTATTGGCGCAAGAAGTAGCTAAAATCTTTTTTGTTGATAATAACTCCATAGTATTTAGAAATTTTTTTGCAGTAATACCTTCATTATAAATAATTTCCTTATCGTCTAAAGCATTATTTCCTTTATACAAACTTAAAAATTGTTTTAATTGAATGCATTTAATAATAAAATATTTTTTTTTATGAATAGTATTTTTAATAGTATTTTTCCAATTAAATAAAAAAATAAAAAATTTATCTTTTTCATTAATGCTTAAATTCTTAAATATGATTTGAAAATTATTATCAGTATCTTTCCATTCTTGAATAAACAAAGTTAAAAAAAAACCTATTAAATCTTCCATAAATAAAAAAATATCTACATGCGATTGTAAAAGATTGTCTAAAAAATCAATCATCGTAACAACATTACCATATAATATGCAATCAATTAATTTCTTCATTTGAAATTTAGAAACTAATCCTAAAATTTTAGAGACTTCTTCAACACTAATATGACTATTATGATAGTAAGTACTAACTTGTTCTAATCTGTTCAAAGCATCTCTCATACTACCTTTTGAAGAAATAGCAATTTGATATAAAGCATCCATATCGACATCAATATGTTCTTGAATAGATATAATTTCCAATTGTTTCCGAATCGCTTCAACTGTAATATGTTTTAATCCGAAATGTTGAGCACGAGAAATAATAGTTTTAGGAATTTTATCAAATTCACTAGTAATCAAAATAAAAATAATTTTAACAGGAGGATCTTCTAATAGCTTTAGCAAAGCATTAAAAGCATTATAAGATAATACATGAACTTCATCAATGATATAAATTTTATATTTTCCCAAAATTGGTTTATATTTTGAAGTATCTTGTAATTCTCGAATTTCATCTACACCATTATAAGAAGCACCATCTATTTCGATCAAATCTAAATTATTTTTTTGATTAATACTCATACAAGATTTGCATAAATTACAACAATCTAAACCAGAATTATCTAAACAATTAATAGTTTTAGCCAAATTTTTAGCTAAAGTTGTTTTTCCTACGCCCTTATCGCCGCTAAACAAATAACAATGATTTATCCTGCAATATTTAATAGCATTTTTTAAAGTTTGAACAATAATATCTTGACCAATAATGTTTTGAAAATTTTGAGGTCTGTATTTACGATATAAAGATAAATAAGTCATAACTTAATAACACCTTTTTTAATATATAACTATTTTTTTTAAATTTTACTTAATTATTGAATGAAATAACCATTAAATATTTATAAATCTAATATCAAATAATAGCAATATTAGTTAATATAATTAAAAAATTAATTAAAATAAATAAATATCTATAATAGGAAAGATTATTTTCTAATTATTAAAAAATTAGAAAAAGTAATATTATTGACTATGATTCTATGATTAACAGATTTAATAGAATAAAAATTAATTAATTTTAAAGAATATAATCGAATTAACATTAACCTAGATAAATCTTGAGGCTTTTCTAAACTAATATTCGAAGCTAAATAACAATTTTTATTAAATTTTAAATTTTTAACAAATTTAAGAATATTATTTTTCGTATAAAAATGATCTTTATTTAACAAAGATTTTTTTTTACTTTCTAAAAAATTTTTCGTTTTTTCTGAAATTAAATTTAATTTATTAATAACCAAACTTTGTTTATGACGACGAGGTTTATAAAAAGAAAATTGATCTAAATTATGAATATAACTAAAATTAAATAAATAATCATATTCAAAAACATAATCATTGATTAATTTAATACCACCAATTAATGCATGTATTAAATGATCTTTTTTATTATCAAAAAATAAAATTCTTTGACAAATTATTTGCAAATATTGTTCGTTTTTGATATCAATAATCTCTATTAATCTATCAGCAATTTTTAAATTTAATTTCATTTGTTTAATTTGTTCTTTTATTAATATAATATTTTCTTCTAAAGTTTTTCGATTAATAATACATAATTGTTCACTTAAAGTTTTATATATATGATAATCTTCTAATTTGTTTAAAAATAAATTAATATATCTGCGATATTTGAAAAAATTATCTGATGTTTTTAACCAATAATAAGAAGAATCGAAAAAATTTTTTTTATAATTTCTTAATAATTGAGACAATAAATATTGTGTATTAATATAATTTTTAGAATTTAACAAATGATAATAAAAACGATAAATATTAGATTTTAAAATTTTTAATTTCCATAGAATATTTTGTGTTTTAATCAAAGCTTCATAAAAATTAGCATAATTTTTTTCAATCAACAAAGATTTTAATAAAGCATAAATACTATAGATATTACCGATTGACTCTGGTTTAACTTGATTAATAGTTTTTTTAAAAAAATGAATCATTTCTAAACTATAATCAAAAAAACTTAAACAATCAGTATTATAACCAATTTTTTCTTCACCAATCCATCCATATTTTTTTAATAAATAAATAATTTTAGAAGCTTTCTGTTTCGCATTAATTACAGCTTTAGAATCCATATCTTCATCCAAAAAAATATTATTTTTATCGCTAAAATAATTTTCTAATACAGAAATAGCTAAATTTTTTTCAATATATCCATCAAATTCGTTATTAGCTAAATCAGCCAAAATAAAAAGACAATCTAAATAAATTTCTTTATGATAAGAAGATAATAAATTAAAAAAATTTAATGGTAAAATATCAAACAATTTTTGAGACATCTTTTATAATCCAAAAACCTTTCTAATTTATTTATTAATTTTATTAATTAAAATAAAATATTAATTTAAAATTTTTATTATCAATTATTAAAATTTGTTAAAATACATTGTCTTAAATGATATAAAATATAAAATTAAAATTAAATAAAGGATTAATAAAATGAAAATTAAAACTATTAGATCTTTCGATCCGAATTACCAAATTTCTAAAGAAATTTGGAAAAAAATTTTTAACGAAATTCGCTTTACACCTTCCTCTTTTGATTTGCAACCATGGCATTTTTTTATTATTAGTACAAGCGAAAATAAAAAAAAATTACAAAAATATATGATAGGTAATCTTCAACAAACTCAAAATAGTTCTGCTATCGTATTATTGTGCGGGAATATACAAAAAGTCGAAAAAACCCAATATATTTATGAAAATAAATTAAAAAATAAAATTATTTCCTCAGAGCAAAAAGAAATTATTTTAAAACAAATTAAAAAACATTATCATAATATGAATAAGCAAAAATTAAAAAATGAAATTTTTTTTGAATGTGGTTTAATTGCATGTAACCTCGTTATGACTTTACAAAACTCTAATTATAATACTTGTTTTATGGGAGGTTGCCATTTTGATAAATTAAACGAATTATTCAATATAGACAAAAAATATATACCTATTATTTTAATAGCTGTAGGTCGACAAAATAATAATGATATAATGACTCATAAAATAACTCCAAATATTAATAACTCATCACCATTTAAACTAGATATAAATAATTTTGTTAATTTTTTATAATTGTTTAAAAATTAATATATTTTTTAATGATAAATATATTAAATTAAAAATAAATCATTTTATTAAATTTTTAATGAATTATCCAAATCATTCAAAAATATAAAATATATAAATAAATTTTCTATTTTTTAAAAAAATTATTTTAATTATTTTAAAAATTATAAACAATAAATTTATTTAATAAAATTTATAAAACTCAAAAAATTAATTATTTAAAAATATTTCAATTCTTTAACATTATTCAAAAAATAAACAAAATCATTTATTAAAAAATAATATAAAACAATTCGTTATATATTTTAAATACCAAAACATTTTAAAATAATTAAATAATTTTTAAATCAAAAAATATCATTAAATTAATTTTTTTGAATAAAAATATTTTACTTATTTAAGGAATATCTAACAAAAAAAATTATATCAAACAAGCATAAAAAATTTAAAAATTTATTAGAAAATATAAAAATATAATCAAATTGGTGGAGATGAGGGGATTCGAACCCCTGTACAAAATTAATTAGTTTTATTTGTTGTACATAATTATTTTGTTTTATATTCTCTAAAAACAAACAAAAAAATATTTAATAAATTTAAAATTTAAAAATAAAAATCAAATATCCAAGTAAATTAATAATTTACCTAGATATTATCAAAATTAATTAATAAAACCGAAATAAAATTATATAAATATAATTATATTTAAGCTGTTGCACGAACCAAACCAGATTCTGTTAAATCATTAACAAAAAAACCGGATTTATAGTCATGTTGACTATTTTTATTTTCTTTATTGCCGTTTATTAAAAACCTCGAACATTTTTTACTTGCGTAACCAAGTTATGACAAATAAAACCTTTTAATTTTGGCGAAACCAATAAACATCCCCATCTATATTTTAATTTAAAAAAAATATAATCAATAAATAAATATTGATTATTTTTTATATATTAATTAAAAAATCAAAATATCAAGATTTAGGCAATAAAGAAGTTAAAAATTCATTATTCAAATTATGTAAAAAAGTAATAGATGAATTAATAAATTTTAACCAATAATGTAATAATTTATCATAATTTGTAATAACAAAATCTGTTTGATTAAACATTGTATTTTTAAGTTCATCATTTTTTTTATAAACATCAACTATTCTTGCAGCAAAATTAATTTTATTTTGGTAAATAGATTCATTTTCTAAAGCTTTTTTATATAAAAGAGTACCACATAAAGCTACAAAAATATTAAAAGCTATAAAAAAAAGCATATTAAATAATTTGAAAAACATAATATAAAACCCCTCTAACAAGTCGTTTCCAATAAAATTATAAGAAAATAAGATATAAACTATTTTATTCAAATCAAAGACGAACTAATTTAAAAAAGTTTTTTCACAAAATTAAATATTATAAGAAAATTTAAATTATTTTAAACATCTTAAAGTCACTAATTGCAATAAACTAAAGGGTTTATTATAATGAGGATTAAAATAAGAATCAATAGAAAATAAATTATCTACAGTCATTTGTTTTTGAATACATAAACTCAAAGTATTAATCTGTTCTAACAAATTAGATTTAGATAAAATCTGACCACCTAAAATTTTTTTAGTATTTTTTTCAAATACAATTTTAAAAATAACTCCGTTATAATCTGGCATAAATTCAGGTTTATCAGCATCTTTAATAACTTCAACATCATAATTCAATTTTAATTGTGAAGCTACATATTCCGTAATTCCCGTAGAAGCGATATTGAGTTCATATATTTTAATAGCACTAGTGCCTTGAACTCCAGAAAATGCTATTCTATTATGTTTAATATTTAAACCTACAATAGTTCCTGTTTTAACAGCATTTGTAGCCAAAGGAATATATTTATAATCCATTAAAGGATTATATAATACATTAATGCAATCACCGCAAGCGTAAACATCAGGATGGGAGGTTTGTAAAAAATCATTTACAATAAAAGCACCGTTAGGTGATGTTTTTAAATAACCATTAGCAATACTTGAATTAGGAAGAAAACTAATACATAAAATAACCATTTCTGTAGCAAAAATATCTTTATTAGTTTTAACATGAGTAACTAATCCATCTTTAGTAATAAATTGAGAAACTTTTTGTCCTAAAGCTAAATCAACATGGTGATTTATAAATTGTTGTTGAGCAGGTTTAGTAAATTCAACATCTAAATATTTAGACATAATCCTATCTTCGGCATCAATTAAAACAACTTTTTTGTTTTGCAAAGAAAAAGCTTCAGCTAACTCAACACCAATATAACCAGCACCTACAATGGTAATATTATTAACATTTTTAGCATATTTAATAATTTCATTCGCATGATCAAAATTTTTGCATAAAAATAAGTTTTTAGAATCATTAATTCTTTCCAATTTCGGAATTACTGGCCAAGAACCTGTAGATAAAATTAATTTGTCAAAATAATCAAAAAATTCTTCATTAGTTTGTAAATTTTTAACCAAAATTTTTTTTTGATCAAAATTAATCCGCAATACTTCATGTTCTAAACGCATATTTATCCCTAATGTAGACAATTCCTGAGCATTAGAATAAAATAAACCTTTTTTATCTTGAACAACTCCACCAATATATAAAGCTATACCACAGGATAAAAACGAAACATTATTATTTCTTTCATAAACGATAATATCAATATTATCATATGGATAAGTTTTTCGAATAGTCTTAACAGCTGCAGTACCTGAATGAGTACAACCAACCACTATAACTTTCATCTTTTTATTCATAATATCACCTTTTTATCTATTAAAATTCTGTTTATAATTTGCCGTTAATTCAATTTTTATAAGTAATCTCAATTATAAAAAATATATACAATTAAATTATAACATATATAAAACAATTAATTAATAGTTTAAAAGTTACAAAATATCATTCTAGAGGTAATTGTTTAATTAAATTTAAATCATGAAATTTTTTTAAAATAGTTTTATTTAATTTAACTCGTTTTTCAAAATCTTGTTGTGTAAATAATTTTTCACCACGTGCTTTAACAATATTATTAGCTCCTACTTGGCCTAAACCATCAATAGTAATAAAAGGCATAATTAAAGAATTAGATGATACTTCCATAACAAAAAGATTAGATTCGGATTTATTTAAATCAATAGGTAAAAAATTATAACCTCTATCTTTCATTTCTTTAGCAATCTTTAAAGTATGAAGTTTTTCTTTTTGAACTGTTTTCATTTTTATATTTTTCATTAGATTTAATATTTGTGCTATTTTATCAGTTGTTAACATCATATTTTCATAATCAAATTGAGAAACTCTAGTAGAAAAATAACCTTTATAAAAAAGTAAAGGAGCATGAACTTTAAACCAAGCTATTCGTAAAGCCATTAAAACATAAGCGGCAGCATGTGGTTTTGGAAAAAGATACTGAATTTTTTGTAAAGATTCAATATACCAATCATTTACATTATGCTCACGCATTATTTTAGATAAATCTGACCATTTTTGTCTATCATTATTTTGTTTTCCTTTGCGAACTAATTCCATAATCTCAAAAGAAACCAATTTTTTCAACCCTTTAGAAATTAAATAATTTAAAATATCATCACGACAAGTAATCAAATCAAAAATACTTTTATTATCTTTCAACTGATCTTGAGCATTACCTGACCAAACACCAGTACCATGAGATAAACCTGATACTTTTACTAAAGTAGAAAAATTAAATTTTTTTTCTTTTAGATAAATTTCATTTAACATATCACAAACAAAAGGTGTACCAAATTCAGGAATTGCTTGAGAAGTTTTACATTCTTCTTTTTTATTAGCAAAAATTTCATAAACTAGATTATCATCAACAGGAATATCTTGAAATCTACTAAAAGGAAATTCAGAAGGATTTTTAAGAACATCATCCATCAAAAACTTAATCAAAGTAGGATCATCATGTCCCAAAATATCTAACTTAAATAAATTTTTTTCTAAAGCGTGATAATCAAAATGAGTGGTTTTCCATTCCGAAGAAACATCATTAGCTGGAAACTGTATAGGAGTAACATCATATATAGATAATCCACTAGGAATAATAACAATTCCGCCAGGATGTTGACCTGTAGAACGTTTAACTCCTTCGATCATAATCACTCTACGATCTCTTTCGTTATCACGAATTGTAATTTGTTTTTCTTCCATAAAAGATTTAATATAACCATAAGCATTTTGTTTAGCAACTGTTTGAATAGTTCCAACCCGAAAAACACAATTTTCTCCCAACAACTCTCTAAGATAATTATGAATTTGATTTTGATAGTCTCCAGAAAAATTTAAATCGATATCTGGTTTTTTATTACCATCAAAGCCTAAAAAAGTTTCAAAAGGAATATCCTGACCATCTTTCAAAAAAAGTTGATTACAAAAAGGACAACTCTCTTTTGGCAAATCATAACCAGAAAATATAGTTTTAAACTTTTTTTGATATTGTTGTATATCTATAATAAAAGGCCAAGATTGTAAATAATTTTGATATTCAGATGTTAGCGTTTCGGTTATACTCGTTTTCATAATAGTATATTTACAAATAACACAACGATAATGCGGAGGTAATGGATTAATTTCGGTAATACCTAAAATATTAGCTATTAAAGAGGCTCCAACTGAACCACGCGAACCTACTGGATAACCATCTTCAGTAGATTTTTTAACTAATAAATATGATAAATAATAAATTGCTACAATATTATTATTTTCCAAATTATCTTTAGGAACAATCACAGATAATTCTTGTTCAATCCTATATTTAATGATAGGATGTAATAATTTTCCATACAAATTAAAAATTTTTTCATTAACAATATTAAGAATTTCTGATCTAATGCTAGAAATTTTTAGATTTTTAATAAACATATCATCAGGAATATTAAAAAGTTGATCAGAAAAAAATTTAAATTTTTCGATTTGTTGATTCAATAAATGAGTATTATTAATAACCAAATCTTTTTTCAATTTTTCATCAGAAATAAAATTAAAAGAATCTAACATTTCTTGAGTAGTTAAAAAATAATTATCAGGTAAAAATTTTGAAGGATATTTTGAAAGACGATGCAAACCTCCACCAATTAATTTCGCATTAATATAAACTTCACGTAAAACTTTTTCGTAAGGATATAAATAATGAACATCTCCTGTTGCAATAATAATTTTATTTTGTCTTTGAGCTTCTTTAATGATTTTAATAATAGTATCTTTTATTATACTCAATCCATAAGAATTATCTATATCAAAATCCGAATTACCATTTAAATCATAAATAATATGACGATAAGCCTGAGGAGGTTGAACTTCGATATAATCATAATAAGAAATAGCTTTAGCTAAATCATAATTATTTTTGTATAAAGCAATATTAAAAACATTACTATCAAAACAACCACTACCAATTAATAAATCTTTTCTATATTTTTCAAAATTAGATTTTAATAAACGAGGTTTTTTTATAAAATCCCTGGTTAAAGCATTACTTATTAAATGAAATAAATTATTATAACCTTTTTTGTTTTTAACTATGATATTAACATGATAAGGTCTCTCAAATTTAATATCTAAAGAACCTTGTAAATCATAAAAATTAAATATTTTTTGTGCTTCTAATTGCTCTAACATTTCTAAAAAAATAAGAGCAGTAGCGCGGGCATCGAATAAAGCGTTATGGTATTGACTTTCTGAATCAAGTTTAATTTTAAAAGATTTAACAATTTTTTCTAAAGAAAAATATTTCAAAATCTTATTGAAATATTTTTGAGCCAAAGTTAAAGTGTCAATAACTGGTAATAAAGGCCAATGTAAACCAATATTTTTAAATGTTTCTTGTAAAAATTCAATATCAAAACTGGCATTATGAGCTACTAAAACACAATTAGGACAATTCCTAATAAAATCTAAAAATTTTGGAAAAATTTCTTTAATATGAGGTTTGTTTAATAAAATTTGGTCAGAAATATTAGTCAATCTCTGAATAAAATTACTGATCTTTATATCTTTACCTGGATTAATTAATTCATCAAAACATTCTATAATTTTACCATTTTGAATTTTAACGGCAGCTATAGAAATAATCCGGTCCCTAGTTTTAGAAAAACCAGTAGTTTCGATGTCTAAAACCACATAATTATGATTTTTCAAAACAAAATCCGAAAATTTATTTAAATAAATTTCTTGATTAGTAATAAAAATTGGTTTTTCTTCGATAAAATCTAATTCAACTCCTAAGATAACTTTAATATTTTTATTGTAAATATATTTATAAATTTCTGGAAACGCATATAAACCATCATGATCTGTAAAAGCAATAGCTTCATGACCACATTTTTCTGCTAATTTTATATAATCTTTAGCACTAGTAATAGCATCCAAATTGGACATTTTAGTATGTATATGAAATTCAATTCGCTTTTTGCCAATATAATCATCTGTTTTTTTAAAAAAAATAGATGATTTATTTAAAATCTTATAATCTTTTAAATTAAAATAAAAACTTTTTACTTTATCTTTAGGTTTAATTTCAATAACAGCTGATATTAAAATTCCCTCACGCAAAACATTAATTAAATCATCACGTTCTCTTTTAGCCGTTTTTATATCTTTAGATAAAAATTTTTTAACTAAAATAGAATCTTGAAAACTAATAGGATCTACCAAATAAAAACTAATCCAAAATGTTCCATACTTATCATTATCGATTACAAATTGAATATAACCTTGAATAATAATTTGCGGAAATTTTTTATAAAATAAAAACATTTCATCATAAATAATGGGAATATCTTGAAAATTAAATAAAGGAATATTTTTATTATTTTTTGATAAGTTATTGGAAAAATCTTTATATTGATGAACTATTTTTTCGGCAATAACATCTTTATCGAACTGTAAAAATTCAAAATCAAAATTAAAATTATAAAATTTTATAAATAAGTTTTTTAATTGATGCATTTTTAATTTTAATTCTGAAATGTCAAATATTTCTTCTATTTTATTATCTCTTTTAAATAAACACTTTTTGGTATTTAAATCCAAAATAGGAGTATTTTGAAAAAAAAATATTAATTTTTTATCTATATCTATGCCCAAGTTTGTAACAATTTTATCTAACATATATTGATAATGTTTTTTCCAAATATAATTATCCTTTAAAATATTAAAATCTAAAATATAAAAATAAACATTGATTAAAGGTTTAAATTGTACAAAATTTTCTAAATCTTCACTTAATTGTTTTAAAAAAAAATCTTTAAACTCTTTCTCAAAAAAATCAAAATGTGTAATTTCTTCGGGATAATCTTCTATTTGGAAAAAACAATCCCAACTTTTCGTTTTTTTATCATTAACAACAACTTCTATTAATGGAAAATTTCTAATATTTTTATTTTTAATAAATTTTATAAATTTTGAATAAAGCTTCATTATCGATCTCAACTTAATTTATTAATTATTATTTTAATTAATTACCCTAAAGTCCCATATATAAAACAAAAAAACATGAATAGTTATTTCATGTAACTTTAAAAAATAAAATAATTTTTTTGGATGGTATGGTACTGATGATCGGACTCGAACCGATAATAAGTTATTCACTTGTTTGATTTTGAGTCAAATGCGTCTACCAATTCCGCCACATCAGCGTTAATAATAAATCAATTATAATAAATTATTAATTAATACTCACTAACTATAATAAGATTATATCACAATGTCTCTTGAAAAACTATCTGTAAATCTTTTTCTATCTTCAAAAAAATTTAAAAAATAATTATTTTTAAAATTTTAGCATTTTTATGATTTTGATTATTTAAAAAATAATATTCTTTATTGGCTCCTAAATAAAAAATATCCTCTTGCTTCAATAAATAATGTAATTTATCTAAAATTAAAAAAATCTCACCCTCTAAAATAAAAAAAAACTCATGATAAACAGATTTAAATTGTAACTCAGTTTGACCTTGAGGTTTAATTTCGATAATAATTGGTTCTATTTTGAATTTATCTAAATTTTTAAAAATATGATAAATTTTATTTTTTAAATTAGGGTTATATTGAATATGGAAATCTGTTTTCTTATGGATAACCATTATAGATTCTTCTTGTCGAAAAAAATCTACTGTTGAAATTTTAAAAATTTTTAACATCAAAAATAAAGTATTTAAAGATGGTAAAATTAAATTATTTTCAATTTGCGAAATATAACCTGTAGTCATATTAATTTTTTGAGCTAATTCTCTTTGAGTTAATTGTTTTTGCAATCTTAAATTTCGAATTTTATCACCTATATGCATAGTTTCATTTCCTTATATATCTATAATGAATTAATTAAAGTTATATACTAAATATTTGAATTAATTTTTTATATAATCTCATAAATTTAATTAACATTTTTTGTTTTAAAATAATCAAATTTTTCTTATAATCTGTCTTTAAAACTTGTTTATTTTTATAAAATTTATACCACCACAATATTTTTAAAAAAATTAAACGAATTTTTTGAAAAAACAATATTTTTTGTATTTGAATTTTTTGATAAATTTTAATTCTATTAATCTGATTCAACAATTGATTATTACTTTCAATAATTTCTTTATTTTGGCGCCAATGATTAAATAAAATTTTATTACGCTCGCTTTGTTGTTGTGTTTTAAAAAGATTATTATGATAATTTTGATCTTTTAAATGTTTTTGGTAAAGATCTAATTGATTTTTACATTCATAATTAATTTTTTTATTTTTATCATCATATTTTTTTTTAATTTTATTTTTTTTAATAATGAAATCTTTATCTATGTCAGCTAAAGAATCTTTTAAGTTATCTTGAATTAAATCTATTTGCCATTTCATTTCTTTTAATTTAGATTTATTTTGTTTTTCATATAAGTTAATTTCATTACGAATCTGTTTTTCTTGTTTTTGGTATTTTATTATTATATCTTTTAAACTATCATCACGTATTACTTGAGTAATATCAAAAAATACCTTTGAAATACGATCAATAATATATTCACCTTCTTGTAATAAAAAATAATCTTCATCTGATTGAATTTTTTTTATATGAGTAATTTCTGAATTAATAACATCATAATCTCGAACAAAAAAACTTCTAGGTAATTCTAAATGTTTATAATAAGATAACCATTTATTTTTAATTTTAGTTAAATAAAATGAATATAAAATGCGATAACCAAATTTAGTATTAGAAAAACTATTAAGTTTATAGGTAAGCTGAAAAATTTGATATTGTAATAAATTATTAGTTTGAATAAAACAATTTTGTTGTTTTTTTAATTGGCTAGTTATGTGTTTTTTTAATTGTTGTTGTTTATTTTGTTGATATTCTAAATATTTCATTTTTTTTTTAAAAAAATTTCCAATTGTTTCATAAATTTTCATTTTTTTTTCAAAAAAAACTAAAAAATTTGTATTTTTATCAAGGTTTTTTAATTTCATCTTATGCATTAATACACTAATAAAATAAATGTTTTGATTATAAAAATTTAAAATTACTTGATTTAAATTAATTTTTTGTTTTATTCTATTAATTTTTAAATTTAATAAATTAATTTTTAAAATATAAAGATATTTAAAATGTTCATCTATAATTTTGTTTACAAAAATTTTATTTAATTGATAAATAAATTGTAAATTAATTACAGCAAAATCATTATTAATTTTTTCAAAATAAAAACTTTGGAAAATATTAAGTTGTTCTTTAATTTTTTGCAAAACTTTTAAATGCGTTTGATTTTGTTTATTTAAATAATTATTAAATAATGTAATATTAATTAAATTTTTTTGTTTAATAAAATTATTTTTAGCAATAATATCTCGAATTTTAATTTTAGGTATTTCAATTTTATACAAATAATTTTGTTTTTTTTGTTCATAAATAATATTTTTTAAATTTATTTCATATTTTTTATGATAATGCAAATTATAAAGTTGTTCTTTTAATTTTTGTATTTCTTGAAAATTTTTAAAAATTTCATGATCATATTTCATTTTTAAAGGGATTTTTTTCATTTGTAATTGCATTTTTAATAAACATTTGCGTTCTTGATTTTGTTTTTGTAATTCTAATATATCTTTTTGATATTGTATATCATTTAATTTTTCAATTAAAATAAATTTTTTTTGTAAATTTTCATAAGATAATCTTTGTTTATTTTTTTCATCTATAATTTCTTCTTGTATTAATCCATATTTTTTTTTTATCTTAAATAACATCAATTCCATTTCCAAGTTATCAATTTTTTGTAAATAATTATTATGAATTAATTTTTGTTCTTTATTTTTAATCAAATTAAGATTATCAATTTTGAAGTTATTTATTTTATTAAAAATTTGTCTGTTATATTCAACAATATTTAACTTACAATTATAAATAAATTTAAATTTCATATATTGGAAACGCCAATCATATAAACGCATCAAATACATTTTTTGATATATAAAAAAATCTCGCATCAGATTTTTCATAATAGAATAACTATTGAAAAACATTGGAGTAATAAAAAAAAATCCTCTTACACATTCTTCCCAAATTTTTTGCCTTTTTTGTAAAATTATTTCGTTTTTTTTAGTAAATTCTGATTTAAATTGATCAAAAATTTTATTATGCATTTCTATTTTTTTTTGCAATAAATTAAAATAATTTTTAATTTCTTCTGAAAAATAATTATTTTTTTGAAAATTTTCTTCTTGCAAATGTTGAATTTGATTTTGATAAAATTTTTTCATATTTTCGATAGAATAATTTAAAATATCTTTTAATTGTTTAATTTTTTGATTTAAAATAATAATTTTTTGATGAAAAAAGTCATAAATATCCGAAATATTTTTATGATATTTCTGATTAAATTGAGAATATTTTTCTGTAAACAAATTATTTTGTTCAATTTGCTGTTGTTGTAATTCATTTTCCAATAAATTTAACTTTTGAAATACCATCTTATATTTATCATTAAGTTTATCTTTGTTAATATTATATTCAATAATGATGTTACATTTTTGCAAAATAATTTGTTGTTTTCTTTTTTTAAATTCTTGATTCAAAGAAATTTCTTTATTATTAGTAATTATTCTAGAATTTTCTAATTTTTTACTTAATTGTTGTTTTAAATTATCTACATTATAATGATAATCTATATTTAACTGTGGGATGTTAGAAGCAAATTGAGGAGTTAAATTAGTATGAGGGACAGCGCTATAAATAGGTAAAAAAATTAAAAAATCTTTCATATAATTATCATTAAATAAATTAATTTGTTGAATTTCATGACATAAAATAATTATATTATTAATTAAACATTTCATCATAGGATCATAATTAGATTCTAATGAATTATTTAAACTATTAAAATCATTATTTTTAAATTTTTTTCTATGCATTATACCCAAAAAACCCCTTAAAGAGATATTATCACTTGAACTTATTATATATTTGATTTTAAATTTTAACAATATAATTCCATAATATAAATACAATAATAAATACTTTTGCTAAAAAAATTTAAAAATAATATTTATTAATTAATTATTATTTTTAAATATTATATCAATATTTCTAATTTAATAAAAAAAGTAAAATTTAAATTAATTAAAAATTAATTACATTTTTTTAATCTAATAAATAATAAAAAATATTTTTTTAATAAAAATTTGTTTTTGATAAAATTTTTTTTAATTCACCATCAGCTTTATAAATATATTGTTTATCCACAACATTATTTTTTTTATCCAAAACTTTTTCATCCATAAGCAATAAATCATCTTTATTTTGTGATTTTTGATAATGTTTATAAGAATTATTAATTTTATCTTCACAACGTTTATCTACAATTATTCCATTTTTATAGACATCAGAACACCAAACTTGTTTTTGTACATCATATGTATCAATTCTAAACACTTGATTATTACCATCTTTATAAACAATTTTAGTTACTTTATTAGCTAACAAATCAGTTTCTTTTTGGATAGTTTTAGTAAGAACACCATTATTAAACAACCTTATAATAGTAGCTTGTTTATTATCAGATAATTCAAAATATTCAACAATAGATTCAATTATGCCATTTTTGGTAGAATAACCAATTTTTTTTCTCAAAAATGATATATCCGAACCATCAATATTATAGCTTTCTTTAGAAAGAAGTTTACCTGAATCATTATAAATATTTACATTTTTATTAATAACTTTTTTTGATTTATTATCGTAAATATATTCAATAATAGATGAAATATTATTTAAATTATTTAAATTTTTATATTTAGTAACTTTCATCAAAAGATCAATAGGTTGTTGTTGATGCAAACTATAATCAACATTATATTCCTCTATTTGAATAATTTGTTCTAAATTATTATAAATTTTTTTAACTTTATTAATAACTTTCGATTTATCATAAATATATTCAATATTATATAATTTCACACCATCAATATTGTTGTATTTAGTAACCTTTTTTATAAAATTTTTTTTATTATATTTCTCGAACATAATAGGAAAATGATCATACGAATGTTCATATATTTCAAAACCTACTAATTCATCATTATTAAAAATTTTTTTTCGTAAAGCATTTCTAAAACTGTCAAACAATTCTTGATCAATCGAAAATGATGATTCTTCGGAAATAAATTTTTTTAAATCATCATTATATTTATTAACAAGTTTATCGTCAGAAAATAATTTAATTTCATTAGATTGTTGTTGTTTTTGAGAATTAGCATAAATAGCAAATAACATTCCACCAATCAACAACAAATTAAATATAGATACAATAATTCTATAATTAAAAATTTTTTTAATATTCATATAAAATATTTTTATATTCCTTAACTAAATGGACTTATTATAAAACAGAAAAAATAAATAATCGAGATAAATTTTAAAAAATTTTATCTCGATTAATTTTACCAAATAAAAAACAATAACTCTACAATAATTAAATAAATATTTAAAATAATAAGTTTATAAAATAATAATTATCTATTTATTAATTTTTCATATTATTTTATTATTAAATTAAGCTACTATAAAATTGATTATAAATTTGACTCATTTGAGCGTTACTAAATCCGAATTTAATTAATTTTAAAGAAAAATTAAAATTTTTTCTAATATCTTCTACTAACATGGATAAAACATCATGATCTGATACATAAGATTCAATAATCATTTTTCTTTGTTCGAGAGTAAAAAATTTATCTGGCTCTTCATCAAAAAACACAACAAAATCATGTTCATTAAGACCTATTAATTTATGCCATTCAATTTTTTTACCTTTTAAAACTTTTCGGATATATTCATGAAAAAATCGATTTTTAAATTCAAAATAAAAAGCTAGTTGTTCCCAAGTAAATCCAAATTTTTTCAATAACTGAAAACTATTAAGATTTTGTCTAATATATTCTTTTAAAAGCATTCTAATATTATAATTAGATAAATAAGAGTTAATAATCAATTTTTTTTGTTTAGAAGTCAAAAATTTATCAGAATCTTCAGTAAAAAATACCGTTAAATCTTTAATATTTAAATCTTTTGAATTTATATATAAATTTTTTTCCCCTTTTAAAACCTTATTAATATATATCGCAAAATTTTTATTTTTAAATTCAAAATAAAAAGATAATTGTTCCCAAGTAAATCCAAATTTTATCAATTGTGAAAAAAGATCATGGTTCTCTTTGATACATTCTTTTAAATATAATCGAATATCATAATTATTCAAATAAGATTTAATAATCATATTTCTTTGTTCATTAGTAAAAAATTTATCCGGTTCTGCTTTGAAAAATACCATTAAATCCCGACTATAAATAGTACCTAATTCACGCCATACAATATTTTGACCTTTTAAAATCTTTTGGATATATTTATGAAAATTTGGATTTATAAATTCAAAATAAAAAGCTAATTGTTCCCAAGTAAATCCAAATTTGATTAATTGTGAAAAACGAATAGGGGTATTATTGATATAATCTTTTAAAAGTATTCTAATATTATGATCAGCTAAATAAGCTTGAATAATCGCGCTTCTTTGTTCAGCATTGAAAAATTTATCCGGTTCTTCTTGAAAAAATGAAAATAAATCTTCAGAATTTAAATTATTCCAAGTAACTGATTTACATTGCAAAACCTGTTCAATATATTGATAAAAGTTTGGATCATTAAAATGTCTTCGACGAAAAGCCAAAAGTTCATTATTTGTTCCAATATCCTCTATTTTTTCTTGTTGAGATACTGAAAAGTCTTCTATATTATCAAGTGAATCAAATTCTTTTTCTGAAACATCATTAAATTGAACATTTTCTTGTTCATCCGCATTAAAATTATCATTTTCTTGAAAATTTTGAGCGTTTATTTCGTGATTTTCTTGTGAAAATGGTTCGTCTATAATCGGTTGATCTTGAAATTGCTTGTCACTTAATACAAAAGCATCATCTTGCTGAATATTAGGATCTGATTTTTGCACCTGTTGTTTGCCTGCAGAAAGTTGTTTTTTATTATTTTTACCATCTTTACGAAAATTTGAATTTTTGTTAGTATTCGTACTTACAACATATTGATCATTATTGTCATTATTTATATTGTCATAATTAACAACAATAACTCCTACTAAAAAAATACTACTAGTAATACAAAAAACCATCACAATGTAAGAAATATTTTCCCATAACTTATTCATGAAAATTCTATATTAATCCTTTTCTGTTTTCGAATAAAAAATAATAAATAAATAATGATAATAACTAAATGTATCTTAATTAATATTAAATACAATCGAGAAATTACTTAAATTATTTTTAAACGAATATAAAACATAAAATAATTAATAAAAAATAAATAAATTTCATAAATCTTAAAGAATGTAAAAATAAATCTTAAATTAAAAATAAATTTTTCATAAAAAATTAAAATTTATTTAATCAAGCAAACATTAACTAGATATAACCGGAGCGAACAACCAAAATTATTCCAAAATCCCATTTAAAAATATTAAAACTAATAATAAATTTATTTAAAATAAAACCAATACACTGATTACAAATATCTAAATTTTGTAGATTAAATTTTATCATTATATATCTGTGCTTCCTATTTGAATTAAAATATTATAATTAAATAATTCAATTTACAACCAAAGATAATAATTACAAAATTAAATTTAAATAATAAGATAAAATAAACTAAAATCAACAAAAATTATATATTAACCAAATATATCGATAATTATAAATTCTAAATCATAATTAACAAACAAAAATCAAATTAAATTAATTTATTAAATAATAAATTTACTCTAGTGCCTAATTGATTAGGCAAAACAATAACATGTTTATCTTTTAATTGAAATTTATCAAAAATTTTATCATTTATAAACTCTTGACGATAATTAGGACCTTTCATCACAATAAAACTACCTTTAACATTTAATAATGGATAAATTAAACTTAAAATAACATTTAACTTTCCTAAAGCTCTAGTTATAAGATAATCATATCGAAAATTATGTTTTTTTACTTTTTGATGATAAACATAAACATTTTGCAAAGATAATTCTTTAACTAAAAAATTTAAAAAAATAGTTTTTTTATATGAAGATTCAATTAAAAATAAATTTAAATGAGGAAATAAAATTTTTAAAGGAATCCCTGGAAAACCTGCTCCTGTACCTATATCACACAAAGAATTAATTTGATCAAAACAAACTAAAGAAGAAACCAACAAAGAATCATAAAAATGTTTAATATATATTAAATCTGGTTCTAATATTGAAGTTAAATTCATTTTATTATTGAAATGCCGCAAACAAATAGAATATTTATTAAATTGCATCATTTGTAATTGATTTAATTTAAATTTATTTTGTAACTCTAATTTATACATGAAAATCACTATACTTTTGCAAATAAATTAATAAAATATTAATATCAACAGGATTAACTCCAGAAATACGTGAAGCTTGAGCTATATTAAAAGGTTTAATTTTCGTTAATTTTTCTTTAGCTTCTTGAGATAGGTTTTTAATAATTTTATAATCAATATTATTAGGTATAACTTTTTCTTCTAAATGAGAATTTTTTTTAACTTCTTTTTCTGATTTTAAAATATAATCTTCATATTTAATTTGAATGCCCACTTGTTCTAAAACGTCAACAGAATATTGAGATGCAAAAAAATTATTTAAAATATCTTCTTTTAAATCAGATCTTTTTAATAATTGATATAAACTAATACGACGAGAATCAGAATTAATGTTAAATTTATATAAACTATCAGCATCCAAATAAAAATTATGTAATTTTTCTTTTAAATAATTAATTTTCATTTGCTTGTTTTTTAACCAATCAAAAGTTTTATGATCAATCAATCCAAATTTAAAACCATAAGGCATTAACCTTAAATCTGCATTATCATGCCGTAATAATAAACGGAATTCAGCTCTAGAAGTTAATAAACGATATGGTTCATACGTTCCTTTATTAATTAAATCATCGATCAAAACACCAATATAAGCTTCATTCCGTTTTAATATAAAAGGAGATTTATTTTGTAGTTTTAAAGCGGCATTGATTCCTGCAATTAATCCTTGACAAGCAGCTTCTTCATAACCACTAGTACCATTAATTTGACCAGCCAAAAATAAATTTTTAATTTTTTTACTTTCTAAAGTATGAAAAAGTTGATTAGGATTAAAAGCATCATATTCGATAGCATAAGCATATTTAACAATTTTTACTTTTGAAAAAGCTGGAATAGTTTTTAAAATTTTTTCTTGTACTTCAAAAGGCATACTCATAGAAAGTCCTTGTAAATACATCTCATCAGATAACAAACTTTCAGGCTCAATAAATAATTGATGTCTATTTTTATCATAAAATCGTACTATTTTATCTTCTATAGAAGGACAATAACGAGGACCAGAAGAGCTACAAACATAACCACTATACATAGCTGATTTATGTAAATTTTGACGAATTAATTGATGAGTATTGTCATTAGTATGCGTTAAAAAACATAATTTCTGTACACCTAAGTTATCAATAACTGGAGGAGAACTAAAAGTTTGCAAAACTTTATCACCTGATTGCTTAACAGTTTGAGTATAATCTATAGTATCTTTATTAACTCTCGGTGGAGTGCCTGTTTTCAGGCGAATAACTTCCATTCCAAATTTTATTAATTGTTTACTTATGTCATAAGTAGTAGGAGCTTTATTAGGACCCGAATTGATAACTTGAGAACCTATTAAAATTTTACTTGTTAAATAAGTTCCTGTAGTTAAGATAACGATATCACTATAGATAACTTCACCATTAGTTAATTTTACTCCCTTAACACATAAGTCATCTTCTGGAATAATTAAATGTTCTACTAAAGCCTCCATTAAAGTTAAATTAAAAGTTTTTTTAAGCGTTTCTAAAATAAACATAGGATATTTAATTTTATCTATTTGGGCTCTTAAACTCCTTACAGCTGGCCCTTTAGAAGTATTCAGCATTTTCATTTGAATTTGACAAATATCAGCAGCTTTACCCATGATACCACCTAAAGCATCAATTTCTCTAACAACAACACCTTTAGCCGGGCCACCTATAGAAGGATTACAAGGTAAAGATGCTATTTGTTGTAAATTGCCAGTGATTAATAAAGTTTTATGCGATTGTTTTGCTAAAGCTAAAGCAGCTTCTACACCGGCATGACCACCACCGACTACAATACTTTGGTAATATTTCATTTCCAGCATACCTTTCTGAAATAATTGTCATCTTTTAAATTAAATCTCTAATAAAAAAATAATAAATTTCTTCATTTTTTGTTTTTATTTGATATAAAATTTAAATATTCTTGATGTTCTAATAAAATTTTTTCCGTTGTTTCTTTACCTAGTAATATTTCAACATTATTTTTAAATTCTTGTAATAATTTTTGTTTATTCTTCAAGAAAAAATTATTTTGATATTTAATCAAACAAAAAGAAAAAATTAAAAATAATAAAAAAAATAAAAATATTAAAAATAATTTTAAATTATTACCCAAAAATAAAGATAATTTAAAACATATGATAGTATTCATTATATAAAATAAAAATCCGCATAACATATAAAAGTATCTACTTAATAGAATAGAATTATAAGTTTTTAAAGAAGAAAAAATATATTTAATAAAAAAAATATTAACCTTAGGTTGATATAAAATATCAAATTTTTGATAATAAGATTTATCTATAAAAACTCGATAAACATTATCTTTTAAAGTCCAAACGACGTATTGATTTAATTTAATAAAACTATCTTGATATTCATTTTGTTTCAAATCATAAAATTGAATTTTAACCTTTTTTTGATCAAATTCATATAAATCTTCATAAAAAGGATCACCTTTTACAGAATCAAAAACTAAAGGCAAAAGTTGAAATTTATTTTTGTCCCACAAATTAAAACTCAAATTATTAAACCTATTCCTATTTTTTTATATTAAAAATTAAATTATCTTTATATATTATAATTATATAACAATTTTTCTTAAAAATCACCATCCACATGTAATAAAATTTATGACTGCTTCAATTAAGATCTGATCAAATTCATTTTAATTAACATTGAATGGTGATTTTTAAAAAAAATTATTAAATTATAATTAAAAACATTACGCCAATTATTATACATCAAAAAAATCAATTATAAGACTGTTTGTATCTTAAATTAGCAAAAAATTTTCTCAAAATATTCTGACTTTCTGATTCAAAAATAAATAATTTAACAAATTTTTCATGATATTTTAAATTATTATAAGTATACAAAAAATTATTATAAAAATTAAAATTAATATTAGAAGCACTATAATAAATTTTATTAACCCGAGATTGAATTAAAGCTCCAAAACACATCATACAAGGTTCTAAAGTAACATAAATATTTACAATATTCATTCGATAACTTCTTAATTGGCGATTAACTTCTATAAGAACTAAAAATTCTGCATGACTAAAAAATAATTGACTATTTTCTGTATTATTATGAGCTCTAGCTACAATTTTATCATCTATTACCGCAACAGCACCTACAGGAACTTCTCCCTTTTCAAAAGCTTTTTTAGCTTCAATAAAAGCTTCTTGCATAAACCAAAAATGTTTTTTTTTCATAATCACATTCAAACTTAAGATAAATATTATTATAAAAATAAACTAAAACTTATGACATTTACGACAACAAGGTTCATGATAATCTTTACCGCCCACTAAAATTACTGGTTCTTCTCCATGTGCAAACTTATTTTTTAAATTAGAATAAATTCTTTGAGTACGAGATGCTTCTTTACCGCAAATAAAACAATAAGATCTATATTTGGTAACTCTATCAGAAATAGATAAAAAATATGGCATAGAACCAAATGGTCTACCACGAAAATCTAATTCTAAACCAGCTATAATAATACGTATACCTTTATAGGATAAATCATTAATAATTTTTTCAATTTCAGAATCTAAAAATTGAGCTTCATCAATAATGATAACATCAACCCTAGGTTTTATAAAATTAAAAATTTCTTTACTTTGACGAATTAAAATAGCAGGAACTGTTTCTAAATTATGATTAATTAACTCGCTTTTACATGAATAACGATTATCAATAAATGGTTTAAAAACTAAAAATTGTAATTGCAAAGTTTTTAAAAAATTAATGCGTTTAATTAATTCAGTTGTTTTACCTGAAAACATCGGGCCACAAATAACTTCAACAAAACCTTCTTCATCTACCACCATCATTATAAAGATAACCTTTCTATGCAAATCAATATCAATTAATTTAATTTTTCATCTTTTTTAACTGAAGATTTTCCATAACGTTTATAAAATTTATCAATTCTACCAGCCACTGTTACAAAAGATTGAGAATTAGTATAAAAAGAATGACAATTAGAACAAGTTTCAATTTTGATCTTTTGCACAGTAGTCCCTATTTTATGTTTTTTATGACAAGTAGCGCAAGAAACTTCGATTTCATAAAAATTGGGATGTTGAATATTCTTTTTCATAAATTAAATCCTTTCCAAATAAATAAATAATATTTTTTTACAAATTTAAATATAAATAATATCAATAATTAAAATTTTCCAAAAATATTTACTAATACATTTTAACATATTAAAGAGATTTAATTAAAAAATAAAAATTAATATAAAATTTAATAAAATCAGATACTATAATCATTTTTAATGATATAAAGGAAATTTAATAATTAATAATAAAACTTCTTTCTTTATTTGATCGAGAATCATATCATTTTTATAATTTTGTAAAGCATAATTTATCATATCAGCCACTTTAATAAATTCAGCTTCTTTAAAACCTCTAGTAGTCATAGCAGCAGTACCTAATCTAATCCCTGAAGGATAAAAACCTTTATTTTTATCAAAAGGAATAAAATTTTTATTAACTATAATATTAATTTTTTGTAAAACATCTGCAACAATTTTGCCATTTAAATTTGAATTATTATAAGTAACATCAATCATTAACAAATGATTTTCTGTAGTGCCACTAATTACACGATAACCTAAAAAAGATAAACGTTTAGCTAAAGCAACAGCATTCTTAACTACTTGTTTTTGATATAATATAAAATCATTTTTTAAAGCTTCTTGAAAGGCAACTGCTTTGGCAGCAATAGTATGCATTAAAGGTCCTCCTTGTGTTCCTGGAAAAATACCTTTACTAATTTTATTATGAATTTCTAAATTATTAGTTAAAATAATCCCTCCTCTAGGACCTCTAAGAGTTTTATGCGTGGTAGAAGTAACTACATCAGCTTTAGCCATTAAAGGACAAGGATGTAAATTGCTTACTATTAATCCAGCTATATGAGCAATATCCGCCATTAAATAAGCATTAACTTTATCAGCTATTTGACGAAACTTCACAAAATCAATCTTTCTGGAATAAGAAGAAGCTCCAGCTATTATTAATTTAGGTTTTACTTGATAAGCTATTTTAAGAACATTATCATAATCAATAATTTCTGTTTTCGGGGAAACATTATAACCAAAAGAACGAAAAAAAATACCAGAAAAACTTAAAACAGAACCATGAGTCAAATGACCTCCTGCATCCAAAGACATACCTAAAATGACATCATTTGGTTTTAATAAAGCTTGTAAAACAGCTATATTAGCTTGAGTTCCTGAATGAGGTTGAACATTAACATACCTAGCATTAAACAATTTCTGAGCCCTTAAAATAGCTATTTTTTCAATTTCGTCAACATAATAACAACCATTATAATACCTTTTATTAGGATAACCTTCTGCATATTTATTTGTTAATACACTTCCTTGAGCTTCTAAAACAGATGGAGATGTAAAATTTTCAGAAGCAATTAACGTTAAACACTCTTCTTGTCTTTTTTTTTCTTTTAAAATTAAATCATATATAAGAATGTCGTTTTTTTTCAAATAATTCATATTAAACCATCATCGCTATTTTATTTTTCAACATTTAAAATTAATGATTTAGCTTTGACCAACAACAGGAAAAACTAAGTAAAGAATACTGTTATCTTCTTCACTGCAAATAACAAAAGATGTAGCAAAACTATCAAAAATAATTTTGAATTCTTTTACGGTAAATACCTTCAGAATATCTTCTAAATGTTGAACATTTAAAAAAGTTTCCACATTTTCATTAGCAAAAACATCAATAGCATTTAATTGTTCTGAAGCTTGACCAATTTCATCACTATTAGCCGAAATTTCTATAATATTATCTAATCGAATATATAGTCTAATAATATTAGAAAAAATATTTTCCTCTTTGGTAAGTACTAACGAAACTCTTTCTAAAGTTTTCAAACAATCTAATCTATTCATTTTTACAAAAAACGGAAAAGAACTAACTTTAATAATAGGCCAAGTAGGATATTTACCTTCTAAAAGAGTCGTTTGAAATAATAAATTCTCACAACATAAAATCATTTTTTGTTGATTAATTGATATATGCACTAACTCATCTTTTTGATACTCTAATAATTTATATAATTCCTCCAAATTTTTATAAGAAACAGTGATATTGAAATCAAAATAATTCAAATCTAATGATATTTCTTTTTGTGCAATTCTAAAAGTATCTGTCGCCAAAACTCTTAAAAGAGAATTTTCATAAATAAAATTAACTCCCATAAGGATTTTTTGTTGTTTATCGCGAGAAGCAGCAACATTAACCTCTTTAATAATTTTCTTTAAAATTTCATTTTTAATAACAAAAAATTTATCAGATTGAAAATCAAAACTAACAGGAGGGAAAAGTTGTAAATCAATTACTTTTAATTTATATTCAGAATTTTTAGAATTAATAAATAATAAATAATCTTCGACAAGAGTCATTTCTAAAGAATAAGAATCAATTTTTTTTATAATATCTACTAAATGTTTACCTATAATAACTAAAGAACCATTTTGCTTAACAACCAAATCAGTATCCTTAATTTGTAATTGAATATTTTTATTATAATCCATAGCTTCTAAATAACAAACATTATCTAAAGCTTTAATTTTTATATAATGAAAAATAGGAAAAAGAGTTTTAGGCGGAAGTATTTTATAAATTTGTAATAAAGAATGTAATAAAACTTCCTTTGTAATTTCAAAATGCATAATTATTAGAATTAACCCTCCAAAGCAAGATTATCATTATTTAACTTTACCATTATCTTCTGAATATTTTGTTCTAAATTTTGATCAACTTTAATTTTATTTTTTATTCTGCGATAAGATTTCGAAATAGTTGAATAATGCCTCTTGTTAAATAAAAATCCCACCATTTCATTAGAAATTTTATTTCTCTCTTTGATCAAATAAATAGCTATGTCGCGAGGCAAAGAATATTGAGGATCTCTGGAATGACCATTTAAATCACTAACTTTAATATTAAAAGATCTGCTAACAACTTTCTGTATTTTTCTAATATCAGTTTCTTCGGGAGAAATATTATTTTTATTTTTTAATAAAGGTTCTAAAGCGATTAATGAATTAGTTAAATTCATTTCTAATCCATAAATTTGAGTATAATTCAATAAACGCAACAAAACCCCTTCTAATTCGCGAATATTATCTCCAAAATGAGAAGAAATAAAATTCAAGACCTCCTTACTTAATTTATTCCTCAAATTACTTGGCATTGCTAACAATTTTTTCTGAATAATAGCTAAACAATGTTGCTGATCAGGTTTCTTAATATCTCCTATTAATCCTGATTGAAAACGATTTGTTAATCTTCCCATAATTTTTTTTAACTGGGTTACAGGTTTATCGCTAGTAATAACTATTTGTTTTCGTTGAGAATTCAAATGATCAAAAAGTTTAAAAAATTCTATTTGTGTATATTTAGCATTTTCCATCATTTGAATATCATCTATTAATAAAACATTTAAATTTCTATATTTATTATGAAATTCTTCCATTTTATCTTGCTTTAGTTTAGAAGTAAATTCTTCCATAAATCCTTCAGCTTTAACATACAAAATTTTTTTATGAGGATCTTTTTTAATCATAAAATTACCTATAGCATGCATTAAATGAGTTTTTCCTAAGCCGACATCTCCAAAAATATATAAAGGATTTGCTCGTAATAATACTTCTTCATTAGCGGTTTTTTTAGCAATTCTAAAAGTAAAATCATTACTTTCTCCTGTAACAAAATTATCAAAATTATACTTAGATTCTAAACCAGAATAATAATCATCTTTATAATCTAATTCAAATTCCTTTAAATCATAAGAATGATCAACATGTAATAAATAATCCACATTATTATCAGAATCAGTTATTTTTATATGATTATTAGCGGTATTTTTATCAGAATTAAATAATAAATCCTCATCAGACAAAAATTTAAAAAATATGTCGGTATCAGAATATTTTTTAGAGATTTCATGAATTAAATCTAAATAATTCATCAAAAGAATTTTAGTTTTAATAAAATCACTAACCAAAATAAAAATGGTATTTTTTTCTATTTTATAAGGATTTTTCATATTAATAAAATTAGCTTTAAAAACTTCTGGACTGCACCTTAAAGACAATTCTTCTACCACTTTATTTAAAACTTGTCTTACCGACAATGCCATAATCATTTTCTCCTTAGGAAAACATTTTTTTTATCTAAAAAAAAATAATTAAATAGAACATGCTTCGCATTCGGATAACTTTAATTTTCGGGTTCTAGTATAATAAAGAGTTTTTATACCTTTATAATGAGCATATAAATAAATTTTTTGCAATTCCCTAGTATTCATATTAGAATTAATACACAATTCTAAAGAAATACCTTGATCTATATGTTTTTGAGCAACCGCTATAACATTTATTAATTTAAATTTATCGATTTGATAAGCAGTTTGATACATAAAAGAAACATCAGATAAGTAAGGCGCTGGAAAATAAGTTTTAGAATTACCATAAGTTCTTTCTTCTACTAATTGTTTAATAGGTGTTAAAGAAGAAGTAGTAGACATAACGTAACCAATAGAACCATTAGGAGCTATAGCCAATCTATGTGAATTCCATAAACCATATTTAATTACACTTTTACGTAATTCCTGCCAATCTTTGTCAGTAGGTAATTCAATATCTTTAAAAATATCTTTAATTTTCGGAAATGTAGGCAGAATAGCTTTCCTATTTGTAAAATATTCGCCACTAGCATACGTTGATAATTCAAACTGAAAAAATTTTTGACCTGTTTTTTTTGCTTTTAAATTAGAGTGTAATAAAGAATAGTAATTAACAGCATTAAAAAAAACATCAATTAATTCCAAATTTTCATCACTTCCAAATTCTATCATATTTTCCGCTAAAAAACTATGATGACCCATCATACCAAAGCCAACACTTCTATTTAATCTATTAGCTTTGCATACACCTGGAACATAATGAATATTACTTTTTTCAGAAACCGAATTCATTAATTCCATAGCTAAAAAAACAGTCTCTTTAATATTTTTATTTTTAATCATATTACCCATATGACCAGAAGATAAATTACAAGAAATATCCATACCTATGATATCTTTATCTCGTTGATCATAAGGTGCATAATGAGAAGTTAAAGAAGGTTGTAAAATTTCTGTACACAAATTTGAAAATTTAATTTTTCCGCTAGAAGTATTTTGTTTATTAGCATTATCACAAAACATAATATATGGATATCCTGATTCACCTTGTAATTGAGCAATCATTTCTAACAAATTTCTAGGATTTATAAATTTCTTATCAATATCAGAATCATTAACCAAAATATCATACCATTTATCCATATTAACGCTAACATCTGCAAAATTCATTTTATATTTTTTATAAATACTATGGGGATAAAATAAAGCCATCATTTTATTATTTTTAGCTAAAGAAATCATTTTATCAGAAACTACAACACCTAAAGATAAAGTCTTTAATCTAACATCGTCATCTGCATTTAATTTTTTAGAGTTTAAAAAATCTAAAATATCAGCATGATGAACGCTTAAATAAATAGCAACAGCTCCTAACCTATGACCCATTTGATCTGCATAACGAGAAACATAATCTAAAATTTTAGCTACTCCAATAACTCCTTTGCATGTATTAGCAATTCCTTTAATAGATTCTCCTTTAGCTCTTAAATTAGATAAATTAATTGAAACGCCACCACCTATCTTAGATAATTGCATAGTAAATTCTATAATACGAGATATGTCGTTCAAAGAATCTCCAGCTTCTAAAAGAAAACAAGAAACAAATTCCCCTCTTTTTTTAAGTCCACTATTCAATAAAGTAGGAGTAGCTGGAGTAAAATTTTGTCTAATTAAATTACTAATTAATTTTTTAGCCAATTCAAAATCTCCAGAAGCATGATACAAAGCATTAATAACTAAACGATCTTCATAAGTTTCTAAATAATTTTTTTTATCTCGCGTTTTTAGAGAATAATCTTTATAAAACTTATAAGCACTTATAAAAGAATTAAAATTAAAATTATAATCATATACTACTTTATAAATTTCTTTAATTTGACTATAAGAATACAATTTTAAAAATTCTTCTTCATAATATTCATTATTAATTAAAAATTTCAATTTATCCGATAAACTTTCAAATCTTTTTAATTTAGGTTTAATTTCTTCAGATAAATAACTCTCTAAAGCCTCTAAATCTTTATTAAGATCTTTAATATTACCTTCTTCATCTATAATTTGATTATTTAAAATAATCCAATGAGGAATTGAAGTATCATTACAAAATTTATTTTTATCATTAACAAAATTTTTATAATTATCATCTAAAATACAATTAACTCCCATATTAACTCCTGATTTATTATAATTTTTCAGCCATTCATTTAATTTTTCAATATCTTCTGTAAAACCTCTGCTTTCGAACTTCATAATCAAAGGAATACCGAAATCTTTAGAAGCAACATCACCGGCTTTAGCATAATTAGAACCATAATTTTTATTACCAGAAGAAGCTATACCTATTACTAAATGAGAATATTTAATTAAAAAATCCCTAGCTTCTTGAGATAATTCTCCAAAACCAACCGTTTTAATTATTAAAATAATTTCCTCATTATTATTAACAAATTCTGATATATGTTCACTAGGATAATCTAATTTTTTGACAAAATCATAAATATTACCGTGTTTTAATCCATCATAAACAATCTTCAAAATAATCACCCATATCAACTTAATTCCCATATTTTAATTTATTATCATTTTTTTAATAATTATATTATATAAACACATAAACAATTTTAATTAAACTTAAAATAAATAATTATAAAAACAATAATAAATATAATTTATGAAAAAATAATAAATCTTATTTTAATTGAAAATAAAAATTTAATTTATAAACTAAATAAATTTTAAAAAAAAATAACAAATAAATAAACACTAATTACTATTATATAAAAATTTTTCAATTCACATGTAATTATATTAAAATATTTTTTTCTCAATGATATTTAAATTAATTTATATTTAAATATATAATAACATTTTATATAAATATCTTAAATTCTTTAAATATTTTATAATTTAGTCTAAATACATTACAAATTTTTTTATTTTAAAATATCAAATGTATATTTAATAATTATTAGATATTTTATATAAATTAGTTTACATTAAAATTTTTAATTATTTAAATATAAAGTAAAATTTAAAGTTATTATTAATTTAATTAAAATTGTATTTATTTATATAAATATTTTTTAATAAATATATTAATCATATATCTTTATTATTATTTTATAGCATTAAATCGAAATATTAAAAATAATATATTAAAAATATAGCATTAATCTTATATTTTTGTATTTTAAACACATAACTTATTCACATTTTTAACCTACTTATTCACATTTTTAACCTATTTATTCACATTTTTAACCTACTTATTCACATTTTAATATAAAAAATAACTTACTTATTCACAACTTATTCACAATTTGATTTTAGATTTCAACTATTTTTATTAAAAATCAACTATTTTTGTTAAAAAAAGTTTTATAAAAATAAAAAAATCTTAAAAATCAATAAAAATTTATTATTTATTAAGACTTATTCAAGTTACTTATTCAAAAAAAATATTTTTTTTTTTACTCAAAAATATTGTAAAATACATTTTTTTTATTTTATATCTAAAACTTATTCAACATTTTTTTAAAGTTTTTTATTTTTTTATTTATATAAATAAAATTCATAAAAATATATTTTTGTTAATATTTTCTTAAAATAAAAATTATATAAAAAAACTTAAAAATTTTTTTAGTAAACTATAATTATCTATTTTTTTATATATTGAAATGAACTATTTTAATTTATATAAATTTAATCAAAATTGAAATAAAATTAAATTTTATTATTTAAAAATGTTTTTTTTAATTATATAATTTAAAAATAAAGAAATAATTAAAAAATCATTTACATTAGATTTTATATTAAAAAATGATTTTTTCATGTTAGAAAGGTTTTTTATTAAAAACATAGTTAATAATTATGATTAAAAATTCTATAAATTCACAATATAAACAAGATTATTTGAATTTCTTGAATATTAAAAATAAATTTATTTTCAAATTACTCTTATTTTTGACAATATTTACAATTTTTTCTAATATATATATTATTATTTTTTATAAAGATCCTGTTTTTAACATAAAAAAAATTTTTCAAAAAATAATTTCTCATTATAGATTTTTTACTAATCAAATGATTTTATCTATTTTTTATACTTTATGTACTTTTTTGATAGAAATAAAAAATAAAAAAAAACAAAAAATTTTTATTTTAATAACATTAGTTAATTCTTTATTAACTTTTTGTGTTTATAATATGATACTTGCTCCAATTTGGACAACATACAATGATTTTAGTATTTTTTTTAATTATTTTAAAAAAAATGTTATTTTTGATATAAATTTTTTTAAAAATATTTATGAAAGTTATTTTTTAAGTATTATTCAACATACTATTATTCCTTTAAATTTTTTTATAATTTTTATTTACTTGAAAATATCAAAAATAAAAACTAAAGAAATTTTTTTATCTTTTGTTCATCCTGTTATTTATTTATTTTTATATTTTTTATTTTTATTAGATCCTTTTAAAACTTTTTTTGGTGTTAAATGTATATCTAATCAATGTTGGTTTCCTTATGCTAATATTCAATGTGATTATCCTTTTCACGAAAATAAAATTTTCGGAGAACCTATTTTCAAGATAAGTTATTTTCATGGAAAATTAGCAGTTTTTATTAGAGAATTTGTTTTATTTTTATTATTTTCTATAGTTTTTTATATTATTTTTAAAATTAAGAATAAATCGGTTAAAAAAAGGATTTTAATTTATGATTAGTCAATCTTTAACAAAAAATAAAATTATTATTACTGGTATAAAACCTAGCGGAGATTTGACTTTAGGTAATTGGCTTGGAATTATTCAACCTTTAGTATTGTTGCAAAAGAAATTTGCTGAACAATATGAATTTTATTTTTTTATTGCTGATTTGCATGCTTTAACAACTTTTGATAAAAAATTTGATTTGAAACAAATAATACGTAATATGGCAGCTATTTTGTTATCTTCTGGTTTATCATTATCTAAAACAACTTTTTTTCTTCAATCGGATGTTTTTGCTCATACTTATTTAAGTTATATTTTAGAATGTAATACTTATTTAGGAGAATTGAACAGAATGATTCAATTTAAAGAAAAAAAGAAAAAAAATTCATCTAATGTAAGAGTTTCTCTTTTAACCTATCCTATTTTAATGGCATCCGATATTTTACTTTATGATGCTGATATTGTTGTAGTAGGTAAAGATCAAAAGCAACATTTGGAATTAACTCGTGATTTAGCTATTCGTTTTAATTCTTTTTATGGTGATATTTTTAAAATTCCAGAATTTTTAAAAATAGGCTATACTATTAATTCTTTAACTCATCCTGATAAGAAAATGAATAAAAGTTTTTTTTTGGATAAAGAAAAAGATAAAGGTTGTATTTTTTTGTTAGAAGATCTAAATAACATTAGAACAAAAATTATGCAAGCGATAACAGATGATATAGGTGAAATAAAATATAATCCCGAAAAACAACCCGGAATTTCTAATTTATTAAAAATTTATGCCGGTTTAAATGGTATTGAAATTTCTCAAACAGAGATTTTGTTTGTTAATTATTCTTATAAAGAATTTAAAATAAAATTAGCATCTTTAATTTTGGAAAAAATTAAAATTATTCAAGATAATTTCAAAAATTTTATTAATAATGAAATTTTAGAAAAGACTTTTGCTAATGGCGCTTTAAAAGCTAATGAAATATCGCGACAAAAAATTAATAAAATTAGAAAAATTTTAGGAATTCGATATTAAATATTTAATATTTTTTTAAATTATAAATGTTTATATAATTTTTAAAAAGTGTTTAAAAAAATATTTTTTAAAAAAATAAAATAGAAATATTTTTTTTGGATTTTCGTTATATTATGATATAATTTACACGTATAAATACATTTTTTTATCAATTGTTATAAAAAATTTTGAATTTTTTATTTTATTTTTTTATTTAACGATAATTATTTATAAATTAATTAGAAAAGGTTATTTTTTTGTGTTTAAAAAAAAAGAAAATACCATCAATCTTTCCGAAAATAAAAAAATTAATTTTAATTTTATTTTAATTAATATTTTTTTATGTTTTTTCTATTGTTTAGCAGATGTTCTTTTTGTAAGTGGTAATTATAAAATAAATTTATATGTTACAGGTGTTCATGGTATTGGTGATGCTATTGCCAAAGTTTTGAAAAGTAATTTTGATATTTTTAAATGTAATTCTTTATTTGTAGGTTTTTTTGCGGCGTTTTTTTATCTTTTTATTAATTTTATTTTATTTATGTTTATTGCTTTTCCTAAGTTAGACAGTAAATTTAATATTACTACTCTTTGTAACACTATTTTTATTTTTCTGTTTTTAACTATTTTAACTATTTTAATTAATGGTAATAATGGAATTATTTTTAATAAAATGCAAAATTTTTTTGGTATTTTTGATTATGAAGGGAAATTTTGGTTTAGTAATTTATTAAGAGTTTTTATTGTATCTTTTATAACTGGTATTATTGGTGGAATTTGTATTCGAATTGGTGGTTCTACCGGTGGTATAGATATTATTTCTAAATATTTGTATGTTTATAAAAAAAAAGATATTTCTTTTATTACTTGTATTTTTAATTATTTAATTTCTATTATTGCTACTTTTTTAATTTATACTACAACAAAAGAATTTTATTGGGAATCTATTTTTTTAACTAATTTAATTAAAATACCTTTGACAATTTTTTTTATGTATTTAGTTATTTGAATTTATATTAGAATATAAAATTTGATTATTTTTTAAAAATAAGGAATTTATTATGAATATAATGATTGAAAATACTTGGAAAAAATTTAAAATTTATTTATTGCAGGAATTATTATTATCACGTAATACCGTTGATGCTTATTTGATAGATGCTAAACAATATTTAAATTTTTTGTTTAATATGTTAAAATTAAATTTTCCTAATAAAATAAAAAAAAATCATGTTTCGGATTTTCTTAATTATATTTCTCAAAATAATAATTTAAGTAGTAGAACGATAGCGCGTAAGATTGTTGTTATTAAAAAAATACATCATTTTTGGTTTTTAGAAAAATGTATAAATCGTAATATTGTTGAAAATTGGAAAATTCCTAAGATTAATAGAAAATTACCAGTTGTGTTGTCAGCGGAAGAAATTATTATATTTTTAAATTTTTTAAATCAAATTAATAATGATAGTAATTCGTTAATTATTAATTTTCGTGATAAATTAATGTTTGAATTAATGTATAGTTCTGGTTTAAGAATATCTGAAATTTTAAGTTTAACTTTATCGTCTTTATATTTGGACAAATTTCAGATTTTTGTTATTGGGAAGGGGAATAAAGAAAGATTGGTTCCTATAACTAAACATGTTGCAAAGTTATTTTATTATTATTTAAAAAAAATTAGACCTTTATTAAAAAAATCATCCGAAAAGGGAGAAAACAATTGGGTTTTTTTAAATTATCAAGGTTTTCGTTTGTCTAGACAAGGATGTTATAAAATTTTTAAAAAGAATATTAGTTTATCTAAATTATCTTCATGTTCTCCACATACTTTAAGACATTCTTTTGCTACACATTTGTTAGAAAATGGCATGGATTTGAGAATGTTACAAAAAATTTTAGGTCACGAAGATATAACTACTACTCAAATTTATACTCATATTAGCCAAAAACGTTTAAAAAAGGTTTATTTAAAGTGTCATCCGCGTGCTATTAATTTTGATTGATTTTTTTAGTGATAGAGGTGATAATAAATGTTTTCCGCTAACTTGTTATGTTATAAGCAATTATTTTTTTTAGAAAAAAGAAAACAAAAAATTATTTCTTTAGCTGCTGATCAAAATTATTCTTTTTGGTATTTTAATTTTAATGTTGTTAAATATTCTGAAATTATTTCAGATATTCAAAAACATTTATATATTTTTAATCCTTTTTTAAATACAAAAATTATTTTTATAGAAAATATTTCTGTTTTATTCGAATTAAAGAATAAATTGGATTTTTCTTTTTTGTTTAATTTTATTAAAAATCCTCAAAAAAAAATTATTCTATTTATTAGTTTAGATTATAATGATGTTAATTTTAAGTTTTTTTATAATAAATTAAAACCTTTTATGCATTTGGAAGAAATTTTTTCTATTAATAATTATCGAGAATTATATGAATATATTTTGAAAACATTTGAATATGATAATTTTAAAATATCTTCACATATAAAACCTATTTTGACTAAAAAATTAATTAATCATTATCAAGATGATTTATTTTTATTAGAACAAGAAATTAATAAAATTAAATCTTATTATATCGAAGATAAAATAATTCATGATTCAAAAATAATTAAAGAATTAATTTTTAATGAATCCGATCAAAATATTTTATCTTTAATTAAATTATTGGTAGATAAAAAAATATTAGAAAGTTACTTATTATTTAATAATTTAACAAATAAATTTCAAAATTTTTTTTCCATTTTTTTTCAATTAATGAAAACTTTACAAGAATTAATTTTAATTTATTTTTATTCGCAAAATGATAATAATATTCTAACGATATCTTATTTATGTAAATTTTCTTTTGCTAAAACTTCTTTTTTTTTAAAAGAAATTAATAATTTAAATATAAAATCTCTTTATGAATTATTTTTGTTAAATTTTAAATTTTTGTATAAATTAAAAATTGGTTTTATTAAATATCATGAATGTTTAAATGTTTTTTTACAGCAGATTATTTATAATCAAGATTTAGATGATAATTTTTAATATAATTTGATTTATTTTTATTTTAGAGAAATGAATGTTTTGGTAAATTTTTCTAAATTGATTGATCCTGTTCTTAAAATTTTGAAATTATTATCGTTGATTTCAATTATTGTAGATGGTGTATTGGATGAAGTATAATTATTTGGGAAAATTTTTTTAACTTCATGTTTATAAATATTTTTAATAATTTGGAAATCATTTATAGGTTTTTTTCCACTTTTATTAACAGAAGTAGTTTTTAAAGGGCCTTCTTTTTTTAATATTTTCAAAGCTATAGGATGATTTGGTATTCTAATTCCGATTTTGCTTTCTTGGGTTATTTGGAAATATTGTTTTTTTGCTTTAACTATTAAAGTTAAAGGTCCTGGCCAAAATTGTTTGTATATTTTTACAATTTGATCATTAATTTCAACAAGATTTTCAATTTGTTTTAAATTATAAAATAAGAGGGTTATTGGTTTGTTTAGAGATCTTTTTTTTAGTTGGTAAATTTGATTTAAACTTTGAGTGTCATACCAAGGAGCGCCCATTCCGTATACAGTGTCTGTAGGGAAAATAATTATATTATTAAAGATTTTCATAAATTATTTAAAAGTTATCTTTCCATTTTTGTTCTATTAAAGGTTTTATTATTAAATCAATATTTCCTTCCATGAACTTATTTAACTTATATATTGATAAATTTATTCTATGATCTGTTATTTTATTGTTGGGATAATCATAAGTTCTTATTTTTTCGCTTCGATCGCTTTTACCTATTAAATCTTTTTTAATTTGATTTTGTTTTTGTTTTTGTTCAGATTGTTGTTGATAATAAATTTTATTAGTTAATAATTGAAAAGCTTTTTCTTTATTATCATGTTGACTTTTTGCTATTTGACATGATGAGTTTATACCTGTAGGTAAATGAGTTAATCGTACTGCTGATTTAGTTGTATTTACAGATTGTCCCCCAGGGCCACTAGCATTGAAAGTATCCACTCTAATGTCATTCCAATTAATTTCTATTTTTTGATAGTTATCATTAGGAATTACTAATATTTTTACTGTAGATGTGTGTATTCGACCTTTATTTTCTGTCTTCGGGATACGCTGTACTCGATGTATTCCGGATTCATATTTTAAATAATAAAACACATTTTTTCCATTAATTACAAATTCAACAGACGAAATACCTTCTTTAGATGTAGATAATAAATTGATAATTTCTAATTTCCATTTTTTATATTCTATATATTTTTTATAAGCTCTAAACAAATCTGATACAAATAAATTAGATTCTTGCCCGCCTATACCTTTTTTAATTTCTACAATTACATCTTGTTTATCTTCTGCGTTATATTGTTCTGGAGATAATAGTTTTTTTAATTGATTAGTTTTGTTTTTAATTTTGATAATTAAACTATTTTTTTCTGTTTCTGCTAATTGGATTATTTCTTTTTCTAAAATTTTATAATTTGTTTGAGACAATGTTTTTTGTATTGTTTTATACTCTTTTTTTAATTGAATATATTCTTCGTAAGCAAAAAAAATTTTTTGCAGTTTATTCATTTCTTTTAATAAATTAATATTTTGAAAATTTTTTGGGTTTTCTAATATTTTTTTTTGATTTTTTAAATATTTTTTTTTTATTAATTCTAATTTATCAAACATCTAAATTATTGTATCATCCTATTTTAATTTATTCTATTTATAAGTGGTCAGTTTCATTAAATAATAAACAATTAGAATCAAAATTAAAATATTTAGTGCTTGTAATACCTTGACGATTTTTCGCAATAATTAACTCTGTGTGCCCTAAGTCGATATTATATTCACTATATTTTTCTTTCGAATAATATCCTTTTCTGTATAAAAACATAACTATATCAGCATCTTGTTCGATACTCCCTGAATCTCTTAAATCTGATAGAATAGGTTTTTTATCTTCTCTTTTTTCTACTTCTCGAGATAATTGGGATAAAGCTATAACTGGTATTTTTAATTCACGAGCCATTTGTTTCAAGCTTTTTGAAATATCAGAAACTTCTTCTTGGCGATTATTAAAACCATATTGTCGATTATTTTGATTATTTTTTCTGATTAATTGTAAATAATCTATAATTACTACATCTAATTTTTGTTGATGTTTTAATTTACGACATTGCGTTCTTATATCTAAAATATTTACTGCTACTGAATCATCAAAATATATATTTAATTTTTTTAATTTATCAGCTGTTAATTTTAGCAAAGATTTTTGATTTTGATTTAAAAATCCTAATTGAATATTTTTATGAGGTATTTCGCTTTGAGCACTTAATATCCTTGTTACTAATTGTTCATTAGACATTTCTAAGCTAAAAATTGCTACATAAGTTTGAGCATTATTATTTTTTTGAGCCATTTTAATTGCTAAATTGGTCATAAAACTACTTTTTCCCATAGAAGGTCTAGCAGCAATAATGATTAATTCTTCTTTTTTAAATCCTAAGGTTACTTCATCTAAATTAGTATAACCAGTGCTTATACCAATAATATTTTTATTTTGTAAATTGTTTATAGTGTTTTTTTGCACTTGTTCGATTAAGTTGTTTATTTTAATGAAATTATTGGTTTTACTTTTATTATTAGAAATTTGGAAAATTTTTTCTTCTGCTAAATTTAAAAATTTTTGTGGTTCAATATCAGGATTATTTAATCCTTCGTGCACAATAGAAGAAGCAGTTTGAATGATATTTCTTTTAACAGCTGCTTCATTGACTAAGTTAATGTATGTTTCTAAATGATAAATGGATGGAATTATTTCGCCTAATTGAATTAAATAATTTTGTCCGCCATCTATATGAATATTTTTATTTTTTAATAATGTATATACTGAATAATAATCAATAGATTTTGATGTTTCAAATAATTCTTGAATTGCTTGAAAAATTTTTTGATTATTAAGATTAAAAAAATCACTAACTTCCAAACGTCCTATTACATTAATAATTTGTTTAGGTTCTAAAAAAATAATTCCTAAAATTGATTTTTCTGCTTCTGCATAATAAGGTAGTTTTATATTTTCATTCATGATTTTTTAGCTTTTACGTTAATTGTTAAAGCTGCTATAATATTATCTTTTAAAATAATATTAGCTTTATAAATACCTAAGGCATTAATTTCATTATCTAAAATTATTTTGGGTTTATCCAATAAAATGTTATGACTTTTATATAGTTCATCTATAATATTTTTTGGAGTTATTTTGCCATGAATTTCGCCGTTTGGGCCAATTTTTATTTGAAAAGTAATTTGTTTATCTTCTATTTCTTCTTTTAATTTAGTCATCAATATAATTTTTTGTTGTTCTTTTTCTTCTTGTATTTTTTTATTTTGTTCTAAATATTTAATATTTTGAGGATTAGCTAAAAGAGCTTTTTTAGTTCTAATTAAATAGTTACCAAAACCAGGATTAACTTGAATAATTTCCTCTTTTTTACCTTTATCACTCAAGTCTTCTAATAAAATAATTTTCATATTTTCATTTCCTTCTTGATATTCATTTTTTAAAATGTTTTTTAATTCTAATAAAACATTATCAATATTACTGTTTTTAATTTGGGAAGCTGCGCTATTAATATGTCCTCCTCCATTCATTTGCTCCATAATAATTTGTACATTGATATTATCGCTACATGATCTAGCGCTAATACCTATTTGATTATCGGATAATTCTCCTATTACAAAAGCTGCTTCAATATTTTGTACATTTAAAGAATTTTCTGCTACTTTAGCCAAAAAAGAACGATTATTAATCGGTTTATCACTCGTTATAATAGCAAATTTTTTCATATAAATTTCCATACGAGATAATAGTCTATTCATTTCTAAAATTTGATCAAAATCCTGTCTTAACCATAATTTAATTTTTTGAATTTCAGCGCCCATATTAATTAAACGCGATGCTACTTCTAAAGTTCTTGCACTAGTTCGGGAGGTAAAAAAGTTAGTATCAATAATCATCCCTCCATACATAATGGTAGCTTCTAATGGCGAAATGTATATTGGATGATTTAAAAAGTATATTAATTCCATTATCATTTCTATAGTTGATGAAGCTGATGCATCTATATAAGCGAATTTGTTAGAAATAATTTTTTCTGAAGAACGATGATGGTCGATAATAATTATATTATCAGTTAAATTTAACAATTCATTGTTATCTAAAATTTCTAAATGTTGATTATCTACAATAATAATTAAGGAATTTTTATTTATTATTTTATTCGCTTTATTAGCATTAATAATATTTTTGAAAAGCTTAGGATTTTCTTTATTTAAATTTTTATAAATATTTTTAAAATTTTTTTCCATAAAAATTGTATCTATAATAATATAATGATCTTGATCGCTATTTAGAATAGATGCTATTTTATAAATAGCAATCATAGAACCGAAAGCATCTAGATCTGGATTCTTATGACTCATAAAAAAACAATTATTATGTTTTTGAATTAGATCTTTAATGATTTCTGAATTAACTCTAGATACTATTTTAGAGTTGGTATTTAAAGAGGTTTTGGTCGCTCCAAAATATTGAATTTTTTGATTTTCAATATTAATTACTACTTGATCTCCTCCTCTTTTTTGTGCTAATTCTAATGCGCTTTGAGAATAATAAGATAATTGGTTAAAAGGTAGATTATAGCAAGCGATTCCCATAGATAAAGTGATATTTAATTTATATTTTTCAGAAATATTTCTTATATTTTTTAAAATTGAAAATTTTTCTAATATCATATTTTCTAATTGTTCTCTTTTTAATAAAAGTAAAAATTTATCATCCGATAATTGTTTTAAATAAGTTTCATAAATTTCGAAGAAATCTGAAATAGCGCTTAAATATTCTACTTTAATTTGTGATTGCTCTGAAAAATCTAAATTTTTTAAAGAATTTTCTAAATTATCAAAAGATAAAAATATTAAAGCTGGTGTTGATCGATGATAAAGAGTTTGTACCTTTTCTCTTTGAGTTGCGTCAAATAAATAAAAAACATTAAATTCTTTTTTATATAAGCAATCAAAGTATTTATCTTTGATTTTTAAAACTATTTGTTGTTCTTTTTCTTTAATATTTAATAATTCATTCATTTGGTTATTGATTAAGTTTAAAGATATATTGATGTCAGGGTTATTAAATATTTTGTTAGCGTAAGTATTTATCCATTCAATAGTATTATTAGTTGTATTAATCACTATAATTCCTATAGTTAATTCGTTAAAAACTTCTTCACCTATTTTGTCTATATAATAAGATAATTTAGACCATAAAGCTAATCTTTTTTGTAATCTTTTAATTTTTAAACTACGTTGAAAATGTATATAAATACTTAAAAAGATAAAAAAGATTACTAATTTGCCAAGAATACTAAAAAACAATTTAATAATAATTTTTTTTACTTCTTGAATTTCTTTATTTGGGTTGTGAATTAATAATTTGATGTTATCATAGTCAAGGAAGGTCATATATAGAAATGTACCAATCAAAATTATAAATAAAAAAATTTTTTTATAATTGAGATTTTTTTTTCTTAATGTTAACATAATTAATCATTAAACTTTCTTTTCTAAAAAAAACGGGGGGCAAATATATATAAATTTTGTTATATAAAAAAACAAAACAAGTTAGATAAAACTTGTTTATTATTTATAAATATTTTACTTTTCGACAAAAGGTATTAAGGCCATATGACGCGCTCTTTTTATAGCTGTAGCTAATTTTCTTTGCCATTTAGCACATACTCCGGTTATTCTAGATGGTAAAATTTTACCTTCACTAGTTATAAATTTTTTTAGAATTTCTATATTTTTAAAATCTATATTAGTAAATTTATTTTGTGTAAAAAAACATACTTTACGACGTTTTTTAAAATATTTTTTTCGAATCATTTGCATATTTATAGTTTTATTTATATTCCTTATAAAATTTTAATTTTCTAAAAAAGCGATTCATCTTCATCTTCTTTAATATCGGAAAAAATTTGATTATTTTTTTTTATATCTCCGTTATGTGATTTTTGTTCGACATCTAATAAATGATTGGAATATTCTGATTTTTGTTTATTTTTTTTATAATCTGAATATTCTTTACTTTCTAAAAATTTAATATTTGTGCATAAAATTTTTGTATCAAAAGTTGTTTTTTGTTGATTATTATGATCTTCGTAAATTTCTGTTCTAACTCGGCCTTCTATAGCTAACAAACTTCCTTTAGTAATGTATCTAGTTAAACTTTCTGCTTGTTTATCCCAAACAATACAACGAATTAAATCTGATTCTTTTTTTCCTTCTTGGTTTGTATATCCTCTATCTATTATCAAATTAAAAATAACATAAGGTACGTTAGTTTCTTTTGTAAATCTTATTTCAGGATCTTTCGTTATTCTGCCTATTAAAAATACCCTATTTAACATTATTTTCTCCTAATTTATGTGTTTTATTTTTGATAATAAGAAAACGAAGTATTTCTTCAGTTATTTGCATTAATTGATTAAATTTTTCTACAAACGTATTATCTGCTTTAATTGTTGATTGTACATAATATCCTTTTTGGAATTTTTTAATTGGATAAGCTAATTCTTTTAATTCTATAGAAGCAGGTATAATTTCTTCAAAATAATTAATATCTTTATTTTTGATAAAAGTTTTTTTTAAATTTTCTACTATTTCTTGCGATCGTTCTTGACTTATATTGGGTTTTATAATGTACATTAATTCATATTCTTTCATTTTGGTGGATTTTTTTGCTCCTTTTGATCAATTGTTTAATTAATTTTTACAAAATATTTAACTATTTCATATCTTTATATTTTTATTTTAATCTTATTTGGATAAAAATATAGTAATTTTTTTCAAATTAACTTTTATATAGAAAATTTTCTATTAATAAAAAATTAATTTTTATCAAAATTGAAATGATGATATACTCTGAATTTCATTCTAACAAATAAGAAAAACAATGTCAATAAAATATTTTTAATAAAATGATATTAATAAATTTCATTTATTTGATTAAAACATATCTTTTTTATAATTTATAATTATGATTTAGATTTTTTATAAAAGGAGGTGATTGGTTATGTAATATAGATGTAATTGCATTTTTATTTTCGATAATTCCTAATGATTAAGTTATATTTTTTAATATAAAGTTAACCTCTAGTAAATTAAATTTTAAATCTAAAAATTTTGTTTTTTAAACTTAATTTTGTTTAAGTTTTTAAAATATTTTTTAAATATTTTATAAAAAAGGAGTTTTTTGTGAATTTACAAAATGTTATAATTTATCTAAGTGGTATTTTTAATTTTATTAAAAATTATTATCATTATTTTATTAATATTATTTTTGGTTTAATTATGTTTATTTTAGTTTATTTAGCTATTTGGGTTATTAGTTTAATTATTAATATTTTACGTTTGTTACCGAAATTAAATTTTTTTAATAAATCATCTGCTATTACTCATTATCATTTATCAAAATCTAATCTTAATAATAACGATTTACAAAATAAAATATCTCCGCCTAGAGGAATTTTCTTTTCATCATTTATTATTTTTATATTATTTATTATATTATTAATGATAAGTTTCTTTTTTATTAAGAAGTTTAATTTTACTCCGATTACAAAAATTCTAGGTTTATCTGATTTTTCTAAAGATAAATTACATCAATTAACGGCATTACCCAATAATTCTTCTGATAATATGTTTGTTTTTCGTCAAAAATCTATCAAAAAATTAGATAAATTAGATACTATTTTAAAGAGTAAGGATTATCATCCTGTTGCATTAGAATCGGAACAAAAACAATTATTAAAAGAATTAGGTGATTTAAAATCTCAAATTATTGCTACTTCTGATATGTCTGAAACACAAATTACAAATGATATTGGTGAATTAAAACAAAAAATAGATAAATTAAATCATAAATATGGTGAGATTATTATGAATAGTGCAGATGTTTTGATGTTGCGTCAAAAATCTATCAAAAAATTAGATAAATTAGATACTATTTTAAAGAGTAAGGATTATCATCCTGTTGCATTAGAATCGGAACAAAAACAATTATTAAAAGAATTAGGTGATTTAAAATCTCAAA
>JAOSIP010000002.1:63305-69382 GCA_030586815.1 Candidatus Phytoplasma planchoniae
TTATTGCTACTTCTGATATGTCTGAAACACAAATTACAAATGATATTGGTGAATTAAAACAAAAAATAGATAAATTAAATCATAAATATGGCGAGATTATTATGAATAAATTGATAAATTCTAATAATTTTAAAAAAAATTTACCGAATGTTTGGGTTGTTCCTGTTCCTGTTTTAATTGGAAATTAATTACCAATAACCCAAAATTATTTTAAAAAAATATAGGAGTAAAAATAAATTTTACTCTTATTTTTTTATTTTATTTTTTGGAATTTTTGATTATATTAATACGGTTTTCAATTGTTTTATTACTGAGTTACATCGATTACATAATTCTTTATAATTATTATAATTTACTATATTCCAGCAACGAGGGCAAGTTTTTCCTGTAGCTTTAATAATTTTAATCTCAAGTTTAGATGATTTTATAATATTAATTTCTGAAACAATTAATAATTGATGTAAACAATTTTTAATTTTTAATGTTTCTATTATATTTAAATATTCTGTGGTCAATTCTAAAATTATTTTAGCTTCTAGAGATTTATTAATAATTTGTTTTTGTCTAGCATTTTCTAATTTTTTTAATATTATATCTCTTAATGCTAAAAATTTTTGATAAGCTTTTTGTTCTTCTAAATTAACATCTTTTGGCGTAAATTTTTTTATAAAATCATCTATTTGTTGTATGGTAGGCATATTTTCTAAGTAAATATCTTCTTGTTTAGAACTTTGAATATTTAAATAATTATAGGCTTCTGATGTTGTGTGAGGTAAAATAGGAGTTAAAATAATTAGTAAATCTAAAAGTAAATCGTATATATTAGATTGAATAGTTCTTCTTTCTTTACAATTCGGCATTTCGATATATAAAATATCTTTAGTAAAATCTAAATAAAAAGCACTTATTCTAATAGTTATAAAAGGATATAATAAACTTATAATTTTTTCAAAATTATAACTTTCGTATGATTCTATAATTTGTTTAACTATTTGTTTAAATTCTAAAATTATTAATTTATGCAAAGAAGTTCTATTTTGTAAAATAATATAATCTGTTTTTGTATTAAAATCATATAAATTGCCTAACATAAATCTTAAAATATTACGTATTTTACGGTATTTTTCTTCTATTTGTTTTAAAATAGCACAATCTATTTTTACATCATTTTTATAATTAGTGCTAGCTACCCATAACCTTAATACATCAGCTCCGCTTTGTTTTATTATTTTTTGGGGTTCTATAATGTTGTTTTTGGATTTACTCATTTTTTGTCCTTTACCATCTAAAACAAATCCATGAGTAATAATTTGTCGATAAGCTGCTTTATTAAATGTAGCTACTGAAGTAATTAGAGATGAATGAAACCATCCTCTATGCTGATCTGAACCTTCTAAGCATAAATCAGCTTGAAAAAAATTTGAAGAAATATTTTGTATTACATTATATGAAGTTCCAGAATCAAACCAAACATCTATAATATCTAGATCTTTAGTAAATAAATGATATTTTTTATTTTTTTGGAGATAATTTGTAGGTAATAATTCTGAAATTTCCCATTCATACCAAATATTTTTTCCATATTTTTCAAATAAATCTGCAAAATGATTGATCATATTGATATCAATAATGGGTGTTTGATTCTCATCATACAATATTGGAATAGGTACTCCCCATTTTCTTTGTCTACTGATATTCCAATCTTCACGATTTATTATCATATTTTGCATTTTGTGTTCTCCCCAATGAGGAAACCATTTAATATTTTCAATTTCTTTTAATAATTTTGGTTTTATACTTTGAATATCTATAAACCATTGTGATAAAGCCAAGAAAATAATAGGTTTATTAATACGATTATCATGCGGATATAAATGCTCTATTATTTCTGATTTAATTAAAATTCCTTGTTTTTGTAAATCTTCTATTATTAAATCATTAGCTTTTTGAAAAAAAATCCCTTGGTATTGAGGAGATAATTCAGTCATATTACCTTTTTTATCGATGCTAAAAGTTGTTTTCAAATTATATTTTTGTCCTATTATAAAATCTTCTTGCCCGTGTCCTGGTGAGATACTAACTAAACCAGTACCTTCTTGATCAGAGACAAATTCGCCTAAAATGATTTGTTTAATTTTGTTAAATAAAATATTTTTGTATTGTAAATTTTCTAATTCTTTACCAGTGAATACTTTTATAATATCAATTTTATTCCAATTAAATTTAATTTGTAATTTTGCTAAAACCTGGGATCCTATAATATATTTTTGATTTTGATTAACTTTAATTAAATAATATTTAGCTTTTGGGTTTACACAAACCGCTTCATTAGAAGATAAAGTCCAAGGGTTAGTAGTCCAAATTATTATTTTTACATTTTCCCAAAAATGTTCATGTTTATTATTTATTATTTGAAAGGTTGTAAAAATAGACCAAGTTTGGTGTTTATGATATTCTATTTCTGATTCGGCTAAAGATGAGTTTAAGTAAGTAGACCAATAAACAGGTTTTAATTTTTTAAAAATTAATTTTTTTTCTAACATTTTTGCGAAAATTCGAATTTGATTCGCTATATATTTGTTATCGCAAGTTAAATAAGGATTATCCCAATTTCCTAAAATACCTAATCTTTTGAAATTTTCTTTTTGTTTTTGAACAAAATTCAAAGCAAATTTTTTACATTCTTCGTTAAAAATATTTTTAGGTAAATTTTTATTTTTAGAATTTTTTTTTAAAACTGCAATTTCTATTGGCAATCCATGCGTATCCCATCCAGGTATGTAAGGAGCATTATATCCTTGCATAGTTTTAAATCGTAATATAAAATCTTTTAAAATTTTATTTAAGGCGTGACCTATATGTATATTGCCATTAGCGTAAGGAGGACCATCATGTAGAATAAATGTTGGATTTTGATTATTTTTTATTAAATTTTTTTGATATAAGTTAATTTTATTCCAAAATTGTTCTATTTCTATTTCTTTTTGAGGTAAATTGCCTCTCATTGGAAAATCAGTTTTGGGCATAGACAAGGTATTAGTATAATTTTTATTTTTTTGATTCATTTTTATATTACATTTCCTTTTGTACTTTAATAACAATATGACAATTAATAAATATATCAATAATATATTAATATTATGGAGTTAGATGGATTTAGACACGAAATTTAAAATTTATAATATCACCATCTTGAACTATATAATTTTTACCTTCTGAACGTAATTTACCTTTCTCTTTTATTTGATTAATATTGCTATATTTTATAATTACATTATAATTAACAATTTCTGCTCGGATAAAGCCTTTTTGAATATCTGTATGTATTGATTTAGCGCATTGAGGAGCTGTAGAACCTTTAAAAAAAGACCAACTTCTTGTTTCTTTTGGACCTGCAGTAAAATATGTTTGTAAATTCAAAAGTTGATAACTGTTTTTAATTATTTGTTCTAAAGCATATTTAGATGAAAAAAATTTTTGCTCATTATTCTCTTTATTTGTTATATTATTATTCAATTCAGAAGGAGAGTAATTTTTTTTAGCTTCGATAATACAAATAGGAATAAATTTTCTATTTGTTTGTAAACTATATTTATTCATTTGTTTAAAAAAAATATTTTCATCCCAACAATTATTTTTATTTTCTGGAAAATTACCTATATAAATCATAGGTTTAAGAGTTAATAAATTGAAATTTTTTATTATTTGAAATTCTTCTTTTGTTAAATTTAATTCATTAGCTGAAATATTTTGACTTAGATTTTGTTTAATTTTTTGCAAAATTTGTATTTCTAATTTTGTCTCTTGTTGTGTTTTTTTTTTGGAGTTATTTATTTTAGTTAAGCGTTGTTCTATTTGCTCTAGATCTGATAAAATTAATTCTGTTTCAACCATTTGGCTTTCTAAAACAGGATCAATTTTTTCGTGAATATGTATTATTTTGTTATTTTCAAAACATTTTACAACATGACAAAGAATATCAACATTACGAATATGATTAAGAAATTGATTTCCTAAACCTTCTCCTTTAGATGCTCCAGGAACTAAACCGGCAATGTCTACAAATTGTATTTGAGTTTTGATAATTTTTTGAGATTTGAAAAAATTAGCAATATATTCTAAACGTTCATCAGGAACTTCTATCATAGCTATATTAGGTTGTATAGTGGCAAAAGGATAATTAGCTTCTAAAATATTTAATCCAGTTAGTGTATTAAACAAACTTGATTTACCTACATTGGGTAATCCTATAATTCCGACTTTCATATATGTTTTTCACCTTAATAAAAAATTTTTTATTTTAAAAATAATTTTTAAATTTATTATTTAATTATAACATTTTACTCATTTAAATGATTCTTTAAAAGCTATTGTTTTTATAGTTGATACCATTTGTAAAAAATATTATAATGTATGTTAGTTAGAGGAGATTGTCAATAAACTGTATTTTTATTAATTATCTAGATTTGAATTAAGAATTGTAATTCTAATTTTATGGAAAATAAAAGTATTTTTTAATTAGAAATATTATCATTAAATCTTAAATATATCAAAATATAATTTTAAAAAATAGAAGGAATTATAATTATGTCAAAAAAACAAATGATACCTGTAGGGGTTTCTGGTAGACATGCTCATTTGTCTTTAGAAGCTTTAGAGATTTTATTTGGTAAAAACTATAAACTAAATTGGTTTAAAGATTTAACTCAAAAAGGTCAATTTGCAGCTAAAGAAAAAATTGATGTTATTAGTTTTGATAATCAAATTCTTAAAAATGTTCGTATATTAGGACCTTTAAGAAAATTTACACAAATTGAAATTAGCAATAGTGATAATATTAGAAATAAATTTTGTGCTCCCGTTAGGAGTTCAGGTGATATTCAAAATTCTGCTAGTGCTACTTTAATTGGGCCGTGTGGAAAATTATTTATTAAAGAAGGTGTTATTATTTCGGATAGACATATACATTTATCCGATGAAGAAGCTAAAAATTTATGTTTAGCTGATAAACAAGTAGTTAATATTCGAGTAGGCGGTATTAAAGCTGGTATTTTGCAAAATGTTTTGTGTCGTGTAAATAAAGATTTTAGTTTAGAATTACATATAGATACGGATGATGCCGCAGCATTCCATTTAAAAAATGGTGATTTAGTAGAATTAATTAAAATACAAATTTAAAAATGTATAATTGAAATTATTTAATTTTTCGATTATTTTAAAGATTTTAAAATATTTATCTGTGTAAATTTTTAATAAAAATTTAAATATAATAGTAATTTTTTGATATTGAAACAGTAATTTTAATTATGAATTTATTTTAAAATTTAATCATAAAAAAATATAACTTTTGATATTATTGAATTCATACTTAATATCAATAATAGATTTTATTTTGTAGTGTATATGATTTATTTTATTTAAATAAAAATAAAATTCAAAAATTATTTACACAGAAGAAAGAGTTTATATCTGTGTTTTTAGAATCATTTTGGTCAGAAGAACCAAGAAAATTTACAAAGACTGAAGTTATTAAAGATCCTGTTTATGGATATATTTATTTAGAATATTTATTTTTGGAAGAGTTAATTAATACTCGTCTTTTTCAAAGATTAAGGCGTATTAAGCAATTAGGATGTGCTCATATGATTTTTCCTGGCGCTGAACATTCGCGTTTTACCCATAGTTTAGGTGTTTATGAATTATCTAGACGTTTTTTAGAATTTCATAAATTTCAATTAATAGAAAAAAAATTTTCTTTAAGGAATAAATTAATTTTATTGGTTGCATCTTTATTACATGATATTGGACATAGTTCTTATTCTCATATTTTTGAAAGAGTTTTTGATGTTAAACATGAAGATAAAACTATTCAAATGATTATTAATGATAAAGAAATTTTTTCTATATTAGATAGAATAGATGAAAATTTTAAATATGATGTCGCAGAAGTGGGCGCCAAAAAGATGCCTAAATTTCATGCTATCTAACCAATAGCCAGGGCCGATAAACCCTGAAAGGATATGGTCCGGTCAGGCTAACGAAAGAATGCCGGATTACAGCAGACCATAAAAGCGGAT
>JAOSIP010000020.1:0-10134 GCA_030586815.1 Candidatus Phytoplasma planchoniae
GTAAGCTTTTTGGGTTATGGTATAAAACAACGTCTTTGCCTCTGGTTGACAAATGAGGATTTTTGATTGTGGAATTAATTATGGTTTTACCCTTGGTGTTGGATTAGTGTTTTGTGACGGTTTTTGATGGTTTTACTCTTGGGGCTTAGGGTTAATTGGTTTGGGCTTTTAAATGACAATTTTACCTTTATGATTAGGGTTGAGAGATTTAGCAGCTTTTTGGCATTTTTGCTCGTGTGCTAAGTTATGATTGGGTTGTGTAGAGTTGATCTTTGTTTATGGTGAGGATTTGCCTACTATCTCTAGTTAAGGGATTTTTCTAAACTTAGGAAAATAATATTTTTCTAAAAGGAATTTTGTTTATTAAAATACAGTCTTTTGAGTGTTTAAAGATTCAAACGGTGGTTTTAGAAATTTATTTTTCAATATGAGTTTTGTGTTAAAAATATATTATTTCTCAATCCAATTTGTTTAAATTTAAGAAATTTATTTATGATTGCGACATACCTATTTGTGTTTGAACTGTTGGGTTTTTACTCGTGTTGATTTATGAATTTCTTAAATTTATTTACGAGTTATGTTTAGAAAATGTTATTTGTGAACTATAATTTATATTGAACTGTGGTTTATTTTGAGTAGTTGTTTTTATAAATGTGTTGTATGGTCCCATATACAACATTTGTGTTTGGTGGTTTAGCTCAAGCTTTTATCAGGGAGAGGGTAAATCCCCGTCCACATCGGTATATTCTTTTTTAGTGCACTAGCTGGCCTTCCTGTACTAAGGTCATGCATCTCGTATTATTCTCATATATCATGTGGGTACATCACATGGTTGTATTTGTATGTATTGCATTAGTGTATGTTTTGCTAAACTTAGATATTGTGGTGTTGCTTTTGAAAATGATAACTCATAAATGTTTGGAAAATGATGTTTGAAATGAAATGGTAAGATTTTATATTTTTATAAAATGCTTATCCTTTATTGAGTCTAATACTCATTTATTTTTCTAATATATTTTTTAGATATTGATAAGTAGGTAGGGTTATCAAGGAGTGACATGTAGTCAACATATTGGTTTGGATTTCATAATTTGAGTTTAGACTTTTGAGCTAGAGTGTGTGATATAAGAAGTTTGATTTTTGTTTTAGATACTGTTTTATATTTGGCAGCTTATTAGATCTGTGTATATTTTTAGTTTAAAATTTTTGCTTTGCACTCCTATAGGCTCCACTTGTAGAAGTGTGACATCTATTGCACACCTGTATGTTTTGAGGTGTGACATTAAACCAAATAGGAATAGCATTTTCAAGATTCATAAAGAAGAGGAGGCATTTCATCGTATCAGAATAACCATGTGCCTTTACGAGGATGTTAAGACTTTGAAATTGGTCTTTTGGGCCTTTGGTTTTATTGTATGCCTTGATGTTTTTTGTCCTTAATATAACAATTTGTGTAACATGGGTCCAACTATTATTGAATAATTGTGGCTTTTCTTTCTACAGGGCTTGTTGGCATATGAGCCAAGAGTCTAAAGCAAAAATTACCATTAGTGAGTATGTTTGGTCCATACACCAATTAGAGAATCCAATTCATGGGACTAGCATGAAATATTTTGGTAAGTGGGTTTTTTAGGTGTATATTGTTACGAGAGTTGTATAAGAGCATAGCTTCAAATAGCAAATGCATTGTTGACCAAAAGAAAAAAATGTTCACTTACAAAACCAAAATATATGTTTTTACAACAAACCACTAAAATTCATCTTTGTGGGATATTTCTTAGACTAAATTAGGTTTTGAAACCTTCAACCAAGTAATATTTAAAGCTCAAATTTGAAGCTAGCTTAAAATAAGTGACAAACACACCCAAAAAGTTTTCTTTTTTTTTTTTAATTAAATGTTGAAGAAATTAAAGACAGACATCTAGTAAAATAAGTAAATAATAAAGAAACTGCAGAATCAAATGTTTAAAGGACCTCTTTTAAAAGAAAAATATGTGAGGGACTGATGGACAATTTCATCGTCAAACTGTATGATCACGCCATAAATAAATGTACCTGTGAGATTTGTTGGAGCCAGTGGGATTTGGCTGGAAACCGAGCAAAGGTTTGTAATTTTTAAATCTTTTTTATATTAATCATTGCAAGGGCTCCTTATCTGTAGGTCCTCTTCTCTTTCTCTTTGTTTTAAATAAAACATGTACGACAATTGCGTAAGTTTCTTAGACAAAAACACTAGTGGTGTACATTTCCCAAAGATTTTCCTTTTCAAACTCACAAAACAAACTACAACTCTAAAATTGAGGTTTATGATTAGCCTTACTTTATTTAATTAATATTTGAGATTGTTTCCTATCTATTAAAATAATGCATTAATTACTGGACTAATTGTTTTTCCTACATCAAATTGTGCACCTGCAAATCACATACTTCACCCACCAGTAATCACTGTTTAAAACAAGTCTATTCATGAATTATCAATAAATTAATGTTAATTCAACCGTGTCATATTATTGATTTAGCCATAATTGACCATTTGAGTTAGAGTTTATATGTAGGGAAAACCTTCTTCAACGAGATAAGTTCAATGCCTAGGAAAAATTAGTTTTAATATGGATTTCCTTTTTAGGAAAAATTGTAAACATACTACTAAAAATCATGATAATGTTAGAATACTTATCGCTAGAGGTAGATCATGACCTAGTAGTGTATCACTCAATGTATTAGGTTTGATGGTGACTTTTTCTAATACATAAGAATTGTTATGAGCAAGGAACACATCCCTAGCTTTTTTGGTTTTAAGGATTTTCCCAATTGATTTACCAATCAAATATGATCATGATGGTATTGTATAGTTTTTTTTTGTCCAAATATAGTATATTTGTTTTTTTAGGAAAAAAATTAAATCAAATGTTGACAACTATTGGAAAACACCAACCTGTCTTATTAGCAAGCCCCACTTCCACACTTCAAACGCAACCACTTGAGTGCTTTGAACCACCTTGCTGACAAAACAAAACTACTTAGACTTCATGTGCCCACTAAAGAACTTTGAATTGTCTTGCTAGCAAGCACAACTTCTTGAACTTCTCATGCAACCACTAGAGGGCACTAAACTATCTTGCTAGCACCACCTGGTCTTTTCCTCATACTACAAATTGTGTATAAGAGTCATTTGGTAGTTCAAAATAAATTAAAATACATGCACAAAATTTACATAAAACACATACTGCACATATATATACATATACTACATATACGTAAGACATACTTTATGTATGTAAGACATGTACTATACATATGTAGCGTATGTACAACATATATATAAGGCACACACTATATATACATAAGACACGTATTATATGTTCGTAAGACATACATTGTATATACGTAAGGCACATATTACACATATGTAAGACATTATAGCACGTGTAAAGACACGTATTGCATATACGCAAGACATATACTTCACATATATAAAACACATACAACATGTATATAAGGCACATATATAGCATGTGCGTAAGACACATACTATACTTACATAACACAAGTCCAAACAACAAAATGAGCCTAGATATAATGAAAATGATGGAAATTATTATTGTGACCAAAAAATTTAAAGACAATATGTTAATAGTAAAAACCTTAAATAAATTATTTTCGGTTAAATGTGAGAATTTTATGGAATTTGGGGTTAAATTGAAGGAAGTAAGAACTTTGGAGTTAAAATCCTAGGGTTAGATAAAAAGACCTAGGTTGCAATTTTAAAATAATTGTGTGTGTGTGTGGTGGAATAATGTAGCATAGAAGCACCAGTCAACTAGTGTTCTCTCACTAGTATAGGAGCGTAGTAACTATCATAGCCACAGTGAGCAGTAGCCAGCTGTCGCCTGAGGAGTTGCCATGGGTAAGAACACTCTTTCCTTTTATCTCATTTGTGATATCCGGGTGATAGGAGTTATAAAAGCCGGTTGAACCAAAAGGGTATTTAGTTGTGGGCTCTCGGGTAAGAGTAACTATGGAGATGTTGTGGCGAATGTAAGGGTGAGGAAGATGTTTAATGAATGTTTGGGGATAAAAGGAGGCATTAAGTTGTCAATGGAGGTGATCAAAAAACATATCTAGTGTTGGGTTTGGTGGTGCCGACTATGGGGAGTCAGAATGGATTAGAGGGTTATCAGTGATGATGGTGCTAGACAATAAGGAGAGTAAGGTAGCCTTGGGAGTTGTCGGTGCATCATTGTGGTACTACAATGGTGGTGAGCATAGTGCTAAAGCTGACAATTGTGGCTACTGGCTTTAGGAGAGAGAGTAAAGGGTATTACTGAATTTGGCCACTAGCAAGGACGACGGCAACCGCTAGACGTGGAGTCATCATTGTTACTAGTAGGGGAAACATTAGGGGAGATGTCTGGCATTGGAAGAAGAAGAAGAAAGAGAAAAAAAAAAAAAAAAGGGAAGACTAAAATAGTGACTGAACTGGCTGGTTCAGTCCAAGTCTGATTCAAGGCCTTTAATGGGCATTTAGTGTATTTAAAACAAATTAATTAGGTGTTTAATGTGGGGTTTAAATGAAAATTTATGGGATTAATGAGGAATAATTGGAGGTTTAATGGTTAATTATTAAGGGAATTAAGTGTGTTTTAATTAGGGAATTACATGTGTATTGAAGGCAATTTGTTATGCGATTTAATATAGATTAGTTGCATTAAATGCCAGGATTGCCCATTTCGCAATAAATTAATTGAGCGAGTCATCAAAGCATGGGCACGATACTAATTAGGAAAAGGAGAATTATATACTTTCTAACTACTTATTAAAAATATATTTTTCTAACTCACTACAAAATTTTGGCATTTATCTGACTGTACACTGAAAGGATGGAAATTGTTATCTAATTAGTTATGAGCTTATATGTTGTTATGTTGCTCAGTTTAACTAAATAAACTGACTAATTGTGAAAAATTTTGTTCATTGAATAATTCAAACCATTTTGCTTTATTGAAATTATGAAAATTACTCAATGAATCGTATGCAAAATTATTGGACTTTTTGGCAACTCCAGGAAAAACTCCCAAACTTGTCGATATGTTCTTTAGTGCACTGGCTGACCTTCTATATCAAGGTTATGTATTATAAATGTATTGTTGTATCGATATGGATTTTGTGATTGTATCTGATTGATTGTTTAAAATTGATTAACTATTTACAATGAATAATTGCTTAAGCACTAAATTATGAATATTTCCAATTATTGTTAAATATTATTACTTTTCACTTTATAATTATTTTAAATTTTTTTTTCTTACTAAGTTTAATACTCATCCCTTTTATTTTAAAATATTTTAGATACCAATGGTACTACTAGGGTTAGGAAATGAGACAGATGTTCTCATATTTGCCACTTGTGCCATTTTTTTGGATGTTTTATTAAATTTTTATTTTATAATTTTGGTATTGCTATTGGTTAAATGTTTTGGGAATTTAAATAAGGCATAGACTAGCCTATGCATATTTCAGACTTAGTAGATTTTATCTTTATTCAAAATAAAAACTACAGTATTTTATTCCTTACCTATTTTTTTTTATGTTAATTGGTAGATTTAAAATTTTTGTCTTATATTCTGTTTGAATGGAAAATTCTACTGTAACCTAGCCTTGCGCTTTGTGGGCCATACCTACATATGTGTGGCGTTTGTTGCACCATATGGCTTGGGGTGTGACAGATAAAGTTGTATCAAAGCCTAGGTTATGATGCTTAAGGAAAAATGTTGTTTTTTTTAAAATAAAAATAAATGAACACGGTAAGGATGAGTGGGGAATTATTTTCATTTGGGGATTCATATGAATATAAATTGTTTGTAAACTATTTACTGTGACTATTTACTATAATTGAATAAATTGATATGCTAAATGGTTCACTGAATTTAAAAGATGCCATCAAGAAGAAACTTTACTAATCTAGCTACTCAAAGGGACCCTTCCAATCCAACTACTTGGATTTTAGGATTGGTGATTGCTTTATAGTAGTTCACTATGGCTTTGTAGTGGAATGCCTCCGTTGTAATACATGTTACTTAACTTATGGTAGAGAGGCTACCAGGGTTTAAATTGTTTAAGACCTTCCCAAAGGTTAGACCCGAGGCACATTCAGGGATCAAGGATCTAGTTTTGATTAAAAAAAAAAAAAAAAAAAAACTAGATTAGCGATATGGAGAAGGCATTTTTGATTCTCGAGTGTACTGACGTAGGGAAAGTATAGTTCAAGATCTTCCGATTGATAAATGTAGCCAAAAACTAGTAGAAGGCTCTCAAGCATTCAAGGCCAAGGGATAACACTCTAAGCACTTGGGATGGTTTCAAGGAGGCTTTCTTGGATCAATACATCCCACCATTTGTTCAAAGCGCATTGGAGAATTCCTTTTTTAAGCTAAGGTAGGACGGCTAAACTATGGATGAGTATGAAGTAGATTTTAACTGGATGTCCTGATTTGTTCAATCCCTGATCCTTATTGATAAGGGCAAGATATGACAATTTATGTATAGATTGAGGCAGAAATACCTACATACCTTAGTTCCAATAAAGCCGACCACCTATGCTTAGGTGGTGTCCCAAGCTAAGGTCATGGAACATGTATCACTGGTTACTAATGGTGGAGCTTTCAAGGCCGATAGTAGCCAGAAGTGTGACCAAGGGTAGGAATAGGCATGGTGGCTAAACCTATCATGCATAGCCATCCAAATTGGCCAGGTTAAGACTGAGGTCTAATTCTAGGAGGCCTGGGAGTACTTCTTCCCAAAAGTCATCACGAACGTCCATAAAAACAGTGAATTTAGAGAAGATGGTTTGTTGGACCTACAGCAAGTTAGGGCACATTAGGAAGACTTGTTAGTAGAACACTAGAGGATGTTTTGCCTATGGTTAGTTGGGCCATCAAGTTAATAATTGCCCCTAGTCTCACTAGAATAATCAAGTAAGTGCCAGAGCTAGCCCTCCTCAATAACCAATAGACTGGAGGAGGTAGGCCAAAAAGATAATTTAGCTACAGACACTAAGGGCAAAATACCACTTACGCACGAGAGGGTATATGCTATGACCTGCTAGGAGGCTTAGGTCTCTAACACAGTGGTGGCAAGTACTTTACTTATCGGGTCATCTTATGCTTATGTATTATTTTACTCTGGTTCTACACACTCTTTTATATCTACATCTTATATTAGTAAGCACAATATATGTTGTAGTCTTCTGCCGATCCTTGTATTTGTAGGCACCTTAGTAAGGGGCATTATTATGACAAACTATAGGGGTTGTCCTATAATCATTATTGAGAGGAAATTAGCCATTGATCTAGTTGTATCAAATATGGAGGACTTTGATGTTATTATTGGGGTGGACTTGTTGTCTACTCATTATGCGATGGTGGATTCTAGAAGAAAAAGAATGGATTTCTATTATCTTGATTAGATTTTGACTGTACAAGCCAAAAATATGCTTGACAAGGGATGTGTGAATTTTTAGCTTGATATTGGATATATGCTAGAAAGCACTAGAAGTGGCTAAAAAAGTAGTAGCATGTGATTTCCTATTTGCATTTCTAGAGTAGTTGGCTGGCCTACTTCCAAATCGAGAGGTAAAATTCACAATTGAGTTAATTTTGGGCACAGGGCCTATTTTTAAAGCCCTATATCATATAGCTTTAGCTAAATTCAAGGAACTCAAGGCCTAATTGGAAGAGTTGCTTGAAATGGGATTCATCAGGCTTAGTGTTTTGCTGTGGGGAGCACTGGTAGCCTTTGTGAAAAAGCAAGATGGTAGTATGAGACTTTGTATCGATTATCGTGAATAAATAAGGTGATGATGAAAAATAGATATTTTTTTGTCATGTATAAATAATTTATTTTACCTGCTAAAGGAAGCTCAGATCTTCTCCAAAATTGACCTATAATTTGGTTATTATTAGTTAAAGATTGGATCAGAAAACATTCCCAAAATAGCTTTAGGGCCAGATATGGTCGCAATGAATTTCTGGTAATTCTATTTAGGTTAACAAACGCCCCTATTGTATTCATGGACATGAAGAATAGGGTGTTTTAGAAATCCTTGGATAGTTGCATGGTGGCATTCATTGATGACACATTAGTGTACTCAGCTAGTAGAAATCAATATATAGAGCATCTTCGAATAGTTTTATCTATCCTACATGAGCATTAGTTGTTTACCAAGTTAAATAAGTGTGAATTATGGTTAGAGAGCGTGGCATTTTTAGGGCACATCGTATCTCGCAAAGGGGTAGCGATGGATCCTAAAATGGTTGAGGCTATTGTATAATGGCATCAGACAAATAATATGGCCAAAGTTCAAAGCTTGAGGGGCTTGGTTGGTTACTATTTCATTTTGTTAAGGATTTCTCTTGAATTGCACTACTTATCACCCATTTCATGTGAAAGGGCATGTGTTTTGAATGGACTAAAGAATATGAGTGAAGCTTTATGGTATTAAAGGAGAGATTGATTTTAACCCCAATTCTAACATTGCCAGTTAATAGTTAGGGCTTTGTTATATATAGCGATGCGTCCAAGAGGGGCCTGTGTTGTGTCCTTATATAGAATGGGAGAGTTGTCGCCTACATATCACATTAGCTCAAACCATATAAGGAGAATTATTTGACTCATAACCTGGGGTTAGTAACAGTGGTGTTTGCATTCTAAATTTGGAGGCACCATTTCCAAGGGGGAGCCATGTGAGATCTTTACTGATTATAAAAGTTTAAATTACATTTTTACCTAGAAGGAGTTAAATATGAGACATAGACGGTGGTTAGAGCTACTGAAGGACTATGATCTCACCATCAATTATCATCCAAGAAAAGCAAATAAGGTAGCTGACACTTTGAGTAGAAAGTCTTTCTATTCAATTTCCAACTTATTGGTGGTGCAACGAGAGATTGTGGAGGACTTGGCACCAATGAATAAAGAATTACTCTTGGAGGAGACAATATCATATTTGGCAGGCCTGAGGATGCAACCTTTCTTAATTGACTGTGTTGGCCCTAATACCACAATAACTTTTGATGATAACAAACAATTGTTTTGTATTAATAAATTTGCTCGTGTGTTTTTGTTGTAACATGAATTCTTCATTATAAGCTCAAGCATATTCAAGCTTTTTGAAGTTCAATTCAAGACTTTAGAGTTAGAATATGTAACTTTTCTTATAACAAGTTTTGAGTCTTTCTAGGATTAACTTTGCTTAAAAAGTTTTTTAAAATATTGCTCACATCATTTTAAAATGTTTTTGAAAAACAAATTATTTTTGAAAAGGCTAAAGTGCTTTGGTTTAGAAATCAAAAACTAGAATTTTATCAAACCAATCAACCGAACCTAAAACTAGTTGATTGATTTTCAACCCAAGAGCATTAGAATTTTCCAATCAACTAATTTTCACAAAAACTAGTTGACTGAAAAATAAGCCGAGAGCACCTTGGTTTTCCAGTCAATTGATTTCAACAACTAGTCGACTGATCATTTGTTTTTTTATCTTACAATTTAAAATAAACTAGTAGACCAATTTTGGTCTAGTTGATTAGATTTTGTTCGTTTGGCACTATAACGACTAGTTTCAAATTCAAATGGCTAGTTTTCAAAATGTACAATAACTACATGTTTTTGACATATAAAATACATGAAATATACAAAGTATTGCAAAAAGAAAAGTGATATACACGTGAGACAAAGAGCTTTTAAAGTAAAATCTATGAGCAATTTGGGAAAGAGCAAAGGCATGAGGTTTTTGATCCTGTATTGATCCAACACTTACTTAGATCAGGTTGTGTGGAGAGTGAATTTCAAATTATTATATTGTATATTTACAGATTATCCTATTGATTTTGCTATTAGTTGGGTGGATAGTAGCTCCCCATTCTCACTTTCTGTTAAAAAAAGTTGGGTGGATAAAGTTCCTCTCTTTCAAGGTTGCTAAAGAGGTTGGGTTGATGTGTAGTTGTCCTAATAAAATTTAAATTGGTGTAAAAATTATAATAGTATTTAGCGGTGAAAACAATTTTAAGAATTTTGGTATCATCATATTCTTGGATTGAGTCAAAACAAATTATTAATATTGGCATAATAATTAAA
>JAOSIP010000021.1:0-9687 GCA_030586815.1 Candidatus Phytoplasma planchoniae
TTGAGTTAAATCACTAATAGTTTTTTCATGTTCTTTGATGACTGTATTTTTAACAGTTTCTAAATTATTTTTGGCTTGAGTTAAATCTTGTATATCTTTTTCTTGTTTTGTGATCTGTTTATTTAAATCTTTTTTAGTTTGAGTTAAATCACTAATAGTTTTTTCATGTTCTTTGATGACTGTATTTTTAACAGTTAAATCTTCAGCTGCCTTCTGTTTTACTTCTATTAATTCTTGTTTTTTATTTTTTAATTTTGTTTTTATTTTATCACGCGATTCCGTTATAATTGATAATTCCCTTTGTTTATCTTCTAAATCTATGAGAACTTGATCTTGTATTTTTTTTATATGTTGGTGTAATTGCATTAATTTATTTATTGCATTATCTAATTGAATTCTAATAAAAGAAATATACAATGGATCATTTAGAAGTTGATCCATTTCATTTATATGCGTTTCAAAAGTCATTGAATTTGTAATATAGTAAATTTGTGAAAAAATTTGTTGATTTAAGACTATATCACATAACTTTAATAATGATTTTTTGTTTTCATATTCTTTACACAATAATTTTTGAAGATGTTCAATTATTTTATATTCCGTATTGTAGGAATATTTATTAAAAATATTTTGTAGATAAACATCTTCATTTGAAATATATCTTGGAGTGTGAGGGAATATTGGCAATGCTTTTTGTTGTATTGCATCGTAATATTTAGCCAATTGATTGTTTTGTCGAAATTGATTTGCTATTTTTTCTTTTAAAATTAAAATCATTTCTTGTGAAGAAATTTGAGGATTTATTAACAATATCTTTTTTTCCTCACTATTTAACCAATCATTAGTATTCATTAAATCATTTTCAATTAATTGTAATTTCTGATCATCTTTAAGTTGTTCGTTTAATATAGTTATTCTATATTTTGTTTCTTCTAAAACTGTTTTTATCATCATAATATAAAATAATATATCTGGTATTTCTTTATTTTTTAAAGTTATTTTTATATTTAAAGAATTAGCATTAATCATTTTATGATTTAATTTATTTTTTAAAAATAAAACATATTTGTTAAAATGTTGTTTATTTATGCTATATTCTGATAATAATCTTCGCGAAAGAGTTATGATTATTTCTTCTTCTGAAAGTTTAGATTCTGTGTGAAGTAATTTTTGTATATATTCTTGTTCATCTTTAGGAAGTTCATAATAATATAAATTTCTATTAATTTTTATATGCGCATCTTCTTGTGATAATGCGTAAGATTTTTTTATTTGATTACCTTCTTGAAATTGATTCAATAACCTTTCTTTTAAAATTAAAATTATTTCTTTTGAAGAAAGATTTGGATTTATTGAAATTAACTTTTTTTCATCATCAGATAAGCCATTTACATAAATTGTGGGATATATTACATCCATTATATTAATTTTTAATTTTTCCGAATTATTTATTTGTTTATTAGAAGAAAATAATATGATTTTTTTATTTAATTGAAAAAATATTATTAACAAAAGATTTAATGTTAAAAATAAAATAAAAACTGTAATTAATAATTTAATGATTTTATGTTTTAGGTATTTTTCAAACATAATAAGAAAACCTTTTTCCGTTAATTTATCTAAATTTTATTAATCTTTTTAATTAAAATACTTTTTAGAAATTATTAAAAAAATTTAATACAAGAAAATAAATATACTTTATATACAGAAAAATTAATGTTTATTAAATTTACCAAACAATAGTTTTACATAATTATTACGTTTGAAATTAATTTACAAAATTATAATAATTTTAAAAAAATTATCTATTATATATCACAATTTTAAATAAAAAAATGTAAAAAAATAATTATAAAATTAACAAATATTTTAAAAAAATTAAATTTTTTAAAATTTTTTAAATAACAGATCATTAAAGCTAAGAAATAAAAAATATTGAATTAATAAGATAATTTATTAATTTATACTAATAATTGTTAATAATTATTTATTAAAAACCGATTTAAATTAAAATTTAATTAGAATAAAAATATGATTATAAATAAAATAAGTATATCAAGTTTATAAACACTAAATTTATTTTTAATTTAATAACATGTAACTAATTATACCAAATATTAATATTTTCATCAACATCAAAAAAATAATAAAATATAAAATAGTTCTGTTGATTAAGCGCAAATTGAAATATGATATACAAAAAATCATATATCAATTACTTTTTTATTTAATTTTTACATATAATCATTTCATTAATCTCCTCCTGGAAATATCACTCCAAATTAAAAAGCAAAAATAAAACTTTTTTTAATATTATTACTTTTCAAAATTAAATATTAAAACTCAGAAAGATATTATTTTAATTTTATCAAAAAAACAAAAAAGACTAACTTAATAGTTAATCTTAAAGAATATTTAAAAAGCAAAAAGTTGTCTAAAGTTTTATAGTTGTCTAAAATTTTAGAACACCTCATAACCATCAAAACTTGCAAAAAATATATCAAGTTAATTATCAGTATAAACAGTATCAGGGAATTTTAGGTTAGTTTTTTCAAAATAACTACATGAAAGTTGGTTAGATTTTACTATTGTTTTTGAATGAAATTATTAATAACGGAAAGTACTAGCAAAAAGTTTATCGTGTACCAATGTGCTGTTCCGAAATAGTCATTACCTATAATACTCTCTATTTATGAATAATTCATATATTTTTTACAGTGATTATACCATCTTGAAGTTATTTGACTTAAGTTATTTAACTTAAATTATTAATTTTCATTTGATTATTATCGCTTTATAAATTATTTTTATTTTTTGATTCATTACTTGGATTCAGAAGATTTAGAGATGATTTGTTAGTTTTGGAGGGTCTGGTTTTTATGTTTCATCTTTTTTATTGATTTCTAGTGATTAAATAAAATTAAAAAATATTTGTTTGATGAAAAAAAATTAAAGCAGTTGTAAATAGAGTACCAACTATAAATCCAATGGCTAAATTTAAGTCATTCATTATTTTTATAAATATTCTTATTTGAGATTTTGGATTTCTAAGTTTCATAGTTTTTATTAGAAAAAATAACCAAAAATAAATCTTTAACGAAAATTAAAATATTTTTAATTAATTTAAAATAAGTTTGAACCCCCCACAAAAAATAATAATAGTAAAAAAGAATTGTTTAAATTTAATTTATTCTTTGTTCAAGGATTTTGGTAATTGCAAATCTTTTGTAATATATTTATATAAAATAGCAAATTGTTAAATATTGAAAAAATAAACATCATTCTTCTGCTTTCTTATTTACATTTTTTAAACGTTTTTTTGTTAAATTTAGTTTCGATTTAGCGTGTTAAAGATTCCCTGTCTTTAGTTTATGATTAAAATTTAATTCTTTTAAATTATTCTAGGATTATTTAATTGATTTTGGTTGTTGTTAATATTTCTACGAATATTTTCAGTTTAAAGAGCTAATTCCGTTGGCTTGATTAATTAAAATTGTTATTTTTCTTCTGAATTATTATTTCTAATAGCATTAGAATTTTATTGTTGTCTTAACCTTGCTTTTTCTAATAATAAATCATGTAATCTTTTACATGATTCCATAATTACAATTAATATTTCTATTATTTTAATTTATCTTGACGTTATATCATTTGTCATCGCCATTACTTTATTATTAAAATTAATCCAAAAAAACTAACTAATAATAATGGTAACATACATAATTTATTTTTTAATAACATTATATATATTGCTTTACCCCATTATTTTTTTAATCTCTAAATTAAAGTATGCACCAAGATAAGCAAAAATATTTTCGGTTTCATATTTAGTGGTCATTTTGAGATATAATCCTTTTAACTAAGAAATCAAATTAAATAAAGTAGATATTATGATATCTATTATAAAATTTTTATAAATATATTTGTAACCTACACAAATAAAATACAAAAAATATAATAAATGGTCATGCAAGCAACTTAATAAATCGCTTTTTTCTTTAAATTATTGAACATTATAATAAAAAAGGCCAATTGGAATTTAATAATTCTTATGATGACCACAAAATTAATCTCTAAATATTATTATTTATAAAATAATAATAAAAAATAAAATATATTAATATACTTTTTGCTTGAATCATTTACGTCTATTTAATTGATTTATGATTTGTAACCTTATTTATAATAATTTAATGAGTTCACTATATCCTTTTATAAAATTAAAATTTTTTTAACTTTCTAAATGAAAATAGTTATTTAAAAAAATATTAAGTTAAAGTGTATAAATAAAATATATCCTCCGATACAAATAAAAAAACCAAATAAATAAATTGAATCACAATGACTAAATATTAAAGAGGGGGTATCTAGACTCTCTTTGTATAAGAAAGTCCTGCTTTAATTATTAAATATATTATTTTTTTGGTATAAATTATTAAAGTAATATCTAAATTCCATTATTTTATAGTTTCAAAATCAGCATCATTTATAATATCATTTATTGTTTCCCAATTTATATTATCTATATTTTCAGACATTGTATAGTCGGCACTTAAATTTAACATTTCATCTTTTTTTTGTAATGATAAATTATCTATATTTTTTTATTAAATACTTATATATATTTGTTACGGAGATAAATTTAGAATTCGCAAAATTTCATTAATAGTATTTTTTCATAATTATAAAGTTTATATTTAACAAACATCAAATGAAGTTTCTTTATAGTTTCATAATCAGAATTATTTATAATATTATTTATATTTTCCCATTCCTCATATACATTTAATATTTTATCTTTTGTTTGTAGTTGTATAATATTTTTGATATATTTGTTGCGGTGATAAATTTATTTATATCTTCTTTATTTAATTCATTTAATATTATATATATTTCACGAGGAGATAAAAATTAATTCTTTCCAAAGTTTCGTTTAATTTTCTTTTTGTATAAGATAATTTTAATTCTCGTTTTATAAAGGTGCTTTGGCATTTATTTATAGAACAAATCTATCGTTTTACTAACATAGCTGCGCTAATTCGGGCCATTAACAAAGTATTTTTTAAAAAATCCACTAATTTATACATATTTTACACAAATTTATTAATAAAATCACATGATATTTAGGACTCTTTAATACTCTAAAATCTATTATAATAATATAAATCAAAAAAGTTATAAATAAAAAAATTTATCTCACCAAATACTCCCCTTGCAGGATGGATTTTTGGATTAATAAATATTTTTTTTTATAATATTAACAACAATATTTTATTAATTATTTTAAAAGTTCTTCGTAAATATTTTGTAATTCACTATTTATAAATGAATATTGTTTAATGAAATCATATAATATTAAATCATCTTTTATGTGCGCATCAATTTTTTCTTTTAATTCTGTGATAATCGTATCATTGTCTTTTTCTACAATAATAATCTCTGAATCATCACTATCATATTGTAAATCGATGTTTTTCTGTAATCTTTTAAAACTGTTTCATTAATTAAATCATCTAATTCTAAATTTGTTAATTTTAAATTGAATTTTTCCTGAATCAAAAAATTTGCTGAATGATATAATTTTAAATCAAGTTGGTTTTTTTATTTTTGAGCTATTTTTTCAATCACAAAATCATATAATTTTAAATCATTAAATTTATCGTTTAAATCTATAATCATTTTTTCAGTAATTACATTATATAAATTGTTATAATTTAAATTTAAGTGTGAAATGAATCTTTCTTGTAATTCTAATATTACTTCATCAATCGAATTATGCAATTCTTCATTTTCTATGCTTTCCGTCATTTGTTCAAATACTTCATGATATAATAATGAAGTATTTAATTCTGAAACAATGTTATTTTTTAATTTTGAAAAAATTTTGTAATCATGCAATTCTTCTTCTTCATTATCTAATTGAGAATCAGATTCTTCTTCTGATTGCAGATAAAATTATTTTTTTAAATCTTATATAAAATCATCAAATTTTTTTCGAATTATAATTATAGGAAAATAATCTGTTGCTGTATAAGGTCATTATTATATTTTTCTCAACATCATCAGTTAATTCATATTTTATAAATTTTTCCAATTGCGAATTTATTTCATTTGTTACTAGAGTTATTTATTTCATTTGTTACTAGAGTTATTTATTTCATTTGTTACTAGAGTTATCATTTTTTGAATCAAATCATGTAATTCTGAATCATCTACTATATATTGTATATAAATATTTCAGATTTAAATTTTATAATCATTTGTTCAATATTTATTAACAAAATTAAGTGATTTTGAATTAAATCTTTTAAACTATTCAAATGTTTTATCCCTCTTTTTTTTAGATCTTCTTGACTAGATCTTTTGCCTTGTTTTAATTTACTTGTTTCTATTCTTTTTTTATATTTGATTTAACGTTACGAATTTTTTGCTGCAAATCATTAATTAAAACTTCTACCTCTGGCACGTTCCAATTTTTATGGAAATATTAGTTTATTTTTTGCATTTAATTCTTGTAGTGATTTAATTAGATTAGTTATTATATTTGTTAATTCTCTCCCACTCTCATTACTTCTATTGATCCGTAATTTCATTACAATCATCATAAATGAACATTTAGGCAAGCTTAAACAATATTATTATTAATATTTTAGACAACTAAATACCCAAAAATATAATTGTTTTTTTAATTTAATCATTATTTATATCAAATCTCCTTTTCATTTTATCCCTAATCCGAAGATGATTATATAAAAAGTATTACAGTTTATAAAAATTGAATTTTGATAGTTCATAATGGGATTTCCTTTCTAAAAAGACAATAACAATTTTTTAATTTATTTTGCAATAATAAAAAATTTTTTATATCTTAAGAGCGTTAAAGAAGTTATAATTTTATTATTATTTTGTATTCACTTATATTTAAAAATTGTGATGATTATCAAAAATTGAAATTTTGATCATAGGCATTATTATGACAAATTTATAAATAAAATTTAAATTTGTTATTATTTTCATAGTTAATTGTAAGTAAATACTAATCAATATAATTTTTATTTTTGATGGTATATTTTTCAAAACATTACTAAAATTATAATTAATTTAAATTATTTTAAAATAAAAATATATAATAATATAGATTCTTTTACCGATAATCAACAAAATTAATTTTCCACTATTTTGGATAATTTCATGAGACCAATAATATCTTAATTATAAATCAAGCATTTTTTATATAAAAAATAAAATAACATCTATATAACATTTTTAATAAATTTAAGTAGATAAAAATTCCAAAATTAATTTAAAAAAATAAAGCTTTTTTACTTTAAAACATGATATTAATTAAAAAAAATTTAAAAATTTGAGATAATACTTAAGAATAATAATTATTTTGTACAAAAGTATTAAAATCTAAATAGTCTACTAAACTAATAATAATGAAGATCAACTTTATTAGTTAATCTTTTTTGTTTTTTAAAAGACATAAAAAAAATATCTAACTCTTATCTTTTCTAATTTATTTGATAAAAAAGTAATAATAATAACAAAAAAAGCTTTATTCTTATTTTTTTATGTTAAAATTTTTAATAGAAACAAATTTTAATTAGAAATTAAATAATCTAACAAATGAATAAAAAGATAAATAAAAAAATATTAATTAATATTTTTATTGCTTATTTCTATTTTAATATTTTAATTATTAATAAAAATAACTTTTTAATATTTAATAATCTCAAAAAATAATAATTTAACTTATATTTTTAAAACACTCCAAAGAGACAACCAAAATCTGAATCTAAAAAAGCAAATAATTTAAAAATTTTAAATAAATATCATAATTTATTAAACTTTATAAAAAAAATTTATTTAAAATATCAAAATGAAATTAAAAAAATTAATAATAAATTAAATTTACATCAGAAAGATTATTTAATTTTAAATAAGTAATTACATCATTATGAAAATTTAAAAAAGTTTTTAATAAAAGATAGATCAGATTACAATGAAATTAGATCAAAAAAATAAATATTAATGAAACATAAAATTTATTCTTTTAAAAAGCTTCGTTGATGATAGACGAACAACAGCTTCAAGAATTTAAACAAAAAAATAATGACATGAAGAAGATAATACGAGCAAAAAAGAGCAAATACAAAATTCAAAAATAAAAATAATTAACTTGGCAAAATATAAAAATATTTATTATTAAAATACTATATGATTTAAGTAAGTGTCAAAAAGGTTTAAATATCGTGTTTTCTAACCAATAATCAATGGCAAAACACTAAAGGGTTAATAAAAAAAGAAACGATTTCTTAAAGAAAACAATAATAAATTACAGCAGTTCTTAAAAGTGGGTCACGACGAAATTTAGTTAGTAAAGACATTATTATACCAAATAATTCTAAGAATAAGTCAAAAAAATACCTAATAGGCAAAACAATGTAATCCGTAAAACTAGTTTACAAATCATTAAAACTGAACATTCCATAATATATCAATTATATTATTTAATATTAGTTTATCGATCCAAAAATCTGAGCTTATAATTTTCATAGTGTTTAATTATAACTACATATCAAAAATATTAAAATCTAAATAATCTGTTAATAATGATTAAGATCAACTATTCTTAGTTGATCTTTTTTTTAAAAGGCATAAAGATATATCTAACTCTTATCTTTTCTAATTTATTTGGTGAAAAAGTAATAATAACAAAAGCTTTATTATTATTTTTTTAAAAAACAAATCAAAATTATTTTTATTTTGTGCCTGTTTTTTTCATTTATTTTATCTCTTTATAGATCACAGATTTTATCTAATTTATATAAATTTCGAATATGATAACAAATCCATTATCAAATTTTATTTTATATCTTAATCTAATGTTTTTTCTAATCGGTCTGCAATTTCCTAAAACTTTGGTTTAATTCTTCATCATGATGTTTTTGTACAAAATAAGCAGAAATAAAAATTATCATTATCCTAAATATTGGAAAAATAATTTTAATTTAATTGTTTAAAATTGCTCATGTTATTAAAACTCCTTTTAAGTTAATAAAAATATTCATTTATTATTAATAGAAATAAAAAAAACTCTTGTTTAAAGAGTCTCTTACTATTCGATATAAGTATTGTTAAATAAAGACCTTTCAGAAAGAGGGGTCTTATATATAAGATTAAGATAATTTTTATGTTGATAATATTTTAGTTATTGTTATTATTTTCATCTTTTAATAAGTTTTGATAAATGTTTAATTCTTTATTTTGAATACGAACTAATTCTTGATAATTTTCTTTTAATTTTAAATAAATTTCTTTTTGATTATCGTTAATCAACTAATTCATTTACTTTATTCGTTCGTTATTTTTGTTATTTTGGTTGCATTATCATAAATTTATATTTTAAAATTAATTATTATTTCTTCAATGGTAAGATGATTATCATCATTATCAGATTGATTACTACTACTTCCCAGAACGTTTAGAGATCCATTGCCATAACTGGATGAATATTGATTAATAGGAATAATCCTAAATAACTAAAACATAATGGTAAAAAAAGATATAATTTATTTTTAATTGCATCATTTTAACTTATAAACCCCTTTTATTTATCCCTCAGCTGAGGTGATTTTATAGATAAAATTGAAAGGAGTTTAAGATATTATTTTTGAATTGTAA
>JAOSIP010000022.1:0-8790 GCA_030586815.1 Candidatus Phytoplasma planchoniae
TTACAATTCAAAAATAATATCTTAAACTCCTTTCAATTTTATCTATAAAATCACCTCAGCTGAGGGATAAATAAAAGGGGTTTATAAGTTAAAATGATGCAATTAAAAATAAATTATATCTTTTTTTTACCATTATGTTTTAGTTATTTAGGATTATTCCTATTAATCAATATTCATCCAGTTATGGCAATGGAAAATAATAATAAAAATCAACAAAAAGAAGATTATGATTTATTAGATAAAGCAATTGATGATTTAAATGAAGGTATTAAATATTTTAATAAAAAAGGAAGTCAAATTAATTTAAATAGAATTATTAAATTAATATCAATAAAAAAAAGAAATAATCAAAAAGAAGACTCATCATTAAGTTCTAAAAAAATAAAAAAATAGAGTTATGTTAAAAAATCAAAATAATCTTATAAATGGAACAAAAAAAATAAAAATAACGAATATGGTTAAAAACCAAACCTTTGTAGCGTTTGCTTTTGTTTGAACAATATCTTAATTAAAATTCTCTGATACCATCTTTATCGATGATAAAATTAATATGTTTTTTCAAGTCTTGATGGATTCTTCGAACAAACTAACACTTTATTAGAAATTAAATTTCCTTATGAGGACGAAACTGCAACAAATTATCAATAAAGATAATGAATTTGTAAAAAAATGATAACATATGGCCAAAAGTATTTATTATTTTATTATAAACCTAATAACTAAATAAGAATCATTTCAAATCACTTATTTAAAATAATTAAGTAAATTTAAATAAGTAAGATCTTTATCCATAAAAAGGTATTTTTTATACCTTTATTCATCTGAAAAGAAAAGAGCCATGAAATCATTCTCTTTGAATGGTTAATAAATATGGCAGTGACAAAATCACGCTCATCCAAACCCTCCATCGATAACTAAACCAACAAAAAAATAATTATCAAGTCTATTAGTATCTTTAATAACTAAAAAGTTTTATTTAAAAATTAATCTAAATAATTTTAGATTACAATTTAACACTTGATAATAAAAATATTTATATTCAGAAATTTAACTTATTAATACTTTTATCTTGTTTTCGATCATTTTCATTTTGTCTTTGATCATTTTTAGTTAATGTTTTAAATCTTTTATTAAAATCTATAATACTTTTATCTTGTCTTTGATCAATTTCAGTTAATGTTTTTAATCTTTTATCAAAATCAATAATATTATCGTGTCTTTGATAATTTTCATAGTGTCTTTGATCATTTTCGTCGTGTATTTTAGTTGTTCTATTTTTAAATCATTAATTTTTTGATCATAAGCGATAAAATAATTTTTTAACTTATTTTTAAAATTATTTTGTAATTCGTTTTTGGTATCTTTTAAATTTTTTAGAGTTGCCGGTGTATTTTTAATCTGTTCTTTTAAATTAATAATTTCGTTTTGAGTATTTTTTATTTCAAGTCTTAGAAATGAAGTGAATAAAGGATTATTTATTATTTTATTTTATACCTATTTTAGTTGGCAACCATGTTATAAAATTATTTGATATTTTATCCAACATTATATCTATTATTTTTTTTAAGTAAGAATTATATAAATTTAAAATAATTTTTTTATTTTTATATTCTAATAATAATATTCTCTGGAAATGTTCTAAAATTTTTTTTCCGAAGTCGGCATATTTACAGATGTAAACAAGAAGTTTTTTATATATATCTTCTTCATTTTGAATATAGCATTGCTCTTTAGTTTTGAAACTAGATAATTCTATTTCTGTTCGTATTTGATTATATAATTTCGCTAATTGATTTTTTTCTTTAAATTGATTTTATCTTTTCTTTTAAAATTAACAAATTTTGTTGATATGTCAATGTTGAATCTATTGCTATTAAATTATTTTTAAATTCTTTTTCATTTTTTTATTCGATTTTCTATTACATTATAATAATTGAAATTAACTCGCAATTTTTTAAGTTGTTCCTTTGATTTAATGATTTCATTTTCTTTATCTTCTAAAATCAATTTTAACACTATTATATAAAAAGGATATTTTATATTTTGGATTTGAGGATTTTTGTATAATTCATGAATTTGATATATACGGGAATTTCTTATTTTATTGTGAATTAATTTATAATTTACAAAAAAATCATATGCGTAAAATAATTGTTTCTATATTCTTTAATAAAGTTCTTCGATTACATTATCTTTTAGGGTTATTCGAGGATCAATCTTGATTAGTTCTTTTATAAATTTTTTTTCATCTTTTATTGGTGGATTATGATTTGATATTGTAAATTTAGTATCTAAATCTTTGTTTGCTAATTCAAAAAAGCTTTTGCTATTTTATTTCTTTTTAAAAATTGATTAACTATTCTTTCTTTTAAAATTACAATAACTTCATCAGGATCAATAATATTATTATTTATAAAAATTAATTTTTGCTCTTCAAGTGTATTTGGTTTTAACTTTGCAACTTTATTTGTTTATTCAAAAATAATTTGGATTTTTTGCTCTCATTATTAAGATTAAATAATATTATTAAAAAAATATTTAATAATAAAAAAATATAAAAACTGTAATTAATAATTTAATAATTTTATGTTGCATGGATACTAAATAAACCTTTTCCGTTAATTTATCTCAATTTTTTTATTAATTGTTTTTATATTAAAATATTTTCAAATTATTAAAAAAATTAAATAAAAAAATAATAAATATGATTTATATACGGTAAGAATAATTTTTTATTAAATTAACCAAAAAAATTTTTTAATATAATTGTTACGTTTGAAATCGGATTTACTAAAATATAACCACTTTAAAAATATTTATTGTAAATTATTTTCAATAAAAAAATGTCAAAAAATATTAATAAATGTTTTAAAAGAATTAAATTTTTTAAATAATAGACCATTGAAATTAAGGAATAAAAAGAAATAAAAAATAAAAACTATTTAAAACTAATAGATAATTTAATTTTATCTATTAATAATTTATTAAAAACCGATTAAAATAAAAATATGATTATAAATAATAATATATTAAGTTTATAAATTTTCAATTTAATAACATTTAAATCAATTTAACCAAATATTAATATTTAAAAATAATAAGAATTTAAATTAAATTAGTTTTATTTAGTAAAAATTCAAATATTATAAAGAATCATGTATAAATTTCTGTTAATTAATATTTTTAGATAGTATTATAAATAATATAATTTTTTTAGTACTTCCAAAAAAATAATATCCCGAATTAATCAAATATTTTTTAAATTTTATTTATTTTTTAAAAAAAATTAAAAATAAAGTTTTTTGAAAAAAATTATTTCTTTTTAGAATAAATTAAAAAATATTATTTTAATTTTTGTTAAAAAAACAAAAAAAGACCAACTTTTAAGTTGATCTTGATTATTAACAGATTTAATTATAATGATTTTAAGGTATAATTTGGCTTTAAAAAATATCCAAAACTTTATTTTTTTACCAGAGATATTTTAATTATTACTATATGCTACTTAACCACTTAGTGATTTCAACCTTTTTTTTATCTTTAACTTCTAGTTTGGTGCATACTTCTAGATATTTATTATCATCATGCTTATGCGTTTTTGATGTTATTTTGATTAATCTTTAAATATAATGTCAAACTTATCTTATTATTGGTACTGATTATTAGTGATATAATGTGAATTTAGGTTTCTTTGATTTTATATTCTTTATATTATAGGTTAATTTTAATTAACTGTTATTGAGTGTAATTTAATAATATTTGTTGTAATATATTATAAATCTTGTTTTGATCTTCTTTATCTCCATTTAAAAATACCCATTTAGTTACTTTTCTAATATCTTCTCCAATTAAATCCGGGTATTTTTGTTTTGACTGTTTCAAAAACTCTTCTATTTGAAGAATAACATCATTATCCTTTGATATTAATGCATATTTATTATTTTTAAGATCTATTTTCGATGATATTTGGATTAACATAGTCAAAATGTTTTGTTTTATATCATTTAATAATCGAAAGTTTTTGTTTACTTCTTGATCATTAATTTCATGGTTTATAATTTCTTTATCTTTAGTATTGAATTTTGTCGCCATAATAGAATGATTATTAATACTAATTAATAAAATTCCTAATAAAATTAATACATAATTTTTTATAATTGTAATTGGATTATTGTATTTAAACATTAATTATTAAAACTCCTTTTATTTTTTTCTATTCCTCAGCTGAGGAGTGGTTATAGAGGGAGCATTTATATAAAGAATTATTTTTATACTGTATTATATCATTTTGATAAATTTGTTTTAAATTTTTTTGAAAAGGTTGGTAATTTTGAGGTTTTTCGATTAAATTTTTATATTTATTTTTTAAAAATTTTATTTTGGGTTTGAGTAGAAATAGATTGGATTTGATATTTTTAATATTTATTTTCTGATTTAATATTAGTAATTTTAAATTTAGATTTAGAAATTTCCGTGAAACTTTTGAGTATTTGATTTCTGGGTATTTTGTTTGCAATATTTCAAGAGATAATGATGTTTTTTATATAAATTATTATAATCTTGATTAATATCAAGATAGTTTCTTAATAATTTTTTTTTGAAAAAAATAAGATTGATTCATAAATTTTACAGCCTTTCTGATAATAACGATTATTATCGAATATGGAAATTTGAATATATCATTATTATACAATTTTAAAAAATAATGTTAAATAAAAAAATATTAAGCCAAATTTTATATTTATTATTTATTTTAATATTTTGAGAATACATCAGATTTTTTAAATCAAATATTATAATACTTAAAATGTGATTTTAATAATAAAAAAATAATTTTTTTAATTTTTTATTATTTTTTAGCAAGAAAAACGATATAATTATTATGATAAATTTGCGCAAAAAATATTTTTTAATTTTAAGTATTATATTGTTAGCGATTATAATAATTTTTATATATATTAAAAAAACGATAATTAATAATGATTATGAAAATGATATTTCTTTTCAAGAAGTGTCTAATTCAAATTTATCAGAAGAAATAAATTCTAAAGCATTAGTATCAATACAAAACTTTAATGTGCGTCAGAAAGATAAAAATTTTTATATTAGCGAAAATATTAATAATGTAAATAACAATAATATTTATTTTCAAGAAATATCGAATTCAAATTTTGCAAACAATATGGGTTAACTGACAATTACTTGATTCAAATTTTATAGAAAACATTGATTTAGAAACACAATCAATACAAGTATTTAATACTCTAGCAGAAAATAACCATAAAACTAATATTAATATTGATCAATGGGAAAAAAAATTAAAAATTATTTTTTAGAACTTGATTGTGATGATGTTTTTGAAATATCTTTTTTACTGCTTAAAGATCAAGTTTTTATTAAAAATGAAAAAACAAAATTTAATATTAAAAGCGAAAATAAAACAAAAACAAGATTTAATATATAAATGGCAAAAACTATTTAATGAAAGCCAAATAAAAATAAACGATTTACAAAAAAATAAATTCTCTTCCTGATTCGCAAATTATCAAAGATGAATTTAAACAATTAACTACATACATCTGAGAATAACTTGAAGCAACCGTCAATTGTACAAAAATAATAATATCCTAAATATACATCAACAAATACAAAAATACGATATTGACGACAAAGAAAATGAAAAATTACAATCACAAATAACACAAAAATAGAAGAAAAAAGAATATTTTTATAAAGAAATTAAAAAGGAAAAAGAAAATTAAAAAAGATTAGAAAAAAATCATTATGACGAAATTCGATATAACATTTCAATATATTAAAAATAATTTTTATATATCATATTAAAAATTAAATCAATATAATTCTACTTTAATACATCATATTATTGTCTTTGATAAATATATCAAACTAATAACTTTAAAAGTTGATTTTATTAGTTTTTATCGGTAATTTTCCTAAAAATATTTTATTATTATTTATAATTTATCAATATTTATCTTCTATTTCTTTAATGATATTAAAATTACAGATCCATTTTTTTCTTAAATTCTATTTTTTAAAAATAAATTTAATCCAAAATTTTTTTGTTAATTTTAAAATTAATTTCTAGAATTACTTAATATTAACATTTATCGTTGCATGAAAATAATTAATTTTTAAAATAATTGATAATATAAAATTATATCAATTTCAAATATAAATAAAAAATATTTATTTATAAATTATTTTGATTAAAATTTTTATTTTTTATATTAAAAAACAAAAAAGTTTTGATGTAAAAAATCACGAATTTCTGAATATTTTTTTGTTTATTATTAAAAGAATTGTTCAATTGTTGATATTTTTCTTTTTCGTTTTGAATATTTTTTTTAATAAATTCAATTGATTATTGAGTTCTTTAATTTGTTTATTTTTAAGAATATTTTTGTCATTTTTAGTGTTTTCAAGGTTTTATTTTTTTTCTTTAAATTAATTATTTCAACTTCAAGTGATTTTTTATCCTTTAATAATGATTGTATTTGTAATTTCAGATCGTTTTCTAAATTAGAAAATTTTTTTTTTTCTTGTAATAAATAATTTAATGATTCGTTTTTCTCTTTTATTTTTATTTGTTTTTGTTTAAATTCTAGTTCTAATTTATTAAATATTTCTGTACATTTTTTTATCATTTGGATCTAAAAATTTGTTTTTAAGTAAAATACATATTGGAAGCTCCATTGCTCATTTGTTTTTAAATCTTCTAAAGAATAAATATCATCTTTTTTTATCTCTCTCCTTTATCCGACAAAACACACATTAACTTATATTCATTAGGGCCTAATTGTTTAAAAGGGATATTTTAATTTTCCAAATAAGATCGTTTAATATATTTTGTCCATTATAAAACATGGGTATTCTTCTAAGGTAAAATAACTGAAACTTTCATAACAATTTTTGTTTTTATTAAATGTTGTAATATATCTTTTGTATTTTCAAGAAAATTATCTTGATCGTTCATATATTCATCTTTATTTATAGATATATGGATAGATTATTTGCATTTCTATATCATAATTTATTATTTATTATGATAGTTTATTACAACAACCACCCTCTAAACCGGACAAGCAAGTTTTCAAACATCCGGCTGCTATAAATTTACCTTCTTGCGAAAACTAACTTAATGTCGTCACTAGTTAGTTGTTGATTATAATCGCCTGTAGCGCTTATATTATGGATTTCTGCACAATAAATTAAGCCCTATAAAGGTCGTTAACCTTCTATCTTAGGAGGACTTAATTATTCCAAATTAAGTTTTTTACTCTTCTGGCTACTGAAAAGTCGTTTTATCCTTGGGCCTAATGACTTTTATTTCATTATTAGTAGTATTCCCCTTTCCAGTTACTCTAAATATCAACCTCGATTCCTTAGGGGAATTAACCATTTTGCTAATGGTGAAATTCCTGGTTTTAAACTACCCAACACTGATTGCTTATGTTGATAGACTCAAAACTTCTCGTTTATAATAGTTTACGAGACAGATTTATCAAATTACATCTATATAGTAGGCTATTTCAGGCTTACCCCTTAGAATCCCCATTCGGTGGCGGTATCTTCTTGACTAACTACTTCATCACAATCCGCTTTTAAGAACTGTTGTAATTCTTTATTGTTTCCTTTAAAGAAACAAACGTTCTTAGCCTTTCAGTGTTTATTTTATTCCTGGTGATTGGTTAAATCACACGATATTTAGGTTTCTTTGGCGCCTCTATCACTTGATTAATATTTATAATCGAGAATAAAAATAAAAAAAATATGCTGGAATTAATGATTTTAATTATTTTTTTTAATTTAACCATATTTAACATTTCCTTTTTATTTATTTTATTCTTATCATTTTTAATACTTATTAACAAATATTTAGATATTTTTTGAAATTAAATAAAAATTAATAATCATTAAAATTTTTATTAATATTTATTATTTATGGTATAAATATAAATTTAAAGTTATATAAAAAATTTTTGTAATTTTGGTGTTATATTTATTGACTAAATATCTATTAAATAAAATACATCTATGTGTAAATATTTTATTTTTTGTTAAACAATTTTTTAGTTTATAGATAAAAATAATAAATATTAATTCTTATTTATCATAATAATAATAATTGAAGAATGATAATTTTTAAAAAAGATATTAAATATAATTTCTAATTTTAAAAATAAAATCTGTTATAAAAATTAAAAAAGACTAACTTTCTAATTAGTCTTAAAAAATATTGCACAAAAATAAAAATATTATTAATAAAAAAATGTTTTTAATTAAATTTTACTAAAATATTTAAATTTTTTTAATTTCTTAAAAATTAGTTTTTTACTTAATATTTTGTTTATCTGGTTTATTTTAATATCTTTACTAACTCGTTTATTACTGAATATGATTCTTGAAATTTTTGATGATACTTAGTAATTATAAAATGATTAATAATTTCAAAAATAAAAGGAATTATAAAAAATATTGAAAAACCAAAAATTTTCCATATTATATGATTGAAAGCATTAAAAAGAATAGGTGAATCGCTGAAAATTATTATTTTCGATAATATCTCTAATGAATTATTTACATGACGAAGTAAATATTGTTGTATTTCGGAATACTTATCATTTATAATTAAAATCCATTTAGAATATCGGGGCGCCAAAGAGGCCTAAATTTCGTGCTATTTAACCAATAGCCAGGGCCGATAAACCCTGAATGGATATGGTCGGTCAGTCAAACGAAAGAATGATGGATTACAGCAGACCATAA
>JAOSIP010000023.1:0-8453 GCA_030586815.1 Candidatus Phytoplasma planchoniae
TTATTTATGAATTAATTTTTCGATGATGGTTGTATATGTATTGATGATGATTGTTCATCCCTTTCTATTTCACTAACTAATAATTTAGATTTTTTAAGTTCTTTTATTAAATTATCATCTTCTTGATGATTTTTATAATCAGTTATTTTCTGTTAATAATCTTTTTCATCCGCTTCGGGTTTCACTAAATCACAGTCGATACCAGCACAAATAGAGTCATAATTATCAGTTATTTTCTGTTAATAATCTTTTTTTCATCCGCTTCGGGTTTCACTAAATCACAGTCGATACCAGCACAAATAGAATCATAATTTTCTTGAGACATTATTTTTTAATGTATCATCAGGATAACAAAAGAGTTTTTGGACTAAATAAAGTGTGCAGTATGGTTTTTATAAACTGCGAAAATTTTAAAGATCGCTTTTTTTAATATGAATTGATCATAAGCTAGATAAAATCATAACATAAATATTGATAATGATCAAGAAGATAAATAGCTAATTTCATATGATAAAAACAATGGTTTACATAATTAATATTATGAGATTTCTTCCAAAAAATTAACTGCAAAAAACACACTTTTTTATTTTTTGAATCAATTTTTTCAAATTACAATTTTATTATACATCTTTTTTAAAAAAGTAAACATTTTTTTAAAATTTTCGCAACACAAATAGACAACCATTTAGATTGCCAAAATTTTAAAACCATAATTTATAGAAAAGTGAAGTATTGCATCGGACAAATACCTCATTTTCAAATAGATAAGAAGAAGGATCAAAAAAATGATAACGCAAGCTTTCTTTTAAAGTGTACTTTTTTCTTTAAAATTGCACCAATATTAAAAAATTGATGTAATTTGACACGCAAAACACGACAATATTTAGTTTGCAAATATTAAAAAAAAGACGATAACGAAACTTTAAATAGTAACAAGAATAAATAAGGCTAAATCACGAAAAATACGCATAACTTAAGCCTTACCAATAATTTCTCTTTCGAAACAGCTTGAGAAAGTAAAGTAATTTCACCAGCTATTACAATATTGACGTAAAATTTGATCCTAACAAATTGCGAATGACTCTCTTCTAAAGAAAGAAGATCCAAATAACCAAAATAAATAAGTCTTTGATATTTAACAGCAAAAATCATGAGGTAACAAACCTAAATAACGATTAATAGGAACTTTAAAACAAGAAAGACTAAATTAAAAGACGTTTATTTAATAAATAATGTTGTTGTAAAAAAAGATAACGTTTTTAGAATCTTTAATACCAACAACATATTAAGTTAAATAACGTGAAATAACCTGAGAAATTTCGCATTTACTTTTAGAATACAATAAACAACATTCTCTAATATTAATTTTAGAATAAAATTTTCTACCTTTTTCTTCACAAGGATAAAAACTTGTACATTTTTACTAGCCGGATTTAATAATTTTAAATCTGGCAATACAAAACGAACAAATTCAGCCCAAAATTCAAAAATACGAGGAATAATAATTTTTTCATTGTATACCAATAACGATTATTAGGAGGACGATTACAAATTAAAGAACGTGAAAAAGCAAAAGCAGAATCACTGAAACGAGGTTGCCATATCCTTTTAGGTCCAGAATAATAAAGTTCATGATCAACACCAAAAACTCTTTTAAAACATCAATATTCAGTATCAAATGTAAATGCCAAACCTCTTTTTGAATGATTTTTAGTTTGTAATTGAAAAGCTTCAAAGTATTTAAGTTTTTTAACATTCAATTTCGCAATTTCAACATCATAACCAAGATTAAACAAATAATTATTATAAAATCACGATATTTATTACGAAATAAACAATTAATATATTTAAAAATATCCAAATTAAAAACCGAAAAAGATAATTAGCCATCTTGATTATGATGAGCCAAAGTCAAAGAAGAAATAACTTGAGCATCATGAAAATTATAAACAGCTTTTTTTGATAAGCATTTTTCAAACTTTGTTTTATGATTACGAACTTGTTTATTAAAATCAATAAATTTTTCAGTAAATTCAGTTTCCAAAGACAATAAAAAGATCGTCAAATTGTTGATTCAAAAAATATTTAAATTTTCTAGAAAAAGCATCAATAAAATAATTAATAATACAATTATAATAAAAATTATTAGTTGTTTTAGAAAAAACCCCCATAGTAAAAAAACTCAAAAATTCACGATCATAAATTAAATTTTACCATTACAACAACATGAAATTTCCATATCACGATAACTTTTTTTAGATAAAATATGATCTAAAAAAACGTAAAGAATCATCATTTTCTTTTTCAAAAAGAAAACGATTCAACCAAAATAAATATTGTTCTTGAAACGAAAGAAAATAAATATATTTTTCTTTTAAAGAAGTAATTAATGAAAAAATTTCTTAACAAAGCAAATATTCAGAAGAATTAAATTCTAAATTTCTTCAAAAATAATGATATTTTCTAATTCACTATGAGAATAATAATAAGACAAAGAATTTTCATTTATTTTTTCAATATCTTGCATAATAAAACAAATTTTTTTTGTAAAAATAATAATAAAAACCAACATTAATTTTAAAACGCAAACCTTTTAAAATACAAGCAAAATCATAATAAAAATAATCTTTATTTAAACGAATTAATTCAAAAAACAAAGAAATGATTTTTTACAAACAAAAGCAATATCAATTACTTTGAAAAAAATAAGAAGAAATATCAATATTAGAAGATAAAAAATAATCTAAAGAATACTTTTCTTTCATAAAATCAAAAAACGTTGACAATTAATTTTAACACAACGAGAACGTTGATGAGATTGCATACGATGAAAAGCAGAATAATAAAGAGCATTACGTTTAGCAGCATGAAACCAATTTTTTTCAATAATATAAAAAAAGTCGCTGATTTAATGATTCGTAACTTAAAGAAGTTAAACCTTTTTCAAAATAAGGTAAAAAGTAACATCTCGACGAAAAAACCTTTTAAATAAGTAAGTAAAATTTTCTTTTGTCAAAATACAAATGCTCTAACTTTCTTTTTTCAAAATATTTTATAAAGATAATTCAAAATTATAATACTTTAAATTTTCCATTAAATCAAAATCTTTTCTAGGATTTAGTTTTTCCTTTTTAAACAAAAAAATTACTAAATCCTAATATTTAATTTTAAATTAAGCATAAGTTTTGTTATCTTAATTCAGTAATTGTATTTTTTAAATTATCTTTTTTAATTTCATGTAAATTAATTTCAGTTTTTAAAACTTAAATTTCAGTTTTATTTCGATCAATTATAAATTTTAAATTATCAATTTCAATTTTATTTAAATTTTTCGCCTTTTACTCAATTAGCCTATCAATTTCAACCTTTTCGTTTTCTTTAGCTTGCTGATTACGATAAATAAAAAATACCACCATTATAAATTAATAAAACAAACAAAACAGAAGCAGTTATTAAAAAAGAAATAAACAAAAAAGACGTTGTAAATTATCCATATCAATTAATACTTTCTTTTAAATATACAACATCAACAAAATAATCTTTTTTTCAAATAAACAGAATCAGGAACATATTTTTCTAAATATTCCTTAAAAAAATTAAATTCTTTAAAAGGATCATCGAAATCAACATTAAAATCAAACAAAACAATAATACTAAACTATGACTCACAATATCTTGAGTACGATGTATTTGACGTTCGTCAAAATAAAAAACTAAATGCACAAACATTAAAAAACGCATACGGATAATATTTTTTAACATTGCTTGACAACAATTTTTTTTAAAAGACATTGATTTTTGATCAAATTCTTCCTTTGTCAGAAGAACCGTCAATGGATAAACATCATATTTAGTCTTAAATTTTAAATCTTTTTTCAAAACCTTTAGCATAAAACTCACCAAAACTTTGATAAAACAATAACAATGTATTAAAAGGTTCACTTTTAATATCAAGTTTTTTAGTTTGAAATTGACTCTCAAAATTAATGAATTCAAATATTGGAGTCATATAATCAAAAATAAAACGATAAAAATTATAAGAAACTTCTGATTCTTTAAAAACAAAACCAAAAAAATTACATATTTTAAAAAAATAATTTTCAATAACATCTTGACGCAAATCTAAAAAAGTTTTATCGGGATTTTGTTGAAAAAATTCACGCAATACAGGATAACCTTTCATTTTTTCAGTGTTATTGAAAAATCGATAACAAAAGAAAAAATCTCTTTCTAAATGTTTTTTACAAAAATTATAATAATCAAAAGGAACAGCTTTTAAATTTAAATTAGATTCATCTTCATGATAATATCTAAAAAAAATAAAATATAAAAGCCGATTACGTTCTTTACAACCAAACAACAGAGAGGATCTATATACCTTACTTTATAATTTTACTTCCTCCTCGCAAAAAATCAAATGAAAGAGTTTTATAAACACGATCAAAAAAGATCATTATATTTAGGAAAATGTCAGAATAAACATCACTTAAATAATTAATTTCTGCTATAAATAGGGTTCAATTTTATCATCAAAAATAATTTTTCGACGAATTTTAGCAAATTGAGATTGAAAATTTTCTTTAGCCGTTTGATGACGGGCAACATCAGCTAAATATTTTTTTCAAAAAAAACTTATAACAACCATAATTAACTAACATAAAAATTGCAAAATAAACACCAAACCAAATCAAATTAACGTTTTATTACGTCCCATTTCTTTTTTTTAATATCTTTCTTTAAAATAAACAAATTATATTATATCAAAATAAATTAATAACGATAAATTGGATAAAAACTTTGATTTGATTTAAAATTAAGAAATTGTTTACGAATATCATCTAAATTACTAATCACAATTTGCATATGCGATGAACCAAAACATCAAATAAAAGGAATAAATATTAATATTTTAACACACTTATAAACAAAATAAGGAACAAATAAATATTAAACGATAAATAGAAATACATAAATTACAATAAATTTCAATAATTTTAATAATCGCATTAAAAATAGAATTAATATAAGAGGAACCAAAAATCCAACTAAAGAAACAACAGCAACTGATAAAATCTTTCCACTAACAGAAGAAGTAATACTAAAAATATTAATACTAAAACTTGCTAAAAATTGATGAACCTTAGAAAAAGAATCAACAAAAATAAACTTATATAATCACAACCAATAACAATTCTAATGAAGATTTTAAAAAATCCATAAAAAAACTATAAATATAACTAATACTATAACTAACAAAATTAGTTAAATATTTCAAATAAACTAAATAACCAACATCATAACCAAATAAATCACCATTCAAAGTAAAAAACACTTAGAAAAAAACTAAACCAACTAATTGAAAGAAACAAAAAAATTAAAGAATTAAATTATTTAAAAAACCCAAAAAAACCTTGATACAAACAATAAATAAACATCATTTAAATTTTTCCTCAGGAAAAGATTCCAATTGATCTTTTTCAAAAAGAGAAAATTCATTTTCCGATTTTAAAGTTTCTTGAGCTACTTTGGATTTATCATCTTTAGAAGAGGAAAAAACTTTATCAAGTCTCTGATACAAATCTGTCAAAGGTTCAATAACATTATGAACATCAGCAATTTGTTTATAAATATTTTAACGATAAATACCATAAACACTAGCAATATTAACAGTAGTTTTCAACAAATGCGAAAACAAAAACTGATGAACAAGCATTTTGAACAACCAATATTAATAATTAATTTTGTATAATAAGAATAATATAATTTTAACGTACGAATTTTATATTCACGATAAAGATAAAAAATCAAAGTAGTAAATAAAATACCAAAAAAGAATGAAGAAGAAGAAAAAACTAAATTATAAGAAATTTCCACTCTAGTAATTGAAAATAAAATTCCAGAAACAAAAACAAATAAACAAATTAATATTTTTAATATATAATTCATAAAATCTCCTTAAGAAAAAATTAAAAAATTACCATAAATTCTCAAACAAAAAAATACCATAAAAAAACAAAAGCAATAAAAAAAACAAATAAAAAATTCAAGCAAATTTTAATTTTTGAAAATTTAATAGTAAATAAATTTAATAACAATAATAAAAACAATAAACCAAAAAACGATTATGATGAATTAATAAAGAATAGGGAGCGGCGTAAAGATAAAAATACCCCCCAAGTAAAAAATAATCACAAAAATTCAATATGGGGTTTTTTAATTAGAAAAAGAAAAAACTTTTTTAATAAACAACAACAAAAAAACAAACAAATAAAAACAAAATAAGAAAAAAAATAAAATTAAATTTAAAAAATTCACATAAAGCATAAACAAAAAACAAATTTTAACATATAATATTGAGACAAAATTAAAGAAAAACCATCTTTTATAAAACAATCAATAGAACTTGAAATAATCAAACATAAATCAAAAATTATTCAAACCTTTATAAAATGAATAATAAATAAGTATAAAAGAAATTAATAAAAAATAAGAAAAGAAAACATAATATTTTTTAATTTTAAATTTAGAATATAAAAAATAACTAATAAAATTCTTTAATAGAATAAAAACCAGCAATTTCTATAAAAGTATACATTTTTAATTAACTTTTAAACCATTTAGAAACATAACTATCTTTATTAATAGAAATACTTTGAATAGGAGTATTGTCAGTAAGCAACACCAGGAACAATTTGAATTTGTTTAGTTAATAACAAAATAACAAGAATAACAATAGAAAGAATAAAACCATAAATAAACCATTTTAGTTATTAACATAATTTCGAATACCTTTCTTTTTTTAATATCAAAATTTTTAGAAATATCAACTATTTATATCAAGATTTTTAATTAGCCTCAATACCTCTCTCTTCAAAAATAATGGATAATGAAGTTAAATTAATTAAGGAATTTTACCTACAAATTTTTTTTATTTTTTAAAAAAAAATAAAAATAAAAATTTTTTCTCCATTTATGCTTTTGCCAAAATAAATTAGAAAAGATAAGAGCAAGATCTCTTTTTATTTTGTTTAAAAAACAAAAAAAGATCAACTAATAAAGTTGATCTTGATCATTATTTTAAATAGATTATTAATTTTAATACCTTTGTAGTAGTAAATCGTTTTGTTAATAGTGAGATTTTAGGTTTGTTTGTATTTATTTTTTATCCGATATAAGGATAATATATCAATAACTATTGACTATTCGATTTAAAAATCATTCAGTGAGTAAGTATTCTCAACTAACTAACTGTCTTTTAATAACTGCTATAATTATTTATTATTTTCTTTAATAAAGGACCGATTTATATCCTTTTTAATTTTAATTAACACTCGTGATTGATAAAATTACACTTTATTAAACCTGTTTAATATTCTCGATAATAGCAAGAGTTATAATTTTACCTTCTCCTAAAGTTTCATTATGATATAAACAAGGAATCCAAATAATTTTTTGTGTTTGATCTACTATTAATAATAATTTATTTCTTTGTATAATAGGGATTTTACAATTAATTAAAAATTTTTTTAATTTTTGCTTTCCAAATTTAAATTCCAATATATCTCCCGATAGTCTTGTTCTTGCAATTAAAGGGAAAATTATCTGCCCGTTACTATAAAAAATCTCTTTCTGTGTCATATATTTGGGATATATTTTGTGATCATGGTGTACATATAAAATAGGCTTTAATTTATTAATATTATTTTCTATTATAGCTAAAGGAGCTAATTGCCATTTATAATATTTTTTAGATATTTGCCATTGGTCGTTTAATTTAAATTGACAATAAGGTTTATTATTATTATTTAATAATTTAATAATATTATTAATTAAAACAAAATTTTTATTTATTTTTTTATCATCCAATAAAGATAAAATAATATTTTTTTGGATAACTATATTCAATTTACAAAAGACTTCTAAACAATAATATTGTTGATTAACATGATATTTTAAAAATAAATTTGTTTGTTCTTTTACTAATTGATAAATTTCTGTTATTTGAATATGAAATTTATAAATATTTTTTAAAAAATTATGTTCTTTTTGTAAATAAGGGATTACAAATTTACGAATTCTATTTCTAGCATAATAATCATTTTGATTAGTTTCATCTTCCAAAAAAGAAATTTTTTTTTGGTTAGCATAATTAATAATTTTGTTTTTAGAAAGATATAAAAACGGTTTTAAAAATACAAATTTTTCAATCAAATAAATAGGTTGCATACCACTATATCCTAATAAATATGGATAGATTATTTGCGCTTCAATCATCAAATTTATATTTTGATTATCTATTACAAACAGCCCCCCTCTAAACCGGACAAGCAAGTTTCCAAGCATCCGGCTTGCCATAATTTATCCTTTTTATCGGACTAACTTTGTGTTGCCACTGATTAGTTGTTTATTCTTATCGTTCTTTTTAGAAAGTTAATATTAGTCTCAGAACCTTT
>JAOSIP010000024.1:0-8036 GCA_030586815.1 Candidatus Phytoplasma planchoniae
CAAGTTTGTTTAAAATAGCATTGCTATGGCCACCCATTCCTAAAGTAGCATCAACATAAACTCCTGAAGAATTAATATTCAAATATTGTACAACTTCCCTAAGCATAACAGGGGTATGATTTTTATATTGCATTTTAGACTTGCTTTCTAAAGAATTGGCAGGCTTACCACCTATATTTCTTCTATTGCACAGGTCCTGTGTACTTTGAATATGAGATTTACAACGGGGGCTTACCAAAATTGCTTTTAAATGACAACGCATGGACTCAGGTGCAAAGTTTTTATCTTATTTTATTTTGTTTTTTGCACGTTCCTTGAGCTGATAAATATAACTGTAGTTGCAACTAAAACAGCCTTGATGATTTCTACAGAACATAAATATTCTTTATGTGGATGCGCCAGTAGGGACTGGATTCTCTTACTCAGAAACTCAGGGGGGATACTATGTGGATGACTATAAAGCTACGAGACAGCTCTATGATTTTCTAAGGAAGGTTTGTACTAGTAGTTAGAACATAATTCACCATTCCAAGCAAGAGTACAATGTGATTGATTCATTGGCTTTTACCACTTTATCGTATCTATGATGCCGTTCCACTCATGTTTTTCTTTTTTTGGAAGTCCAACTATTTTATTCAATAAAAAAGTTTGGATTTCTTTTTAAGTATTGGTGTTTAGTTATTTAAAAAAGGTCAACCTTTTTAAATTGGGAGTTTGGTTTGTTTAATTTTTTGAGCTTTTTTGTGTGTGAAATTTGAGCTTTTGATGAAAACCAAGATGAAGCTTTAAGAGAAGTCCCCATTTTTGGAACTTCTTCTTATAGGCTCTTTGCAACATCAACCAAACAATGTCAAAAATCTCAGCATTTCTTTGGGGTAGTCTAAACTCCATGTATCACCACCCAATTGGATGTCATCACTATGTGAAGATGATCACAGCCTTGGTTTCATTGTGTTTTGCAGTGGTTGGATGCTCATCCTAAGTTTCTGGGAAACAATCTCTATGTTGGTGGTGATTCATACTCTGGCATTATTGTTCCCATGGTCACCCAAGAGATTATCTATGGTACATGCATTGTCTCCTCTGTGATTCCCTGTGGTCTTTGGAATTCTGCTCTTTAGATTGGCTTCAATTTCTTGTGGACTTGCAGGTAACGAAATTGGAAGGAAACCATCTATGAATCTTAAAGTAAGCATACTAACTTGATACTCGCATCATCTCTTAGTTTGGTCAGCGCTTTAACTGAGTAATTGCCTTGGAGTCCTTAAATTACTACCTAGAACTTTTCTTTTATTTATTTATTTATTTTTTTCTTGGAAAAGAAAAGAGGAGGGGAGGGGTTGGGGACGGAGAGGGAGCAAGGGTTAATATTGAGTGGATACATTTTCAAATTCTCTATATTCTAGCAGAGTGAATATGCTTTAAAATTGTTTTTAGGGATATGTTCTTGGAAATCCGGTGACAGATTCATTCATAGATGACAATTCAAGAGTTCCATTTGCTCATCGGTTGACACTTATCCCCGACGAACTCTATAAGGTAAGCTCCTGCTTCTTGTTGTATTTCCCTTGCTGCATTTGTATCTTGAATTTAACAAAGGGAAAGAAACAATGATGAAAAGATTTCCCATGTCTTTGCTCCACTTCTGTCTCAATTCCTTATAATGCCCTGTTCACACATTCTCAAAAAGTTTATTTATTTGTTTATTTAATTTTTTGGTATAGTTTAGAGATTATTGCAGTAAATGGTAAAATGAATAATTGGAACTATCTTCCATGAAGACCTAATAATAAGTAGCATTTTGGTTAATGAATCACTGGAACATTCTTTCATAATCTAGAAGCTTTTCCAGACTTTCAAATAAACCTCACTCTTCCCTAGCACCTGTTTGGTTGCATGCCTTTTTGGATTTATGCACTTGGCTTTGCAGTTTCTAGCTTCTGTGGTGGCTCACTTCTATTTCTCTCTAAGATCTGTCTCTTTTATGGCTTTCAAGTCAGCAAAACAAAGTTGTGATGGTGACTATGTGAACATTGATCCAGGCAATGTTTTATGCCGAGAAGACATTGATTCCATTGATGAGGTTAGAGGGACTATTTACCATTCTTTGGGCTTCCGTTCTTCCTGCCTTTGCATTTTTTGAAGGAATTTAAGAGAATGTGTTTTGAAAATATGCAGTTAGTTGCAGACATAAATCTCGTAAACATTTTGGAACCGTATTGTGGAGATGCTTCCAGGCCCCATGTACAAAAGTTCCGCCGGAGATCTCTCAAACAACGTCCCAAACCTTCCCTCCTCTCGTCTACAAAACCTGCTTACTTCTGCCATGTAACTCCACATTTTAGCTCAAGTTTCTCTTTTAAATTTATTATTGAATTTTTTCGTAAGTTGAAATATTGCAATCTCAAATGGTACTTTAATATTCCTGCACAGGACTACCTTTATGTGCTAGCTGAAGTGTGGGCAAATAATGACACTGTCCGAGAAGCTCTCAATGTGCGAACGGTATGTGGAGTCTAATTGATATTATCTCACCAATGAATTAACCAGTTATACACATGGCAAAATTATATGAAAGATCTCTTGACTATTTGGGGATTCTCAATTTATGAAAATTAATCAGGGTCAGCTCTCATCAGAGTTATAGTCAAGTATAGTAAAAATGTACAATGAAATCAAACAACATATGAGCAAGAAAAACCTTGGATGAACTGCTGAATTTCAGGAGACTGGATACATGATTGCCAAAAAAAAATTGTAAAATATGGCACTGAATTGAAGATCCCCAAATAATAAGGGGACTGTCAATATAATTTCCCCACACACAAACATCTGACCAGGAAACTTCTATACATGAACTCTCTTCAGGGATCAACGGGAGTTTGGCAGAGGTGCAATGGTACCTTGGCTTACAACAAGGTTGTGACAAGCAGTGTTGCTTATCATAAAAATCTTACTGCAGCTGACCTCCGAGCATTGGTATACAGGTAAATTAACATTTTACCCTTTCTAGATCTTGCCCTTTTATCAAGAATTACTGATCAAATTAGTTTACACAGCATTCTGCACATTTCTTTTAATCTGACAAAAAGGAAGGAAAACATATGTATACACGCGTATAATTCTACCAAATTGAGTTGGAAACTAAAAAGCATGTCCGCAGACATGTTGTTTGACATCGCATAAACATAGACCAATTCAGTAACTTGGCAAAAATTATGACACAAACATAGTGGGTTTTTCATGCTTAAACATCATATAATAATCATAACTTTCATACTATGACCGAAATAGACATAAATACCCAATTATCATACTAATTTATTCATGCTTAAACATCGTTCAACATGAATCAAAACCTACCATTAATCTATAACAACTATTTTATTACAGTGTGCCCATACTTCCTGGTTTGAAAAATATATACTTGTGACCCTGGGGTTTATTCAATTACCATGCAGTGGTGATCATGACATGTCAGTTCCCCATATGGGTACTCAAGCATGGATCAAAGCTCTCAATCTAACTCTGAGCAAAGTTTGGCGACCATGGTTTGTCGATGGCCAAGTTGCCGGGTAATGAAGCACTCTAAATTTTTGAATTACTTCTTTAAATCTATTTCTCTTTTTATTTTCAACTCTTTTGTATGATAATATAAAGATGGAACATCATAAGAACTCTTGTACCTCGAAAATGTGCATGTGAAACATCTAATTTTGTTAAATTTCTTGTAGATATACGAGGAGGTTCACAGAAGACAACTATGCCTTGACATATGCAACTGTGAAGGCAAGCTAAAACTATTTCCATATTGGTTGTTCTCTCCACTGCTACATTGCAAGTCCAAGAGGATGACCTAAAATCTGTGCATTTTCCTTTTCTGCAGGGAGCAGGACATGTAGCACCTGAGTACAAGGCAAAGGAGTGTTATGTCATGATTGATCGGTGGTTCGCGTATTTCCCTCTGTAATTAGCTTTTGGTCGTGGCTTCTGTGGAAGAGTTTTCTTGATTAGGTGCATGAGCATGCCCAAGCAATAACTAGTCTTATTACAATTTTTGAAGTAATAGTTAGCGAAGAATTCGAATGTCCCAAGTCGGATATATGAGCCCTTTCGGGGTCTCTAAATCATTGAACTTTTTCAACACTTAGTATCCAGAGATCGATTAATTGATACTTTTCTTGCGTCCATTGTGTTTATCAGTCGAAGTAATCATGTAGATGGTAGAATAAATAAATTCCATTAACCTCAAGACATGCTTTTTAAATCCATCTTTTGATCTTTAATTTTCCAAAATCAAACCAATTCAACGACAAAAAGACTGGGTTTCTTTTTGTTCTAGATTTTTTTAAAACCTATCGTTTTATGTAGATAACTATATAAGCCATTACCCTTCTGTCCAGAAAGCGCCAATGTAGGGCCGGGGTAGGGGGGGGGGACTGGAATTTTACCTGGTTGTAGTCCTCCTGGTACATGGGTCCAGAAGAGGGTCAGCAAGTACATGGTGCAGCAGATAAAAAAGTCTGCTGCACCACACAGGTCCAAAACCCGTAGTTTCATTTAATAATTCATTGTTTAATATCCTTTTTTTTATAAAAAAATAAAGTTAATTTGGATTATTACACGGAGAATTCACAACTCTCCATATAGAAGGATACGTCCTCCCATCACCATCACGGATTAATCATTTTCAATCTAATATACTGTAACCAAACGGGTCTTAATATACAAGTACTTTATTTAAAACCATTTGTGTGTGTGTGTGTACTGATACAGGCCTTAGCTGGAATATACTTAAGAGGCTGCCAAATGCATCAATCTAGGGAATATGTATTCTTCTTCAAAAACAAGTGCAACCAACCAATCCCTCAATCAGACCAAACTCTACTTTCTAGCTGGAGGTTGGCAACGGCTAGCTCTTGGTGGACTCACCCACAAACTACCATTTTCGAATCATTGAGGACTTTGACCTACTTGCCATCTATTCTTCTAATTCTATTTTTTAAAAATTTTGTATTATATAATTTTTTTAGTAATAAGCTCACCAAAAACTTTGCTGTCTGTCTTCTTGTATTTTAGTAGTTCCAACTTAATTATCACCACCTTTTAATTTTTCTTTCTAGTTTATATCTTTATTAAACACAGCATTGTTTACTCTATAAAACTAATTAAAGCAAAAAATAGTCCGATGACGCGGGTGCTCTATAATGGTTTACCATACTAAACTTGGTTTAATTTAAATTATACGTATTCTTGAAATATTCCCTTACAATGCACAACTTACCAGGTTCATGGTATAGTATTTAATTTATACTATAACAAATATCTTTTAAAAGTTAAACAAACTTGCACCCACTTATCAGAATGTAGCTAAGTAATTTTAGTTTACATTATACATGTGAGAGAGAGGGGATAGAATCTTATGGGTTAAAGAACAATTTGATTGATAATCAGAATTTCAACAATTAATTAATTAACTAGGAATTCAAATATTAAATACCAAAAAAGTGTCTGATAATTCAACCAACCCAAGGCAGATGGCCTTTTTAAGGTGGTATTTGGTGCATGTATATATATATTTTTTAATTTTTTTTTCAAGGGAAGACTGGTGCTTCTCATTAACTACCATACCTTCCCATAGGTCTCCAATGTGCCATTTGTATAGGCATTAGGTAAAGCTAAGTTATTTAATTTGTAAAATAAAATAAAATGTAGGAATCTAAGTACAGAATCCCTGTCGATCACAACTATAAAAAGTTCCTAGATAACTAGAATGATGTCCTTGAAACCTTGAGCACCTATCTCACATATAATTTTGTTTTTGAGAAACATTTCTCATATAATTGAAAGTTCCTTAATTCCATTCACTTTTGTTGGTTGGGATGGCCTTGTCACCCTCCCTAAGATGCCAGCTGGTGTGCCTTAGCTCACATGATAGGACCCAACTTGCATTAATTGAAGCCTCACTCTCTCTATGATTTTTGTTTCCTTAAAAAATAGAAAAATAAGAAAATTCATGTTTAATTAGTGGGGTTTCGTGAGAAAGAACAGCTCAATGGAGAGTGACCTGTTTTGGAATAAATTCGTAGGGATGATAATTACAAGATGATTAGCTATGCCATGAAGTTTTGATGAACTTATTATTGGCCAATAAATAATTGTGGGAGGGATTAATTTGAACTCATGTGAAAATTTATTTTCTGTTTTTTTGTTCCTTTTGAGTTTTATTAACTGTTTTTGATCAAACTGAATTTTTCTTAATGTTCTTTGAAAATGAGCTTATTTTCTAAAAATTGTTAATTCTCGAAACATTTTCTATAGATAATTTCTCAAACATGTTTTTGTTTTCTATTTTTGTGAAGCAAAAAATTGTTGCTAATGGTTCTTTGTTCTCTATCATTTGTTACGAGTCCTCTGATGATTTCAGAAACTACCACAACTGCACTCGGATTCATATATTTTCATTTTCAAGCAAAACCAGTTTATAAAAACTGAAAGCGACTTAAATTAATCCCTAAAAATGTGTTTATTTTCCGACAAAAAAAGGTTCAAATACTGTTTTGGGAAAAACTTGTGAAACGGGTTTTTCACATTAGACTTGTTTTTCTCTGTTTCTGAAAACAAAAAATAGTTTTAAAAGATAATTACAAACTTCGAAGAACGCTTGTTAGGGCTGAAGTTGATGGCCAGCATGACAGCACTAATGGGCTCCCCGAGAAGTGCTTAAACATGTGCTTTTGAGGCCAGATGGCGTGAAGAAGGCTTATGTCATATCACTCTCATCATCACAAGATTGGTTTTTGTCATAAAAAAATCTTAATTTTTCTGACATTTGGTTTGATATAAAAAAAATTATTCTTTTGAACATGGAGATGTTATTTTCCAAGAAAGAAAAATCCATAAATTGAAAAGCAAGAACTCAAATTTCCATTTTGAGACTCTAGAGAAAACCCTTTTCTTTTTCTATGCTTTTGGGTTTTTTGAACTACATAATCAGGAGGGTACAACAGTGTTTTTGCATATCTTTATTAAATTGTTTTAATGCCGCGTTAATTCTCAAATAGATTAAAGGGATATAAGCAAGTCAAATCATCAAGTGAAGGGCTCTCTTTTTTCATCTGAACAGTAGAACTCATTTGCTGAACTAACACTAACTAAATTTTTTAGTATTTTTTTAATTACAAAATCAAATCTAGAAGAGCATCTAGCAACTATAATTTTTGACATCAACACTACCCATTAATTTTTTTTATGCTTTTAGATCTCACATGGGTCACCCTCTTCTATCTGTTAAACAATTAATGGTGGGATAACATTCTCGTTAATAAACCAATTTGGAAAACTGGGTATTTATTTTTAAAAACAGTTTCTCCACAGGTTATTATTTGTCAACTTCACTCATTTCAAACGAACCCAAGCGAGAGCCAAAAGCAAAAAAAAATGGGTATTTTAAAAATCTGCTAAAAAAGAACCAAAAGGGGAAAAAAACACTAGTTTTCCAATACTAGGTGTGTGAAACCCATCTAATAAAAAGAAACCAAATCCAGAATCAAATCATCATTTGGAAATGTGCAATTTTCTTTTTTATTTATAACAATGACAAACAATACTGAATCAAGTATTGGATAAATCCAAACTAGGCATTGCTCCTATGTCACAGTACATGGGTCCAAGCATTAAATGTACTATTCCATTTATGTGTTATCACAAAGGTTAATGCATAAGGAGTGAAAATTTTATTTTAATTAATTATTTTATTAATTTATTTTGGGGCTTTAAAAATATGACAAGCCTTTTCTCCAAAGTTGGAAACCATTCAATAAGATGGGAACATCAAAGCAAGATATGAGAAGAGGGGAAGTCGTGTTGTAATGAGCTGGCCACAGAATGAGCTGGCCACAGGAACCAGAGGCTTGACAGCCACAAAAGTTTATTTCTGGTGTTTGTTTGTATCGAAACTGAAAAGGAAAGCAAGTGAGGCCCCTAAGAAACACTTAAAAACTCATATATATACACACCTTTTTAAGTACATAAAC
>JAOSIP010000025.1:0-7849 GCA_030586815.1 Candidatus Phytoplasma planchoniae
AATAATATAAATAACTCCTGTTAATCGAGAAGCAAGCTGATTAATTAATTTAATTCTGTATTTCGCCCCCGAATAAAGAACTAATGTTTCAATTTAAATTTAAATATTCTAAACCTAATTTTTTTAGGTACTAGCATACTAATTAATTTGATTTTCAAAACAAAATCTTTTAGTTTTGATTACTACATTGGACAAAGACTTTGATTGTGCGTCGTAGTGGGGGTACTTACATGGCAGTGATTAGGGTTTAAGCAAGGAGCAACCTAAGTTGCTCTTCCATTGAATAATATGGGCCAACAAATTAAGGATGAATCAGGGACTTTATCTTCTCATATTAGGGTAGTTGTGCGAGATCACTGATATAGACCATTGAATTATGTGAGTTAGAATAAAGTTCCTAAGAATCACAAAGACATAAATTAAAGATGGCATAAGTAAATACTTTTTTTTTAATGTTTGATTACATTATATAAAACTCCTTGTCTTAACATGACGTTAGACCATGCAAGCAAACACAGATCTTCCTGATGAGTGTATGTCTTATATGGTCAAGATGGCATGCAATTGTTGGCATAGTTTCAAAAATCAAATAATGGTGAAATACTAATCCATTTAATGATGATTGGACTAGTGTAGAATCCTCTAATTGTGGACCTTCGTGTATGACAATGATTAGTATTTTACTGGAGCTCTATTCAAAGACATGTTTGCATTCAGACTTTGTGTTTACTGTAATGTAACTATAGAGTGGAGTTCCTACAATCAATCCTAAATTGTGGCAGGGAAACCATATTTTTTGGTACTGTCTCTCACCTTCTTGACGTGATGTATTGAGGTAATGCACTCTGCCTGGATTACTTCTTGAACTAGACAGCCTGTCCTAAAGAAATATAGGCTGATGCATAATTTACTATGCTTTTTTACCAGTCAGAATCACAGCTTTCTTTACCTGCCAAATTGGATTCATATGATAGGCAAAACGAATTTCATTGAGGCACAATAGTCTTAAGTGTTCACGGATGAAACTAAGCCTCACATTTATTTACAACAAGAAGCCCACAAACCTCCTACTCTTGGGCTGAGATCAACCCCATTGCTGTATCTCCTTTACCAGGCTGCTCACCACTGGGGTCATCTCCACCATCTCCTGGCCGTGCGACAGCGAAGTTTAAAGAGTTGGCTAATTAAGAAGAAAGGGTGGCAAATATGACAAGTGCGACGACGGTTGCCGTGGATAACATGGAATTATATCTGCAAAATCTTGCAAAGTTGTGCCTGTAGCGGAGAAGCATGGAGCTAAAAGCTCCTGAGAAGGCCAACATGCTAAATACTAGAAAGGCACGAAAGGTTGATGGTCTGTCCTTGAATATCACCGTGGGGACTCTGTATTGCCCTACTTGCTCGTACGGATGCAGCGGAAGTGCGATGGCTTCGCCAGCTGTGACGAGGAGGATGAGATCAGATATGGTGGCGCCGATGCCGGAAGTCGAATCCAGTGCGAGAAATGGGCTTGGACGATCTTCTAACAGAATTTTGGACAGGCCAGTCTGCTTTGCCATGCTGTCGAACAGAGGACGTGAAATGTAGTGTAATCACCCGGGTTCAATAGAATCAATTAAACCATAGAGGAAGCTCCCACTGAAAATCAAAAGCCTTTTTTTTGTTTTTCTTCTGTTAGAGCCACGGAAGTCCTCATGATTAGGTTAAGATGAGTAATTTATGGTCCTTAACATGGATTTTTCCTTTCTTCTCCGCGTTAATGGATTGGCTTACAGCACGCCTCGTTTGAATTTTGGATCATCCCCAAAGGTCAATAACTAAGTAGGTAAAAAATGCAAAATTTGCTACTAATTTAATTAATTTATGATCCTTCCTTCCTGGGAATTGTGATGGAAAATTGAATAATTTTTGCTTTTTCTACTACACTTGAAAATAGAAGTGCATCTTTTTCTTTGGGATATTGTCTAAATATTAAAAATATCTTCTAAAATAGCTAGAACAAAAGCTAGAATATTCGAATTTAAGCCGTGTTTAAAAAAATTTAGCCAATTTGGTGGTTAAATTTATACGAAACGGTTCCTTAACTCAATTTCTATCGCGTTTATGAACCTCAGACTGAGAGCTGCTAGTGGACGCAAAGAGCAGAGGTGGGAGCTAAGATGGACGAGGAAGCAAGTAGGCCGGCGAGAGCCATATCTGCAATGATTGTGAGGTATGTATCTGCACCTCCTGCTCCCTTTTTTTCCCTGTCAGACTAAACGATTGGCTTTATCACTAGTAGTGCCAAGAACAACTGGATTGCAGCTCTTGATGATCATCACATGTTCATACGACCACGGAGGGCTGCAGAAGCAGGTACAATTGGTGCTTGGTTTAGGTGCAAAGTTCTGTTTCAATTTCAACGTATGCACGCTATGGTTTAGCACTTCTTTCTTCTCACCTTTGTGTAATAGTAGAACCAAGAACAGATACAGAAGAGTCAGACAAAGGCCATGGGGGAAATGGACAGCGGAAATACGTGTAGCAAATGGAAGTAGACTCTGGCTAGGCACTTATGATACGACAGAGGGGGCAGCCCTTGCATATGACCAAGCTGCTTGGAAGTTGAGAGGCGCCAGAGCTCAGCTCAATTTTCCTTGCACTCAACAAGTTATGAAACATTTAATGGATCCGGCACATGACTTCAACAAAGAAATTACAACTAGTTTGGATGAAGCATAGTGACAACAGAAACTATTGCTAACTTTGATGTATCAATTCACCTGTCTAGAGATGTATCTCATGGAACCATCCATGTTTTCTCAACTATTCTGATTCGAGTCAAATTAAACTAGCTTTCCTATCAGATATATAAGCCTACACATCTAATTAGCTTTCCCATTAGCAACTCTCTCTCCCCCCTCTCCCATCTTTTCTCCTCCTCCTTCTGCTATCTTTTCTCCTCACCAGCGGCATTGCTTCCTCCTCACCAGCAGTGACACTAGTGGCAGCACTAGCCAACCCTATTTCACTTTGTCCATGTTAAACTCGGTTCCTTAATTATTGAGTTTAAAAGTTTGAGAGTTTAGGTGCAATTAAATGTATAATTTTTGCATTTAATTGTTATTTTATTCTATTTATAACATTTTCAAACATATTTAATTTGATTTGATTCAAAATTTAATAGACGATCAAACCAAGATAAAACTTATTATTGGTCAACACAACAAGTATCTAGAATAAAATAAATGACAATAAATATTAGGAGCATGTAAAGAATATATTAAATTGAAATAGTGAACAAGGACCTAAATTCTTTAAGTCTAACTATAACACCCCTGATTTAAAAAAAAAAAAGAAAATGAGGTACTGAAGTTAATGCAGTTGGCCGATGTAGTTGGAGAAAATAAATGTCTATCTGAGTTCATTTAGCTTATTAAATTTCACATTTGGTCTCCCATTTTTCAAGCTTATTTTTAATTTTCTAATACATAAAGACATAAAATTTTCAAATTAATTACTGTTAAACTCAAATGCAAATTTCAGATTCTCCTATTACACAGAACGATAAACAAATAAATAAATAAATAGAAACTGCATAGCTTGCGGGTAGCCGGGTGGAGTGATGAGCGATAAGCGATTGTCCACCGCTTTCCCGCGCTTTCTTTTTTTATTATTTTTTATTTTCTTTTATATTTTTTGCTCGTAATTCCCCCAGCAACTGTTCGAGAAATGAAATTGTTTCTGCAGAAAAGCCCTAGAGAAATCGATTCCACTTCTTCCATGGCCTCGAATCAATCTAACACCACCGCCACCGGCGAGGAACACGACGGTGCTGCTTCGTTGTCATACTATCAGAAAACGGTGAGTCCCTTTCTCAAGCACTCTCCGTGGGTCTGCTTCTTTTGGTTCTAAATCTGCTGAACTCTTCGCTTTTGGGAAGGTCTGCTTGCAAGATTGGTGGTTGATTAAGGCCGAAAAGGACTTCGAAGGGAGGACACTCGCCATTGCCGGGTTAACCTCTCGAGGGTACGATTTTCCAGTTCGGATTTCTTTTTACCTCGATTAGGTTCATGTGGTTAGAGTTTTGAAATAGTTATTCTAATGAAACATGGAGTTGTGAACTCCTCTGAATATTTCTCAAAAGAAATTCAAGTATAGGACATCTATGCAAGCTTCAAGTCCAGCTTCTCGCTTCCCTCGCAAATGTTATTCTGCTTCTCATTTTTTCATGGTCTTGTTTCTGACTGATTTGGTTCTCATTGTGAAGTGGTAGTCAATCAGACCTCTCGCTTGTATATCTGCATCTCTAGTTTGTGAAATTGTGATGTACAGAGTGCAGTTGCTTCTATGTTTTCTTCGACTGAACTTTTATTTCTTTATATAATCATGCTCTAGGCCAAATGGCTGGTTTACGAAATGTGTTTTGCATAGAAGATACTTCCTAAATGAAATTGGTTTATTTCTTTTCCAGGCTTCTTGTTCTGTCTCTAATTCTAGTTTTCCTTACACAGTATGTGTATAATTAATCCTACATGCATTATAAGAACTCTTTCCAGCTTTTCACAAATTTCCTAGTGGATAATTTATGTTGGAAACTTGTTGCAGATGAGATAATTATAATTTCTAGTGGCCAAAAATATTTGTCTTTTGTGCTGTAGGCACCAACAGGCGGTAAGAGTGTTTTCATCAGCTCCTATTCTTAAGAGATATGACGTGTTCACTCTTGAGACTGTGGATGGGGTATGCATTCTTATCAAAGGCTTCATAAACAAGGCCCACACAAGAGAAAGTGGGTTTTCCTCTGAGGTATGTAAATGCTCTTGTTCTTCTCATCTTAGATCAGCTTGATTTATATTGATGTAACAATAATTTACCTGTTACTCAGTAGAGCCCCTGCCATCTTGAGGCTATAAAAATCCACATATTCTTAGACAATCAGCTCTCCTGCAGTTGCAATTGCCTGGTCCATTGGGCTGCTCTTTCTTTTAGGGGAAAATACTTATTATAGAGCACAATCGTGTTTTACCACTTCTAATCGGCAAATTACTGGACAGCAAAATTATATTACAAATGCTGGTAATGGTGAGAAATTATCATTTCAGTGTCACACTTTGACATACTGAAGCAAATCAGCATTTCCTGTTAGTGTTGTCTGATTAGCTAATGCAATTGACATGCGGGACAAGACCAACTTTGAGCGACAGAGTCCCATCACTACACAGTTAATATATTGTAAAAGTTGAGCCTCTTGATCATCTGGTTGCACGCTTGTTGTTCCTTGCTGTTGTGTATCAATTGTATAGAGGAAAAAAATTCCATGTCATGCTAGAAATATATCCAGGTATCATATTCATTTGCACATGCCACTGGATGTTGCTGCAAGTGGATTGGTTTCATTGTAGATTTCACATCCCTCAAGATTGCATTTGATTTCCAGTACTCTGTTAGATGTGACTTTCTTTTTCCCCTTAATATACTTGATTTGATCTTTTTCCTCAGTGACATGATTTTTACAATTGTAAATGCAAGCAGTGATATACTGAATGAAGTTTAAATTCTCTCTCTACCTCTTTCTCTCTCTCTGTTCCAGTAAGTTGATTTTATTTGGACAGGTTTTTAATCATTTTGTTTTTGGCTTCCCTACTTACTGGGAGGAATATGCTGACAAGTGCTTTGAGGGTGGAATTAGCAATCAAGAAGTTGCAAGAAGTGCCACAGGTTGTGACAAATTACCTGCTGATTCAGGAACTATTGTGTACTAAATCAAATTTGTCTACATTATTGTATTTAGTTTTTTCAAATTGATCATCTTATTATTTCTATAGCAGCATTATCTTTTTGCTCTTCATCCCTCCCTTAAAGCTTGATTTGTTTGCAGGTTTTCATGATTTTAATGAAGGTTCTCCAAACAGAAGCAGAAAGGTAATTGATGGAGAACAGCAGAATAACAGCAGCAAAATGGATTTGAACTCAGGATATGGTGGACTATGTGACCGCCAAGATGATCCATGCAGTTTAGCTTCAGTTAAAGATATCGAAGTACACTTGTCTCATGTAACTTCAACTTGTCTGGTGACAGACATACAAGGAAGTGATGAGGGAGATATTAAAACAACGGTGTTTGGTTCTGGGAGAGAACAGTCAGAAGACTTTATCGTTTGGAATGATAATATCAATCAGAATTTCGTGTCAGTGGCATCTCGAACAAAAAAATCAGATATGGGAAATTCTCACAGTTGCAAATTCACAGAAACTCTACCTGTGGACACTTCAGGTCTGGATGCCCAATTATCTGGAAAAAGTTCGAGAAGTTTGGAAAGGAATGACAATGTGATAGAAAAGGATGCCTTGATTAGTAGAAGCGCCAAATTTTCTACCAATTTATCATTTACAAGTCCTGAAGTTGTGATAGCAAATGATGGTGAAAATTTATCTGGAGGCCGTTCAACTTCATCTGCCAGTGGCCCCAGGGAAGCTCAGAAAAAATCCACAAAAACAGGACCCACTCTTGAAAGTCCTAGTATTCATGGGGACTCTGTGACTTTTCTTGATCACACCGTGACATGCACGAAGAAACAATTATGTCCAAAAGAGAGTGCTTGTGCTACTACAGATAATACTAAGAGCAATCGCAGCCAAATGAAGAATTTGAGACTAGGTGAGAAAATGAAGCAAGCAGCTGGGCGTTGCCTAAAGTACAAAGATAGGACTAGCACTCCTGCATCAGAACCCTCTGAGGACCTGAATGAAAAGAAATTGAATAGTATTTCAGAAGTTAGAACTGGTTGGTCAGAAGAGCAAGAGAATATTCTGGAGGACATGAGTCCATCTGAGGCCGGGAAGAGCAGCCATCTGTTAACTAAGTCAAAGGGTAAGCTGAAGGATGACCAAAGAAATGTCAAACTGTTGGGACATGAAGAAAATAATTTGAGTTCTGGTCCAGTGGATAACACAAATACTGATGGAAAGTGGGGACAAAAATGTCAAGGCATGATGAGTAAGACTGCCAAGCAAACCAAGAACATGAACTGTCCGACAGTGTTTTCCATTCAGCTAGGTGATATAAACCAGAAGGATGAGTTGAAAATTGCTGTGGGCAAGAAAGAAGCTAACGCTAAAAAAGAGAGCAATTCTGGGAGTAAAACAGAAAGAAAATTGACCTATGTGAGTAAGCTGTTCAGTGAACATCTAAATGTAAACTACTTTGATATTGATCTGGGATGATACATACATCAACTTGTGCTTTGTTAGCTTGATATCCTGAAAATTAACCAAAATATTCAGTCATACTAGCAGTAGATATTTGGAAAGTAACCCTGTCCAATATCTTCGTAGTGCCTGTTTTTGTTCTATTTAAATGGAATATAAATATTTGAAAATCTGGGATTTAAGTGCTAACTTGATTTTAAACAATGTAATCTCTGATTCCCTCACCCCCCTTCCCCCCTTCACTCCCATGCCAGGACTGTTGCTTTTTAATGCTTTGTGAGGAATAAAGTACATCTTGATATTTTGTTGGCTTTGTTGCTTGAATATATAAAAGTTCTCTGCCGTAAACTATAATTTTTACTTTGAATAATGAAAGCAGTTAATGTCATTATTCTCTAAAGAGCATTCCTAATGCAATTATTCCATAATTTATTGGTTTAATCCCTTCTAAAATTGTGTGACCCTCGTTTAATCTGTGTTGCGGGGAAAAACATAGAGCTGGACTTATTTCCAAGGTTAAAAGAAACATCTGGACATATTTCTGAAAAAAAAATCTGGACATAATTTTTGATAAACCTACTCTCTTTGCATCTTGAGTGAGGTGCCTTTATAAGTTAATTGTTGTGCTTTTATATTTTGATGTAGCTGCTCCTTTGCA
>JAOSIP010000026.1:0-7689 GCA_030586815.1 Candidatus Phytoplasma planchoniae
TCGATTTGCTTCTATTATTCAAGGTATTCCAAGATTAGTTGGCACTCATCCTTCTGGAGTCATTATTACTAAATTAGATTTATCTAATCCTCTTTGTTTGAAAAATTAGAGTGTTAATATTGAGGTAAATGACTATTTTATACTTGGATGAAAAATTAGTGTTTTTATCATGGGTATAATTACTGTTTTTCCCTTACTACAAATTGACTTTCATTTTTGGTGATAAATTACTATATTACCCCTAGAGTTAAAGTAAGGTTTTAGGTGTTGGTGAAAAATAAAGTTTTTGCCCATAAAGGACAAATTATAGTTTTTGACTATGAAATTAATTACAATTTTTTCCTTGATATTAGTTTAGGATATTGTGTCAGATTTTTGATGGTTTTACCTCTGGGGATTGGGCATAAGGCATATAGGAGTGTTAAATGACAGCTTTACCCTTATAATTAGGGTTTGAGGGATTTAGCAACTATTTGATATTTTTACCATTGTGCTAGGTTTTGATTCAATTATGTAGACCAGATCTTTGCCTGTGGTGAGGTTTTGCTTGTTTTCTCGAGGTAAATGATATTTTCTAAAAATGGGAAAATAATATTTTTAAAAAGGAATTTATTTATTTGGTCTTTTAAGCCTTGAAAATTCTAACGATGGTTTTAAAATTTTTTTTCCAAAATGAATTTTATGTGAAGATATATTATTTTTCAAATTGATTTATTTTATGGTTTTTGAGATACTTGTTCATGTTGAATGGTTTGACTTACTCGTACTGACTTATATAGATTTATTTACAAGTTATATTTCAAAAATTATGTTTTTTAAATTGTGATATATTGTGATTGATTTATTTTTGAAAATATGTTGTGTGGTCCAACATGTGATGTTTTTTGAGGGGCTTAGCTAGCCTAACTTAGGTGGTTAAACTGGCTCAATTTAAAGGATTTAGCCAACCTAATTTGGGTAGTTGAGCTAACCTGATTTAGAGCGTTGAGCCGGCCCAATTTGGAGCATTGAGTCGGCCCAATCTCTTGTCCAGGAGAAGGTAAATCCCTATCTATGTCAACATATTCTCTTTTAGTGTATTGGTTGGCCTTTTTGTATCAAGGTCATGCATTCCATTTATATTTGTATTTTGTGGGTATGGTTTATGGTCGCATATGTTGTGTTCTATAATAGTATTTTCCTAAATGATTGAGCAATTATGATTGGTTTTTGAAAGGATTACACGCATACACGTGTGCGTGTGTGATGTTAGTATATGTTTGTTAAATGTGTATTTATGGTTTTGCTTATGAAAAGAATAACTCATAAATGTTTGACGAAAATCTTATTTTTGATAAAAGGAAATGTTTTAGTTTTAAAAATGTGATCCCTTACTAAGTATTTTTACTCATCCATTTTTTCATAATTTTTTAGGTATGAATGAGTAGGTTGGCGCATTAGAGAGTGATGCATATATATTTCAATGTAGTTCGTGCTTCCACTCTTGAATTAAGTTGATTATGGTTTAAAATTTATATTTTTATTAAGTTTAGACTTTTAATAGTTCAAATAAAACTTAGAGTAAACTTTTAGACCTTAATTGATCTTTTTGAATAATGTGACATTTTAGCTAAAAGATATAATACTGATTTGATTGATAGATTATTTAGTTTTTGTGAAAAAAAGTTCATATTTTATTCTAAATAAGGTTCAACATTTGTTACACACCCATGTGTTTTGAGACATAACCGTAACACCAACAAGTCAAAATAGAAAGTTTGATTTCAAAGTTAGAAACAACAATACAAGTTTTTGTAGTTTAGAAAATAGAAAATTAGAAACAGATTTTAGCTTACCATAAAAGAACTAATAACAAAAAGTAGAAACAGAAATATAATACTTTTAGAAAATAAGAAACAAAATCGAAATAGAATTTGTTGATGTTCTAAAGATAAAAAAATAGAAATAGAAATTGTAATTACATTAATGTGGAAAACAAAGATTAGAAACAGAGATAAAGAGTCAACTCACTCTTACCGCACAACCATTGAAATTGACTTTGTCATAGCTAGCCCTTCCAAACTCTCTTTCTCCCTTGTGCTTGTCTCTTAATCTCCTCTCCATTCTCTTCTGATCTACCCCACTAAAGATAGTTGGCTCTCTCATAGCCAGTCTCTACTCTATTTTCATGTCCTTCCCTACTCTCTCCTCTTTTACCGTTCAATTTAGCCCACAAACTTCTTGATCTTTCCTTATTCAACCCTAACTTCTTGATTCCTTCTAATTTGGCCCTTAAGCTTCTTGATTTCTTTTTATTTGGCCCTTGACTCTCCTGATTTCTTTTAATTTAGTCTTCAACTTCTTAATTTCTTTACAATTCAACCCTAACTTGGTAAAATTTCTCTACAATAGCCCCCTGTCAACATGATCTTACACAAACCTTATAAATCTACAAAACACAAACAAAAACACCTAAGGAATTAGATTTATAAAATAAATAACACTAAATATTGAGTACAAAATATAAGAAAATGACATTAAACTCCTAACATCCATTGATGCTCAGCCTTCACATGATGATAAGTAATAAAACTAAATATTAAGTATAAAATATAAGAAAATGACACTAAACTCCTATCAGGCAGTGATGCTCAGCCTTCACATGCTGATAAATGAAGTATCGGGATACAAAATCTACAACCTCATGTCTTATGCTATCCTGCCAATGTAATTTCTTTAAATCTTGGTATATTTTTATGGATCTACGATGCATGATATAGATGCTTGAGGAGCTTTCTCTAAAATTAGTCTTCTTAACTCATGCATGTTGCATATGCATAATTGGTTCTCAAACCTTAGGACCCTTTCCGAATAATTACAGAACCCCTAATACTTGCCATTTAAGGCCCTTTCTTTTTGGGTTTATAATTTAGGATCCTTGTATGTTACCCCCTTGATGTGAAAAGGAGAGCAAATTTGTAAACAAGCCAAAAAGGCTTATTGAGCTTCTAACTCCAAGAAGATCGCCATTCTCTTTTATTTTATGAATCTCCTTTATCAACAATTTTCTTTGCTTTTAGCAATATGAGCTAAACTTCCTATAAACCTCTATCTCAAGGCATCGACAACTACATTTCTCCTTCCAAGATAATATAATATTGTTCAATCATAATCCTTAATTAGTTCTATAAATCTCTTTTATCTCTAGTTATGATCCTTTTATTGAAAAATGCATTAAGGCTCTTATTGTAAGTATAATTCTCACAAGTCTCTCTATCTAAATAGTACCTCCAAATCTTGAGTGCAAAAACTACTACAACTATCTCCAAGTCATAAATAAGATAGTTTTGTTCATGCTTATCGATTTACCTAAATGCATAAGCAACAACTTTGCCTTTTTATTATCATGTAGCCAAGCCCCCTCGTGAGGTGTCACAATAAATGGTAAACCTTTTTATATCTTAGGGCAAGGCCAAAACTATAGCTAAAGTCAAATAATCCTTTAACTTTTGGAAGCTCTCTTTGTATTCTTTTGTCCACTAAAATTTTGAGTTCATCTAAGTCAACCTAATTAAAAGAGTTGATATCTTTGATAGATTTCCACAAAAGGTCAAAGTAATACTTCAACCTTTTTTACGTCAACTTAGATAAAGTCTTTTGTGACAACATGCCTGAGAAATCCCATGCTGTCCAACCAAAATTAACTTTCAAAAAACTTTGTGTACAATTAATATTCTCTCAAGGTACACAAAACAAACCTTAAATGCATAACATGCTCTTTTTTACTCTTAGAATATACCAAGATATCATCAATGAACATAATTATGAATCTATCTCAAAATGGCCTAAACACTTGATTCGTTAAATCCACAAATCCCATTGGTGTATTGGTCAACACAAATGACATCACCAAGAATTCATAATAACCTTACCATATCGAGTTTGAAAGGAAAACTTTACAATATCCTCCCTCTAAATCTTCCACTATTGATATTGTGAATGCAAATCAAACTTCAAAAAGTATGTAGCACATTGAAACTAATCAAACAAATCTCAATTCATAGTAATAGGTACTTGTTCTAGACTCTCACCTTATTTAATTGCTAATAATTAATACACAACTAGAAAGATCCATCCCTTTTGTTTGTAAACAAAACATGTGCTCCCTAAGGTGAGACACTAGGGTGGATAACACTCTTTAACAATAAGTCTTGGAGTTGCTCTTGTGACTCCTTTGCATTACATCTGCCATGTATGAGGAGGAATAAAGACAATTTAAGTACTTGGCACCATGTTAATGCAAAAATTTTATCTTTTATTTTAAAGGTAAACCCAACAATTCTTCCAAAAGGATATTAAAAATTTCTCTTATTACTAGGATAAAGTCCTTGTCAATTGAAATCACATGAGTGTTATGTGTCATGCTCACTTGCCACTAGAGCTGAAACCATAATATTCGATACTAATATATGATCACCTTCAAAAAATAAATAAATAAATAATAGCTTACCTAAAAATTAGTTTTCCTTCTTAAAGTAACACTTGAGCTATTCATGATAGAATGCAAACCAATCTATTCCCAAAATATATCTAAGTCCAATAGGTCAAATATAATCAAATCCACCCATGTCTTACAATCTGCCACTAAGACTTTACATTCCTTATAAACTTGATTCATTAGTAGAGAGTTTCCAACTAGAGTGGCATAAACATAAGCTTGACCTATACTATCCTAAGTCTCACCCCTCATAACTTACCCATACCCTCTATCTCTAGTATCATGTCCTCTAGCTCCCTCACCTTTCCACCTAAATACTTGATGAACCGATTGGGCTAAAATTGGGATAATAATGTATCAAGACGTACTAACCCCTAACTGTTACCCTACTGAGCTAAGGACAATATTTCCACTTGTGCCTTATCTTTTTGTATGTAAACAACCACTAATCGCTCGCTGACACTCCCTTGGACATACACCTCTACTTTGATTGTAATATCCATGATTAGATTGGCCTTTTTAGGCTCCTTCTATATTGTCCCAACCAAAACTAAAAAAGGTCACAACACCTTCAAGGTACTAATCCTTAATGCATGGGCCCAAATTGACCCTAAGCCCTCAACCCTAAACTAGACCCATTGTTATTATTACTTCTACTAAAGAAGCCCCTACTTTTTGTCTTTTTCTAGAGTTATCATGACATACGCATCTCCATAGTTCTTATTTATCTTGTCTAGGCATAGTACACTACCTCAAAATACCATTCAAATTGAGACATCTAAGGAACTAAAATAGTGAATAAAGGAGTCACCAATGTGTCCACAAATCTTTGAATTATTACAAGCTTTATTGGAACCAAGGATGGTGTACACATGGACAAGTGGGTGAACTAGACGTCATACTTTCCCACTAATAAAGTTGGAGTCTACTTTATCCTCTCAAACTCCTTGTCCTTTGCAATCATGGTGCTAAACATTGACAATCATGTTAGGAATGACTTATACAATCTCTTTGAGCAACAAGTCCCCTTCTTAATCCTTGTACCATGCCTCTATGACATTCTTTAGTTGGTATGCCACCAATTTCACCATCTGATAATCAAGACATTCAAGACCTTGGCATCTTTTTATAACAAAGTCTAAGAATTGTTAAACGTCTTTAGAAAGATTAGACCTAGTAAATAAGGGGGGTTTGAGTTCAATAAAAGACTTTAGGGACATTTTAGCATCCCTAGTCCTTGACTTATTTGTGTTACTTGTTGCCAAGCAAAACCTCTGGTCCTAACTAGATGTGCAATCCATGAAGGTGATGGTTCTCATTGGCCTTCCACCTGATACTTGTTGTTGCTAAGTTTTCTATAAATACAGTATCCCCTCTCCAAATAGGCTAACCAATCTAGTTTAGTACTCGGAGCAATGGCCTATTCTAAAGGTATCTTTTCATGAGGTGTCCGATGCATTCCACCCCTATCCTTGCTTCTTTATATAGAAGCTAGGATGAGAGGCTTGCTTGATAGCAAATCTAGTGTTGGTTGCCCTAGACTCCCAATGGCTCAAGTCCACCTCTTAACTGGCATATCCACTTAACAAAAATAAGTAAATGTCAAATATTAAAATTCAACACTGCAATAATAAAAATCAATAGTGAAATAAACACATATCCTATAAATTTGAGAACTCTATTGATAACAACCTAGGAGTGAAGAAGACAACACCCTAAGACTTTCATAACCCTTTGACTATAGAAATGTCATGTTTTGTAATCATAGTCGTGGCTCTATTAAATAGTTGGCTCCATACCCATAGGGACAAGAGAGACAACTTGGGCTTTGATACTAACTTTGTCACAACCCAAAATTGGAGCCATATTAAAATTTAAAACCATGAAAAATAATAGATTATACCAAAAATTTGGTGGGGTGGAGTCTCCCCTAAAACTAGAACTTTTCTCAAATTAAAAACAACTTATATATCAAACAAAAACAATATTTATAATAAGTTGTTCACTAGCCTTTATCACCATGTGGCACAATAGTAGACTCAGTCAACAATAATCATCGCACCCGCCAAGTCATCATCGTCTAAACTCAAACATCATAGGATTTAAAAAAAAAAAAAAAGAATCTAAATCAACTCAACTAATGGTCATAGAACCATACAGATTTCAAATTACAAGGAACAATAATTTAATTGTAACTATGAGAACATAAAACAACAGTGGGGTTCACTAATCATATAGTCTCAATACAGAGTGAAGGAGGATGGCTGGCCCAACTCAGTCTTAAAATCTAAAAATATAATAGTGGTTAGTACGACTTAATAGAAAGAAAAAATACTCAACAATGTTATTAGTTAAAGAATCATTAGGTTGTGCATGTTTTGTTTTCTTATGTTTACAAAACCATTCAATTGGCCACGTAACATTTTCTAAAAATAAAGAAAAATAAGTTTGAATAACACAATCCTTCTTAACTAAACTACAAGATTCAAACAACACTCTCTCTCATGAGTAGATCATCCATGATGGGATGTCCATGTAACATGCTGTATCTTGACCATCATATTTTTATTAGAGGCACCCCAGCTACCATCACATAGTAGTTCAATTAAATGTCTTTCATAGATAAAATAGTTTTTGCTTGTAAATAATTTGATTTACATTAATGAGTTAATATAAAATTACTAAATGGTATCAAATTTCATTTTAGGGACAATCTATTCATCAACTATAATAAATTTCTAGGCTCATCAAATCACATCTTTCCGGAATACGTGCAGTTGACATACAAGCATTCAATAATTTGCAAGGATGGAAACAACATATATCAATACAATATAATTTATCTAAAATAATGTTTAGCTCAAGAGTTAATTGACAAATATAATTTTTATTTTTTTAATTGAGGCTATTTTGGGCATTTTCTGCTTGCTACGAACACAACACAATGGGTCTGAAAATATGATTTGAGACAGCACGGGAGTATGGAGATTTTGCCAGCCTAACCTGACACAACCAAAAAAGAAAAATCACTAAAATAGCATAGGAGAAAAAATTGTGAAAACAATGCCTCATCACTCTCACTTGGATCCCTCGTCTCTCTCTCTCTCTCTCTCTCTCTCTCTCTCTCTCTCTCTCTCTCCCTCTCTCTCTCTCTCTCTCTCTCTCTCTCTCTCTCTCACGGATCTCTGTCTCTCCTATAACAAATCTCTTTC
>JAOSIP010000027.1:0-7147 GCA_030586815.1 Candidatus Phytoplasma planchoniae
TTTCTTTTAATTCTGTGATAATCGTATCATTGTCTTTTTCTACAATAATAATCTCTGAATCATCACTATCATATTGTAAATCGATGTTTTTCTGTAATCTTTTAAAACTGTTTCATTAATTAAATCCCAACATTATTAAACCATTGCTAGAAGAGTTCCATGATATCTTGCCATGATAACTACGAGACAAGTTACCTCCCATGCGTGATATTCGGCAAAACATTGTTCTTATTCTAGGAGCCAGTCTACCTAATTTACCCTATTATCAAATGAGTCCCAAGGAAAATGAGATTCTAAGGGAAAAGGTGGAAGAACTATTATGAAAAGGGCATGTTTAAGAAAGTATGAGCCCATGTGTAGTGCCCTCTTTGTTGATGCCAAAAAAAATGGGAGCCGGTAGATGTGTGTTGGTAGTAGAGTGGTCAACAAAAAAATAGTGGGGTATAAATTTCCTATTCTGAGGCAAGATAATATGCTTGATTAGCTATGTGGATCCAAGGTCTTTTTGAAGATCGATCTTCATAATGGGTACCATCAAATTTGAATTCAGCTTGGAGATGAGTGGAAAACCACTTTAAGGCCAAGGATGGATTGTACGAATGGTTAGTCATGCCAACTGGTCTATCCAACACCTTTAGCACTTTTATGAGACTCATGATTTAGGTTCTCTAACCTTTTATTGGTGATTTGGTGGTTGTTTATTTTGATGATAGTTTACTGTACAAGTCACAAATAGATCATCTAGAGCACTTGAGGTGGGTATTAATGAGCTTATTGCATAACAGATTATATACAAATTTAAAGAAAGGCAGTTTCATGACTAACTAACTACTTTTCCTTGGGTTTATAGTCAGTTTGAAGGGTGTACATGTTGATAAGAGAAGTTGCAAGTTATTTGTGAATGGCCAACACCTCAAATAGTTAGTGAAATACGGAGCTTCCATAGGTTAGTTACTTTTTATAGGCACTTCATTCACAATTTTAGTACTATTCTCACACTAATCACAGATTGTATGAAAAAAGGAAAGTCTAAATGAAATGATGAAGCTGAAGATAGTTTTGCACTAATTAATGAAAAATTATATACCGCTTATGTCTTAGCTTTACCAAATTTTAACAAATTATTTGAAATAGAGTGTGATGCTAGTGGTATGGGTGTTGGAGCTATTTTATCCCAAGAAAAGCACTCTGTGGCTTATTTTAGTGAGAAGCTAAATGATGCTAGGCAAAGCTAGTCAACTTATGACAAAGAATTTTATGTTGTGGTGCGAGATTTAAAACATTGGGACCATTATTTGATTGATTGTGAATTTATCTTTTATTCTAAACATAAGGCTTTTAATATTTAAGCAACCAGAGAAGGATTAGTAGTGCAATGCATGTTAGGTGGTGTATTTTCTTACAAAAATTCCCTTATAAGTTAGTTCATAAGTTTTGTTCTTTGAATAGGGTTGTAGATGCCTTGAGTAGACGAGTGATGTTGATGACGACCCTTAGTCACATGATAGTTGGCTTTGAGTATTTGAAGGAGTTGTATAACAACAATGATGATTTTTATAAAGTTTGGAAAAAAAAAACTAAAAATGAAGCAACTTGTGGGGGATTTCCATGTGTATGAGGGTTATCTTCTAGAGGTAATCAACGTTCGTCCCTCATTTTTCATTAAGGGAAAAGTTAATTTAAGATTTACATGGTGGAGGGCCCTCGAGATATTTGGGTTATGATAAGACTATTGCAACTTTTGTTGAGATTTTTTATTGGCCTCAATTGAAGAGGGATGTGGGCATACTTGTTCAGCGATGCTATGTGTGTCAAACTACCAAAGGTCAAGCACAAAACACTAGTTTGTATTTGGAAGGATTTATCTATTGATTTGTGATTGGCTTCCCTCATACACAATAGGGATTTAATTTTGTTTTTGTCGTTATTGATAGGTTTTGCAAGATGGGGCATTTCATCCCATGTAGGAAGACCTATTATGCTTCTTATGTGGCTAGATTATTTTTTTTTTAATTACTCAATTGCATGGTGTGCCAAAATCAATCATATTTGATAAAGATTCTAGATTTTTGAGTCACTTTTGGGTGTGTCTTTGGATGATGTTTGGTTTATCATTGAATTATAGTAGTATCGCCCACCCACAGACTGATGGCCAGATAAACGTGTTGATTTAGACTTTTGGTAATATGATATGTAGTATTTATGGTGATATACTTAAGTAGTGGGATTTCCCTTCAGCTCAGGTAGAGTTTGTATACAACAACGTTGTCCACAGTGCTATAAGAAGGACCCATTCTCAATTATTTATTGCAAATATCCTAATCATGTTCTTGATTTGCATAACCTCTTTGTCCTTATTGTAAAGAATAAAGCAACCTAGAATTTGGTAGAACAAGTTTGGTATATGCAAGAGGATGTGAAAAAAAATTGGGGGAAGCAAATGTTAAGTATAAACAAGTAACAAATAAACATTGCCAACAAAAGCTATTCAAGGTGGGTGATTTGGTTATGGTGTTTTTATGGCGTGAACATGTCCTAGTTGGCCATTATAACAAGCTACAACCACACAAGTATGGACATTATACAATCAAGCAAAAGATCAACAACAATGTTTGTGTGGTCGATGGTCGATTTGCCAAATGACATGGGAATTTTGTGAATGTTCAATGTTGCTAACATTTTGCTTTCTATATGGATGATCAGCCTTTATATCCAGAGCATACTTCCAACTTAAGGTGGAGATTTTCCTAGGTATAGGGCACTTATGTAGAATAGGTGACTGAGGAGTATTAAAAGCAGGTTGATACATGGAAGCCTAGGAAAAGGCCTCACAAGGCTTAATCAAAGTTGTACCTTTGTTGAGCCTAGTTTCCAATTTTCTTTATTATGTTTTGTTATTTTGGACATCCTATTTTAGAACTTTGTTACTAGTTTAGGAATTACTGATTTTGTTTAAGGTTAATAACCTATATAAACTACTACAAAGGACTTTCACAACATTGATGGAAATTAGAAAATTTTGACAGTATTTCTTGTATCTATTGCTTTTTTATGTTTGCTAGTTTAGATGTGTTCTAGACCAACTCTATTTTGCTTTCCATTGTGTCATGTACATGAACCTACCAATATAAATCTTTGCTTCATTTCAAGGTGCCCATTGAATGACTCGACTAGGTTGGTGCTCAACCATTCTAACCATTTCCTCCCAAACTTGATATTTTCCTTCCAAGGAACTTATCTCAACCCCCACTATGAAATTTGGATGGAATGCCCTTAGCCTTTGCGATTTTGTCAACATAATCAATCTCTAACCGTGTATAGGCTACTTGGTTAATAGTTCCTCTGTTATCTTCTTATTGTTCTACCTACCTAACCTTAAAGAGCAATGATTGACATAATTCTCTATTAGGTTACACAAATGAAAAAAAATGGTTTCACTTTGAAACTTTAGAAGAACAATGTGTTATATGGCATTATGCTAGTCTAAAATAATGATCGGGTGTACATCTCAAGGCCTACCTTCAACTATTGACAAAACCACATTTAACCATCCATATTTTCTACACCAACTATTTTATAGGTCTAATGGTATAATTGGTTGTTTGCATCTAACATAGTTGCACCTAACAACCTTCCTTTGTATAGACTATTAATAAATGTATTATCAATGAATAATAGAGACCAACCATATATGAAACCTCAAATACAATGTTCATACTACAAACTAATGTTCAAACTACCCGTATTCCATGCACTCATAATTGGCAATAGAGCTAAGGAACCAACATATACTTAACTACCACCATCGTGCTACCGGTTTAACCACTATCCCTCTCTCCTTCTTTACTCTCCATCTCTCTCTATATCCTCTCTTTCACTCTCTACCATCACCATTTCGTTACGGCCATTATCATTTCTCCCTTCATTTCTCTTCAATCACTCGCTCATTTTTTGTCTCTACTTTGCGATTTTTATCACTATCATTACCTTAGATATGTAACACACACACTATACCTACATAACACACATGCAACACGCACGTAACATGAAAAAAAGAATACCTAAGGATATGTTGAGATAGAATTGTAAGGAAAAAGAAGAAATAATATATTAAGTTTGGTATAAAAGAAAAGTAGAAAAAAATGATTTAGTTATGTCAATATTTTACTTGGATAACAATGTAAAAAGTGGTAAGACATTAGAATGAATACAGATGGCCAAACTAAGAGAACAAACCAGACAGTGGAGGATATGCTTAGACCATATACGTAGACTAGGGTGGATCATGGTATCAATACTTAGCATTGGTAGAGTTTGCATATAATAATAATTACCAGTCTAGTATCCAAATGACACCTTTTGAGGCTTTATAAAGTAGGAGATGTCGATGACCTGTTTGTTGGTCAAAGGTTGGCGACAGGAGTGTATTGGCCCTAAGTTGGTTTAATAGTCTATTGAGGCTATACAGTTAGTACGTGAGCAGCTATGCATTGCCCAAAATTAGTAGAAGAGTTATATTGATGATAGAAGATGCAACTTGGAGTTTAAGATTGGAGATATGGTTTTTTTTAGAGTGTCACCCACTAGGGGTATCATGTGTTTTTGTATTTATGGAAAACTTAGCCCTCGGTTTATTAGGCCTTATGAGGTGGTTGAGAAAGTTGGCAAGGTGGCCTTTTGATTAAAATTAATAAGGAATTATGTAGCATGCAAGATGTTTTCCACGTATCTCTCTTGAGAAAGTTTGTAGTAGATTTAGATTGAGTCCTCAACATGGAGACTTATCTCATCCATTTGAGAGATGATTTATATAATGAGGAATGTCCTATTCATATTCTTTAGGTTTAGGATAAAATACTCCGAAGTCGAACAATTCAATTTATTAAAGTTCAGTGGAGTTGTCACACTGAGAATGATGCCACGTGAGAGATGGAATCAAAGATATGCCAGGAGCATCCCCATTTATTTGAGAATTCAAGTATGAGAGTTTAGGGGACTAAAATCTTTTTAAAGGGGGAGAATGTAATAACTCGATTTTTATTAAGGGTATTTTGGTCTTTTTGTGATAATTGAAGCTTTGGAAAATTAAAATTTGAAAATGATAATTAATTTATTTTAATTAAAGGGCTTAGGTAAAGAAATCAAACTTTACTTTTGTTTTGGTGAAGTTAGGGGCTTAAGCGAAACAAATAGAACTTTGAAGAATTAAAGTAATTATTTTGGGCAAGGGTGTAAAGTACAAACAAATTTTGGAAAGGGGTGTAGGTTTGCATTAAAGTAAAAATATGTTTATATATACACCATATAAGGGTGGTTTTTCCACAAGTGATAGGAGATCTTTCCCACTGTGATTAGCTTCAATCTTCTCAGGTAGTTATGGGAGAGGGGGCCTTGTATCACGACAAGCATCCTCGGCCACCTCGCACTCTTGTGAGGCCCACCTACCAGAGTACAACATCTATCGTGCCCCTGTGTGTTTTGGGGCATGACAAATGATCACCATCAAACCAAGCACATTATATCTCTCCATTTAGCATGCAATTCTTTAACTTTATCCATACTTTATTCAGTAGGCTTAGGAGATTCATCCTCACTTAAAGCCTAGTCAGGGTCAATCATCCCTAATACAAACTTTGTGTCTTGTTTCCATGTCGTCTTCTAGTTTGAATTAGTTCATTCCTCTACAATAGCAATATTGTTACTCAAACCAAAAGAGACTATGAAAAGAAAAAAATGCAATTATCAAATAATAGGGCAATAAACAATTTACTAACTTCCAACATCTGAAGACATAACCCAAAATATTAACCATATAACCATCCCCCATTTAGGGAAAGTACGTCGATAATGGGAGGTATTACTAATATCCATGCAACCAATAAGGACCACCTTAATTTTCAAAACTTATCCTCTTTAGGCAAATAAACCTTTTAGAGTAGTGCACTGCTTTCAAATGATTCAAGCCATTCCTAAATTAAAACACCTAGTTATCCCCTTTGTACAGTTGATTGTATACAATAACCAAGAATGGTCATGTAATAAAAATAGTACAAATCAACATGAACAAAAGTTCACTTTGGTGATTATTTACCAACTAACCTCTAAAACCTTTATTTAAGATCCAAAATTATCAAATAAATTTTTAACTAGTATCCAACTAATAAGTATGCTCATAATAGGCCAAAAATAAATACTACATGACATGTATCTCTACAACATACTACATGACTAATTCCCCCCTTTTATCAAATGTCACATGCCAAAAAATATGGGCGTGCAACAAACACCGCATGCCTATAAGCAGAGCTACAGAAGTGCAAGGCAAAATAATAAAATAATCTTTTCTTTCAAAAGTAAAAATCCATTACTCAAAATACTTCCACATCATATTTTCCAAAATTTCAAAAGTCACTTTATCAAAGAAAAATAAAAACTTTCTAAGTACTAATTTTAAAAAAATCAGAAACAGTTGACATGGTCTACACATCACTTCCTACTGCCCTAGCTTGCGTATCCAAACTTGAAAAAAGTTTTAGAAATAGAGGTGAGTAAAAATTACTCAACAAGGGATAATATTTTATAACTTTCAAAGTCTTGCCTTTCATCACAAATCATTTTTCCAAATATTTACGATTTATTCCTTTCATACTAAAACCACACTTTTATATTTATCAAACACATACTACTACTGTGCGCGCGTGCACACACACACATATATATGTAATCCTTTTATAATTCAAATCATAATTTTTCAACATTCATTTAGGCAAAACACTATTATAAAAATCATGTATACGATCACACCGTACCCATATATACAGGATGCATAACCTTGATATGAAAAGGCTAGTTAGTGCACTAAATCATGTCAATAAGGATGGGGATTTAACTTCCCTTGACAAGGGCGTAGGGTTATCCACTCCCCCGATGAGAGCTAGGGCTAATAGCCCACACCCTATATACTGGACCACACAACACATTTCTACAAAAACACATTGATCACAATATATCACAGTTCAAAACATAGTTTTTTCACAACATAACTCGTAATTAAATTTACATAAATCTATATGAGTAAATCAACCATTTAACACAATCAAATATGTCCAAAACCATAATAAGTCAATTTGGGAAACAATGTCTATTT
>JAOSIP010000028.1:0-6765 GCA_030586815.1 Candidatus Phytoplasma planchoniae
ATAATTACGAATAGCCATAATTCCCCCCATGGTCAAAAAAACACAAATGATAATGGTGAAAATAGTTAAAAATTTATTTTTTGTTTGATTTTGCACTATATTTTTTATTGCTCCTTTATTTTATTTTATTTATTATTTTTTTATGGATTTAAATAAAAAAGACCTTAAAAAAATAAGTAAAAAAAGGTTGAATTTCTTGGAGTAAAGTTTCAGCGTAGACAGTGGAAATAATAGGACCATATGGCCACACTTCAATCGGTTCAGAAAATAAAACTTGATGTATATTTAGCTAAATAATAACCTTGGACATAATAAAATAATTTTGGGTTGAGAAGTTTCCAGAGAATGCTTCGGTCTAGGAGAAAGGGGTTTTTTTATTTCAGATTTTTCAAACTCTAATGTTTCTTTTTCGTAATCCGAAGAAGATAAAGGTGATTGAATTTTACTAGTACTATGATGATTTTTATTAATCGTAATAATAATTACTATTCCTAACAATAATATAATCATTATGATAGCAAAATATTTTGGAAAAAGTTTTTTTATTCATGAATTTCGTAACCTTTCTGATAATAAAATTAATTATTATCAAATTTGAAAATTTGAATATAACCCTATTATATAACTTTAAGAAAGAAATGATGAAACAAAATAATGATGAAATAAATTTTCATCATTATTTATTAATAATCGGTTTATAGAATTAAGCATATTTTTTGTTTTTTTGTTGTTCTATGAAACGTTATTGAGCACAAGTGTAACTCGGATTTTTTTGTCTTAATTGTTCTTTTATAATATCCCATCTTCTTTTTCTTCTAATTTTTCTTCTAAGAAATATTTTCTTTTTAATAAAGTCATTATCAGAAACTATATTTCGTTTATATGGGTTAATTCTTCGATGATGGTTATATATTCGTTGATGATTGATACTTCTTTTTTTAATATTCCGCGAACTGTTGATCTAGATTGGTCTAATTTTTGTTTTAAATATATTATTTTCTTGACGGATTTTATAATCAGCTATTTTCTGTTGATAAATCTTTTTCATCCGCTTCAAGTTTCGCTAAATCATAGTCACGAGTACAAATAAAATCATAAGTTTCTTGAGACATCATTTTTAATGTTTCATTAGGATGACAAAAGAGTTCTTGGGCTAAATAAATTATGCAGTGGGTTTCATAAACGACTAAACCTGCTTGGCAACAGTTAGTTAGTTCCTGCCACTTTTTTTGTAACCCCACCACATATTGCTTTTAACATAGCTCGGCCTCCAAAAGTGTCCATATAAAAATCAGCTCTCTGATAAAGGGCGTAACATAAATTACCAAAACTAAATTGATGTTTTTTATTTCAATCATCTAAAGCGGTTTTAGCGGCTTCCGCACACTTCACCCAAAAATATTACAATTAATAAAATCTGTTAATCATGTTCAAGATCAGCTTTTCTTAGTTGATCTTTTTTTGTTTTTTAAAAGAAATAAAAAAAGATTTCTTATGTTTAGCTTTTCTAATTTATTTTGACAAAGGAATAATATGGAAAGAAAAGTTTTATTTTTACTTTTTTTAAAAAATAAAAAAAATATGCAGGTACGTTCTCAATTAATTGAACTTCACTATCCATTGATTCATAAAATAGTGCAAAAATTTAACTATTATCCTCGCGTTTTAACTAAGAAATATTTATTCCAAGAAGAGGATTGTTGAACCGCTATACATAAATGGTACTAATAATAACCAACAAAAAATAAATCGAGAACAAGCTTATTGAATTGATAAACTTTTCTCGATTTTTTTATTGTTTAAAATCAGGAAACATAAAGGAGTTGCAAAACAAATTAAACAAAGCATTTATGATTTGGTCCAAATTATTCATTTTTTAGAAAAACAAAATTCTTTTCAAATTTACTTATTTCGTCAAAAAACTAATTTTAATCCTTCCTGCCGTACTTTATTTTTGAATTATCAAGATATTCCCGAAATATCTCATTTACTTTTGGGAAAAATTCTCAATCCCCCTTTTCAAATCGAATTTATTCCCGATTTAGAACAAGAATATCATTTTCTCCCGGAAACCAAAGTTTTAAAAATCCAACAAAAATATTTAACTCCGGCCTTAGAAAATAGAATTAGCCCAACGTTTACATCAACAAGTGTCAATGAAAAATAACAACAAAACCCTACATTTACCTTTTGCAAAAAACGCTAATCCCCAACCCGCCAATTCAGAATGAAACAGTCGCAAAAATCCACCAATTTTGGCAGGAAATATCGGATCTAGCGATTGGCAACAAGGGTCCGAAATATATCCTCCAAGATGCCGAAATTCAAACTTTGCAATTGACCGAAATAAAACCCGGATTTATGGCTAGTCTAAAATTATTTATTAAAAAGGCATAATCCGGACTATTGTCAAGGCCGCTATAAACCCACACTTTTTCTCTCTCCATGTCGTTTATCAGTTAACTTCCCGTTTATTATGACCAACTATAAAGCCGATTTACAACAAATCCACTAGTTATTTAATCAAAATTGCTTTTTAAAAAGCTTATTTTACCGGACTTAATCCGGGTTTATGCTCAAATCCAGCAGCAACAAGAAGTAATTCATTATTGGATTTTCAAAAATTATCCAGCAAAAAAGGGCTTTATTTACATGGTGATTTTAATACCGGCAAACCTTATTTTTAAAACTGCTGATGAAATATTTACTGTAACAACAAAAAAAATTCTTGTTTTTGTTTATGTCGGATTTTTCTCGCCAATTTAAAATGCATTGGCATGATGAAGCTTTAACCAGAAAAAATGAACATCTTAATAACTATTCCCTATCTTTTTTTAGATAACTTAGGGGCCAAACATGTGCATCCTTATTTTCGGGATGATATTTTATTTCCATTATTGCGTGCGAGAAACGAACAACAATACCTACTTTCATTAGTAGTATAATTATGAACCGTTATTATTAGACCATTTTAATTTAGGAAATAATCAACCGGAAGAAGCCTTGAAAGCGTTGCGATTAATCCAAACCTTAAAAATAAACTGTCAATTTGTCCAGCTCGTTCCTGTCCCCAATTTTAATGCTGCACTATTGGAGCAAAATTAACTAAAAAGGAGATTTAATTATGTTTAATTTAAACATAGAGGAATTAATACTTTTGGTCATGAGCTTTTTTCTATCCTCATCAATATCTTGATCCATCATTCTTGGCTAATTCAACAGAAAAAAAATTACCAAAATTTACGCAAGCAAATTAAACAATTAACCAAAATGAACAAAAAAATCCGAAATAATTTCGAAAAGAAATCGCAATAAGACTAAATTTAAAACAAAATTCTGCTTGGTGATAACATCGGCAAAATTATATTAATACTTTGGAAATCAGCACGTATATGGGTTTAATCCTTACGAAACCGTCGAAGATTTAATTAAAAAAAGCTCTTTGCAGTAATTTTATGACTAATGAAGCCATTAAACATGGCAAAAAAACGGAACTGCTAATTTATTCAGTGTTTTCATAATAAACCGGTTGTCTTAAAAGGGGTTTTTTAGCTTCTTTAGATGGTTATCATGAAACTTACCAAACCATGTTAGAAATCAAATTCCCGTTAAATAAAGATAGTTACGCTTGGAAAGATTTTTTCACCAAAAAAATTATCCCCCCTTCTTATTATTGGGCGCAAATCCAATGCGGACTTTATTGTTCTGAAAGTCAAAAAGCTTATTTTTTCTTTTATTTTCAAGAAGATGACTACTTTAGCAAAAAAGTCTTTTTAGACGAAAAATTTATCCTCGCCATGCTAACATAAGGTAAAAATTATTTAAAGAAATTAACCAAATATAAAAATTTAATTTCTGAAAGAAGGTTCTTATCATGGAAAAAATAAAACCTTAACCCAATTCCTCCAAGCTATTTCCTGCAAAAATCACCAAGGTAAAGCCGTCAAAGCGAATGCGTCCAAGATTTTGGCTTTAATTAAAGCTGATTTAATCTTGATTTTAGCCGAACAAAACGGAATACTAAACTAATTGGTCAAGTCGAAAAAATTTATGATAATTTAGTCACCTTTTTTTGAACAATTGTTTAAGTGAATATAATTAAGTGAATTTTCCTTTATTTGGTAAATTTAAAATTCGTTACCAAAAAGGGGGCGTACGCGTTTGAAGGAACTGATATAGCTTTTATTTAATCAAATACGGCAAAATCCAAAAAATTAAAACGCAAGTTCTCGAAAGTTATCAAGTTCGTTTTAGCGTTTCCAAACGTTTTAAAAAAATAATTAACTCAAAGGAGCATTCCCCCTTCTCTCTGAAAAAGAAAGTTTTTTACGTAACTCTTTTGTTTATACTGCTTTTCCAGAAAGAAGGGGAAAAAATTCCCTAGCTAACGAAAGATGAATCAATCGATGAAAAAAAAGAAAAGAAAACTTTATCTGCCCTTAAATCCCGCATGCATACGCGGGTTCAAAAGTTATTAACTCATAAAACCTCGACAAAAAAACCACCTAAATTGCGAAAAAAGCGCAGAACCGCAATTTACCCTTAACGAAAAGCTTTTTTAGATTTAATCTCTCAACAAAGTAAAAAGAAATGAATTGGTTAATTAGTATCGTCATTTTGTGGAGTTCTTATTTATGGAAATATTTCCAAGGTTTCGAAACCGCCATCATTTTAGCGCATCGGTGTTGGACCGTTATTTTTACCTTGCTCTTATTAATGGGGTTTTGCCCGTTATTCCAAATCCTGAAAGCCAAATTAAACCATTAAAAACTGAGGAAGTGTTTGCTTTCTTACAATTTTATGCTTTAAATAATAATTTTTTACTTAGTCTGCCAACTTTAAACCTATTGCCCCAATTAAATTAACGAACAACCCCGTTGGAATAATCGCGATTGGGTGAAGTTAATGGATGATAGTTATAGTCAATTTAGTGCTTATTGGAAACGCGATAAAGCAAACCATCCGGGTCATGTTACCTTCTGATGTTTTAGAAGTTTATGAACTGAAAAAAGGGATTAATAGCGATTTAGCGACTATTGAAGCTCGCCGTCATCAAGCCGAAAAAGAATATCAACAATGGCAAGCCGGGATTAATCTTTATTTAACCAAACGCCGGCAGAAAAATTGACCAAACTTTTACGTCATTTGATCGCCTTAATGGCCTCGGTTATTACACCAAAGCGTATCAAAAGCTGCCCAAAACCCAATTAAGATTTTAGAAAAACAAAAAAATACCCCTAAAAGAGCGATGAAACGAAAAGGAATACTTTTTATTTAAGTGCTTCATCTCCTCTTTTTTCGCGATTAAGCCACAATTAAACCAAAAAATTAATAAGTGACCTATTTTAAAAACTTAATAATTTAAAATAATGTATTATTCTTTTAATTTAAGGCCTTTTTTTATGCGGTTGATACAGGCCACTTAAAAAATTGTTGGCCTAAAAATTCTTTTTTTTCGAAAAAAATCTTTTAAAGAATTATGCTAAAAAATTTTTGCTCTTTACCCGCAGAAAAAGCCTAATTTTTATTTCGCCATCATTTCCCGATACTAAAAGTTTTTTTCCTCAATCAACTTTAAAATGGCTTTCTTTACCGACAACAACCTATTATCGTTGGTTCCGCAAAAGGCAAAAAGTCTGCTATTACTCAACCTTTAACTCCTGTCGAAAAGCCATTTTAAAAATTTGTCTCCGGAATCGTTATCATAATCAGTTCGGCCAAAGCAAATATTTGTTAGAGGTTATCGCCGCGCCCATCAAAAATTAAAATTAGCCGATTTTGCGGTAAATCTACCTCTTTATCTTTTGGCCGTCATCAATTTATATAATCGATAAATTATTACTTATCAATTAGCCGAAAAGAATAATAATGAGTTGGGGCTACTTTTCGCCAATTACCGAAAGTTAAAAAGGCAGTTTAATAGCATTATGATCAAAGTCCTCCCTATTTTCATCCCAAAACCCAAGTCATTTTAAAAAGAAAAGGATTTCAAAGCAGTTACAGTCGGTAAACCATAACAAAATGGAAAGGAGTTATGGAAATCTTTTTTAGCACTTTAAAAACGGAAATTTTCTTTCGAAAACAAAAGATCTTTAAATAAAAAAACAAAGTGAGTGAAATGATGTAGAATTTTTTATTAAGCATTATAATCAAAAAAAGACATTTAAAATTCTTAAATAATCATTTGCCTTACCAATATAAACAAAAATATTTTTTTTCCAAAACCAAAAAACACTGTATTTCCTCAAAACATAAATTTATTTGTCCCTGGCAAAAAGTAATTCGCCTAAATTATAAAGTAAAGAGGGGGTTGTACCAAATCTTTATTTGATCAAAATAGGAGTCAAAAACCCAAAATTATCGCGTTATTTAACTTTTTTTTAAAAAGTTAATTACCAAGTTTAAACTTATTCCGCCAAAAAACCCCCATTTAAATAAAGCCACCCCCAAGCAACTTTATTGAGCAATCTAAATTTAACCCAGCATTTTTATGTTTAAAACATAGTTAAAAATATATATAATAGCTTTATTTAAGATATAGTAACTTATACACTATAGCTTTATACCTAAACTTTTGCTAAATAAACTTGATTATTTATTGACTTTTAAATCAATTAAAAAAAATTAAAAAAATGTATATAATTATTAGAAATTATGTTATCATGAAATTAAGTTGAATAAACTCAAATTTTGTTTTCTGAAAGGAAAACGAGATATTAAGTCGTTAAAGTTAAAAACGGCCTAATTATTTATTTGTGTTTGTTG
>JAOSIP010000029.1:0-6759 GCA_030586815.1 Candidatus Phytoplasma planchoniae
AAATTTCTGGGTAGTTTCTTTAGTGTACTGGTTCCATTTTGCTTTTTATTTTCACACTTTGAGGGTTTCAGTTCAAGTTATTTATTTATTTATTTGTGTGCATGCAAAACCAAACAAAACTGAGCCATTTTCACTGCTATTGAGTAGATGGATATTACCTTTAATTAAACCAAGCCTTAACAATGTCCAAAAACGTAAAATTAAGATTTTCTTGACAATTTTTCTTTTATCTAAGACGGCATTTGAGTGCATTTTGTGTGTTTTGAATGGGAAATATGTCTGCAAAAGCTCAGCAGGGAGAGGTCAAATTTACTTCTGAAACATTGGGAGAGTTCATCTGCTTCTGCTTAAACATCGATTTCCTTTCTGTGACTATTGCATTATATTCTGGGGATATCATTTTTATCTAGTCTTTCTTAAATATTTGTGTTACCATAATTTCATTGTAGTATTGGTTGTTTCTGTAGTCTGAGCAGAAGAAGAGCGAGGACAAGCCACAAAATGAAGAGGATAAGAAGTGAAATCCATTGCTGATCCCTGACTTGACATGTAAGGTTGCCAATTCTATAAGGATTGCAGATGCTTCATGGGAGGTTACAAAATTTAAAAATTTAATTCCATAGTTGTTCAGATAAACTCTTGACTTGCAGGTCAGATAGTTCTCTGGTCTCAGTGATGGAACACCACATGCAATGCAAATGGCTTAGGGAGCATTCTTTGTTGTCTATTACAAGGCCATAGTGAATATTTGTCCAACTATCCTTGTTGCGTGGAAGGAGGAACATTAGATGTTAACTTTGTATTGTTTTACCATTTTCAGTATGAGACATTGCTTTTTAATATATTTCCCTCAAATGGCACTTATGGAACAATGATGGTATTAGAGCCGTTGATTGAATCATATCTCACACTCTGGCGGAAGTAAAGTTTGTGGGAATTGTTTTACGCCACTTGAATGCAGTATAGCCCTTTCTATCTACGTAGCGCCAGTGGTCGTTGCAATATTTGCCATGCGCTTCAGAATGCATGAAATGGTTGGTGATTTATTTCTCTTTACGTGTGTTTCTGCGCTTGGGGTTTATTAATTTAATAAGGTAGTCAGCTATCTGCTGCCTTTATTTTGTTTAGGTGGCATTTTTGTGGGCCAAAGAGTTTGTCTTGTGGGCTTTGAATTGTTTTTTTAATTGCCGACTTTGATGCCATCTGAAGTTGAAATAATTAAAATGAATAAACAGCAATTAAATCTAGCAGTTAAATGTTTCTTTTTTTTTTTTTTTCAAACCTCTTATCCGATCACAAAGGGGAAAGGTCCTCAAACATCTATGAAACATTAATGAATTTCTTAGACATGATATTGACTTGAGAAAAAAAAAAGATTGAATTTCAGAAAAGAAATTAGAAGAAATGGGGAGAATTAGGAATTTCTTATAAAGCTAAATTTAAATCCATCTAAAATTAATTCACATACCAAAATTGTCTCTAAGTAAACATAAAGAGATAAACCTAGGTGCTGTGCCGCTATCAGTGGATGGGAGGATAATTAAGAGCAACCCTTAATTCCTAAATCCCAATCTCCATCCATTTCAGAAAGATTTCTTTTGTTCAAAAAATAAATAAATAAATAAATTAAATGAACAACATATCTCTGACTTCCTGGGGGACTGTAATAGGATGATGTGTTTGATTTGGAGTTGGGAGAGGGCTCACGCTTCCCGGTATTTCTTGAATCTCACTAGTAATGTGTTGGAATTGGATGACTTCACAGTTAATGCTCAATTAAATGAATTGATAATATTTTTGAAAAACAAAAATAACCGTCCGATGAGGGAAGTAGAATAACATAGGCGAAAGGGCTGGTGGTCTTAGTTTTATGCACGAGTTAAGCAATAAAAATAGTAGAAAACTAGACGGGCATGGTGAAAGTACAAATCCTTGTGAATTGGAAAGTATTGGTAAGCAAATATTACAAAAGTGTGGCGGTGCACCACTTGCAATTTCAGCCACAGCAGCTTTACCATTGCCAAGATAAAGAGCACATGAAGCCTGGAAAGGGATTTTGGAGAGTATGGTTCCAGATGCAAGACCAATGCTCAAAAATCTTTGCTCCGATTCGCAACAATTTAATGAACGAGTCGAAGCCATGCTTTCTATGCTCTACTTGACAAGGCTAAAAAAATATCACTTAACGATATTATGACATGTGGCACCGGCATCCCCAAGGGTAATTATGTCTTGTTAAATCGGTTGCTCCCAATACAACGGATGCGATTGAAAAAACTCAGATAAACACCCATTCGGCTATGATTACAGTCTCATCTAATCTCACATCTCCTTGTCTATCACCTATGATATCGGTACTGGCTTAGGCATTAAAAAGACCTGCTCCTTACTACTTCCAACGAGCATTTTGGTGTCAATTTTTCGTGCAAGGAGATGTGGATTATCTTTCGGTGTTGGCAGTTTTTGGCATCAATGTTTGGTGATTGAATATGGGAAACCCTTAGCTATACTGCCAATGGATAGGTTCAAAAGAGTTATCTAGAGCACTGTCACTGATGATAATGGACAAGAAGATTGACGAGAGAAGAAGAATGTTGAGCTTGAAGAACCTTTCCAAGAGGCTTCTAGCAACGAACACCCATTCGGCTCAACAAATCCTATAATTGGTAAGACAAGGTAGTTAAAGGATGGCAATTACAGAAGGGGGAAAGTATAAAGATGGGTTAACAAAGCACTTGAAAGGTTAGACGCAGTAGTACCCTTTGATAGTTCTGTCTATAAAATATACTATCCCCTCACTTGAGCATCAGAGTGTCCCCCCACAAGAAACCCCTTGTCGATCTTTTGTTTTTCTCGTAGTTCTTGATCTTCCAATCCAGGTGGTGTGACTTGCTAATTCCTGATATCAACAGTGTTAATTCTATAAAGGTAGTTCAAAAGTAATTAATTGCACTTTTGTGTTTTGTAGCAATATATTCGAATAAGGAATAATTAAATTTATATATTCAACTATGTCTACTTCTTGATGAATCAAAATCAAGTTATGAAAATATACCATTTGAATAAAATCTCATAAACTGAAATCGAATAACCATTCTTCTTTTTCAAGTAATTCTCATACTAATTACTTTGTAAATATTATATATCATTCCTTATATTGTTGTTTAGATGCATATGTATGTAAATGTTACATATTAGTTTAAGAAATGAACTATTATTGGTAATAGGGAAATGATAATTTGATAGTAAAATTTTTGTTTAAAATGATTAATGATTAGTCAATAGTTCTTGATTGATTTCTAGCTAAGGCTTGCCTAGGGTGAGCAAAACTAATTTCATTTATAAAGGAACATAAATAATTTATATATATCTTTTAATTTTTTATATTTAGATTATATTTTGTGCCATTATCTAATCTAATTAGGATTATAAAACATCAACCAATACTAAATAAATTCATCTAAATAACATATTTAGTTTGCTAAAATCTTAGTTTAGTTAGATAATTATAGATTCAAGTAATTAAATTCAATCAATGTATATATTATTACTTACTTCCTACTTTTAGTCAACTGAATTAACAATTTTAGGTGACTGAACTGGTGTACCAATCAGTTTATATTTATCATTTAATTGACTATGTATGACATTAGTCAACTAAACAGCTACTACTTTTAAACAAACAAGAGTATTGGTTGACTGATACAATCAAATAGTCAATTGATGCTCTTCGCACGCCCTTTCACAACAATCAAATGTGTTCACATCTCACTAAAATAAATCACAAATTAGCTGATTTCTTACCTTTAACAATGTTCTAAATCAAATAAAATAATATTTAAACTATTCTTTTAAACTCTAAAGTTATACATTTATTTGCACCAAGTCTCTCAAACTTTTAAACCTAATAACTACACAACAATAGAGTTTAACATGGATAAAGTGAAAAGGAGTTAGCTGGTGCCAGTTTTAGTGATGAAGAAGTAATGCCGCCAATGAGAAAAAAGTAATGTTATCGATAAGGAACAAGTAATGCTATTGGTGAGTTCAAAATAAATGTAGAAAGGCAAAGGGAAAAGTTTGTCTAAATGAGGAGAATAGAAGGAGAGAGAGACAAATAGAGATAGAGTTGCCAATGAGGGGAACAACATACTACTGTATGTTATTTATTTCTTTATTTCTTCCCATATTAGGTTTCTAGTATAGTGCCACCGTAGTTGTTCCAAACAAGTAAATATAAAACTACATTCAGCACAACCTTTGGGCACTACCAAACACAACGTTTCTGTCTCCTCCTTTCCTACACTCTTCCTACCATGCCCCAATTTCCATTCTAAATCCCAATGGATTTCTCTATTTGTATGTTTACCCCTTTTAGTTAAGTAGTGATTTTCTCTCAAATTTAATTCATTATTTTTCTTTACAATTGAATCAATAAAATGTTGGATATTATTGTTCTCATATTTTGGATTCTTTATCAAAATTGCCAATTGGCGCTTGTCAAATGACAAAATCTCTTTTATCATCCATGTGATATTAAAGTTTTGATGTCATTATTTTATTATATCTATTCTTGCTCAGAGATTTCTATACAAAAAGTGGAGACTCTAGGTTCATTTCACCCACACCAAATAAAGAAGAGAACTTATTCAATCACATAGAGTGGGCAAGCAGATAATTTATAAATTCTGATTTAGAGGTAAGCTTCAAGAGAATGAGTTTCCTTTACAAAAAATGAAGATAAGAGATCGAATGATCCAGAGAGACCATAGCCTATACCTCTATTTGGAAGGATAAGTTGTGCACTTTTGGTAGACCAAAGAAGTGCCACGATAGACCAATAAACCTCAAAAGTGTCATGGGCTTAAAGAAATAAACTAATCACATTTAAGAGCACATAAAGGTTGGCTAAGTGGACTAGGTTAAGAGCCAAAAAACATAAGGTAGATAAGTGTAGCGGGTTGTATGCAAGCAAGAAGGCTTGGGCGTGCAAGCTAGACATTTGGCTTGTGGAATATGGGTCGTGGAGTGTGGCCTGCGGAGTATAAAAGGTTACAATGTGCAAACTCAAGACAAATACAACAGGCTAAAAAGACAAGTCATGTACATAGGTCAAGCATGTGGGTGGTGGCACATGGACCTCAGGCATAGACGCACAAGTAAATGTTCCCACAGGCTGAAGGGAACATGGAGGTGGCTAATTGCATATAAGGATAAAGTCACTAGCTAGAGTGGATAAGGATCCACAAGGATAATGAAAAAAGAGAGCATCCAAGTTCATTAAACCTTGAAAGTCCTATCCGGCCAAGGGTGTTGGCCAAACTAATACAAATAGGGTCTTAGGGGTTACACTTGAGAGTATGCTAGAATTAGAGAGTTCTCCACTAAAGAGAGTGTTGAGAATAAGAGAGTTCATTAGTGTTGGTAGTTAAATCTGGCCCAGTGTAGACTAGGCAAAAGAGAATAGATAGGTCTTTTGTAATCCACTTGCAATTGGGTGTTTACAAGCATATTTTCAAAGCAATAAAGAGTGTTTGCTTTGATTGGGAGTGGAGCTCTTATAATTTGCTAGTCAACTATACAAAGTATGGATGTGTTTAAGGGCCAAAGGCTCAGCCAAATGGGACTTAGTTGCCATTATAAGGCCGCAAAAATCTAGGGGGTAAGTTTAAGCCCATGACATACGATATTAGGGCCTAGGGTGAAGGTAACATCTTGAATTAAATAGTATCAAAGTCTATTTTTAGGCTGTTTGGAGACTGATACCAAGACCAGTATAAAAGCATGGTTGGAACCATGGGTGTAATTTTAGGTATAGATTGATATCAGGAATGATTTAAGGTTGAGATGGCTAGAGTGCAAGATTGTGTGAAACAATTAGAGAGTTTACTGTAGCAACTGTCCACTCAAGCAACGGAGCTGAACATTAATACAGTCATGATACCTTGTCCCACTCAAAACTTGAGGGAATTATCAAATTTCATATAAGATTCTTGAGAATTACTACTAAACAACTTGTGCTTAAGCGTTTTTGGCCATATTTGGGCTCAATAAGTCACTAGAATCAGTAGTTCTCAAGTTGCTACAAATGGTATTACAATTGGACTCATACTAATAGACTAGGTGTGGTTACTAATAACTTGAGATAAAGTCACATTCTCAGTTTATAAGTGGAAAAAAAGTACCTAAAATATGGCAAATGGAAAGTGCTATCTAGGTTACCGACAACTGCCTCACATTGAATAAGGGAAGATAGGCCTAGGCTTGATAAGAACGTCAAGAATTTAAGTAAAAAAGATTATGATATCTCATGCCATATCAAAACTTAAGGGAATTATCAATTCCATATAAAGCTTTTGAGAACAATTACTAATCAACTTTGGCTTAAACATTTTGCGCCATGTTGTTTGGGTTCAACAAGTTGCTAGGACTAATAATTCTTGAATAATTACAAATGGTATTAAAGTCAAACCCGTACTGATAAATTGGGTGAGTTTGCAGATGATTTGAGATGAAACCACTCTCTTAGTCTGTAGGTAAATAGGAAGTTCTTAAAATGTGGTAAGTGGAAAGGGTTATTTAGGTTACTAACAACCACCTCACATAGGACAAGGGGAGATGGCATAAGCTTGATGAAGATATGATTCTGAAGCCAAAACTTTTAATAGTTATAGCATTGAAATATTTGATAAAGATCATCAAAAAGAATTATGCGAAAATTTAAAACGGCCCATGTCATAGGAGTTAAATGGATATTAA
>JAOSIP010000003.1:0-69257 GCA_030586815.1 Candidatus Phytoplasma planchoniae
AAAGGTTCTGAGACTAATATTAACTTTCTAAAAAGAACGATAAGAATAAACAACTAATCAGTGGCAACACAAAGTTAGTCCGATAAAAAGGATAAATTATGGCAAGCCGGATGCTTGGAAACTTGCTCGTCCGGTTTAGAGAGGGGCTGTTTGTAATAGATAATCAAAATATAAATTTGATGATTGAAGCGCAAATAATCTATCTCTATTTGATGACAATTTAATTCTAGATACTATTTATAAGAATTTTGATTTAAGTCCTCAAGGTATTATTAATAAATTAAAATTAACTAAACCTATTTTTAATATTACTGCTAGATATGGACATTTTGGTATTAATAATGATCAATTTACTTGGGAAAAAATAGATCAAATTAAATTATTTTCTCGATTGTTAAAAAAAATTCATTAATATTATTTATTTTTTTAGTTTTTAGTATATTAAATATGTTAAATTTGGCGTAATATCTCATTTATTTCGATATATTTAAATACTATTAAGATAAATTTGTAATTCTTTAATAAATATTTATTATGTAATAATTGTAGTATTTCAAGGTTATTTTGTAAAAGGTTATAAGAAAAAATTATATGAAAAATAAATTAGTTAAAACGGTTCATTATCGTGATATTAATTTTAGTCAATGGTATACAGACCTTTGTTTAAAAGCTAAATTAATTTCTTATTCTGATGTACCAGGTTTTTTTATTTATTTACCCAATGGTTACTTTTTATGGGAAATGATACAAAAATTTTTAAATCATTATTTAAAAAAAAGTAATCATAGGAATGTTTATTTTCCATTACTTTTTTCTGAAAATTTATTTCAACTCGAAAAAGAACATATTCAAGGTTTTGCTCCTGAAACTCTTATTATCGATAATATCGCTAATCAACCTTTATTGTCTAGATTAATTTTGCGTCCTACTTCAGAAGTAATTTTTGCCAAGTATTATTCGAGTGTTATTACTTCTTATAGAGATTTGCCTAAATTATTTAATCAATGGTGTAGCGTAGTCCGTTGGGAAAAAAATACTAAACCTTTTTTAAGGAGTAAAGAATTTTTATGGCAAGAAGGACATACAGTTCATGCTAACAAACAAGAAGCTCTTAAAGAAACTCTTTATATTTTAAATTTGTATAAAAAATTAGGTCGAGAATTATTAGCTATACCTTTTATTTCAGGCATAAAAACAGAAAAAGAAAAATTTAAAGGAGCTTTAATTACTTATGCTATTGAAACTTTAATGTATGACGGTCAATCTTTGCAAGCGGGTACTTCTCATTATCTAGGAACTAATTTTTCTAAAATTTTTAAGATTCAATTTCAAGATCAAAATTCTATTATGCAACTAGCACATCAAACATCTTGGGCTGTTTCGTCTAGGTTAATAGGTGCCATTATTATGGTACATGGCGATGATGAAGGTTTAGTTATGCCACCTTATATTGCGCCTATACAGATAGTTATTATTCCTTTAAGATTAAATAATTCACTTTTATTAACAAAAGTTAATTTTTATTATAAACAATTGTTTAAAAAATATCGCACTGAATTAGATATACAAAATAAAAATGTTGGCTGGAAATTTAGTCATTATGAATTGCAAGGAGTTCCTTTGAGATTAGAAATAGGAGAACAAGAATTACAAAACGAACAAGTAACCATTTTTATTAGATACAGTAAAAAAAAAATTGTTATTAATGCTTCTGAATTGTTGTTAAATATCTCGAATTTGATTAAAAGTATTCATAAAAACATGTTCGATAATGCTTTGCAACGTATGGAAAAAAATATTTATATTGCTAATAATTATGAAGAGTTTAAAATTTATTTATCTAAAAAGTCATATGTTAAGATGAGTGTTTTAGCTAACGAAGCGGAAGATATTATCAAAAAAGAAACAGGAGCAACAGCTAGAGTTATTTTAAAAGAAAAATTATTAAATAAAATTTGTCCTATTACTAATAAAAAAGCAAATCAAACTATTTTATTTGCTAGAGCTTATTAAAAATATTGTAATTAAAATTAATTTAGAATTTAACGATTTTACTTTTATTTGAATTTATGGTAAAATTATTAAAAGTTGTTCTTGATAAAATAAGAAATTAAAAAAGGAGAATAAGGTAATTTAAACGTATATGGAAAATGATGATAAAAATAATTATTTAAAAAGTTTTATTTTTTATAACCCATATTTTATTACAGTTAAATGTCAAAGAGGTTATAGAATAAAATGAGTATAATTATTTTGACTATCATAGCATTAATTTTTATCAATGCTTTATTGTCAGCTATTGAAATTTCTTTAGTTTCTTTAAGTGAAAGTAAATTAGATCTTGAAATAGAAAAAGGTATTAAAAAAGCTGTAAAAATTAAAAAAATTAAATCTAAACCTACTCATTTTTTGTCTGTAATTCAAATAGTTATTCATATATTAACAGTTATTCAAGGTTATATGTTGCATCATGATTCTCATGGTGAAATTAAAATTTTATTAACTATTCTTTCTTTAGTTTTAGGGGATATTATTCCTAAGCGAATTGCTTTAATTTATCCTTTAAAAACTGCTTATTATTTGCTAGGTTTGTTTAATTTAGTTTGTTTTTTTATGAAACCTTTTGTTTGGTTGTTACATCAAATAAGTAATCTCATTTTATATTGTTTAAGAATTGATCCGAATAAAACTCAAGATATTGTTTCAGAAGATGAATTACGTTTTTTATTAAGTTCTTCTTATAGTCAAGGAGTTATTAATAGTAATGAAAACAATATGATACAAAATATTTTTGATTTTAATACCACTAAAGTTTCAGATATTATGCGTCATAGAAAAGAAATTGTAGCTATTCGTCATGATATCAGCATTAATGAATTGAGAGAATTTATTTTAAAAGAAAAATATACTCGATTTCCTGTTTATATGGGAAATTTAGATAAGATTTTAGGAATCGTTCATATTAAAGATCTTTTTAAGGTTTTATTAGTTACAAATTATCAACGTCCTTATAAGAATAATTATTCAAAGTTTAATATTAATCATTATTTAAGGCGAGTTTTTTATATTACAGAATTTAAAAATATTAGCGAATTATTGAAAGAAATGCAGTCTAAACAAAAACATATGGCTATTGTAGTTGATGAATACGGAGGTACAGCTGGTATTGTAACTATTGAGGATGTTATTGAAGAAATTTTAGGCGAAATTCAGGATGAATATGATAAAAACGATTTCGAAATTGTAAAAATTTCCGATCAAGAATTTATTATAAAAGGTACTGCTCATCTTTGTGATATAGAAGAATATTTAAATGCTAATTTACCAGTAGATGATTATGATACTTTAAGTGGTTTTATGTTAGATAAATTGCGTAGAATGCCAGAAAGTAATGAAAAAATTCGAATAATGTATAATGATTGGATTTTTGATGGTTTGTCTCATAACGGTTTAGTTATAACAAAAGTTAGAGTTACTAAATCTAATATTCCTAAACAAATAAAATGATTTTAATTTTTTTATATTTGCCAATAATTAAAATTTTTTTTATTCATTTTATTTTTATTGTTTAAATTGCTAATAATTATTAGGCATATTCCTTAGAAGGTTTGGTTTTCGTTATATATGAATTCTTTGTTTTATAATTCTGAAATATCATTATTAGTAGAAGAGTTACAAACTAATTTAAAAACAGGATTGACAGAACAACAAGTTCAATCTAGATTAATCGAACATGGTTTGAACACATTGTTCAAGCCCAAACCTAAGTCTTTAATAAAAAAATTTTTAAATCAATTGAATAATTTTTTTATATATATTTTATTAACATCAGCATTTATTACTTTAATTATAGGTATTTTAAATCGTCATCAAGAGGAATTGTATGAAGGTATTTTAATTTTTTTAATTATATTAAGTAATGCTATTTTTGGTGTTTTTCATGAGTATCAAAAAGATAAATCTTTTGATATTATTACTCAAACTACTAAAATATATGTCAAAGTTTTACGAGAATCTAATATAAAATCTGTTGTTAGTGATCATTTAGTTCCAGGAGATATTATTTTTCTAGATAAAGGAAATATAGTTCCTGCTGATTTACATCTATTAACTTCTAATAATTTACAAGTGGATGAAGCTATTTTAACAGGTGAATCAAATTCAGTTACTAAAAATACTAACGTTAAAGTTATTGATTCAAATTTATTAAATAATAAAAATTTGTTATTTATGAATACTGTTATAATTAACGGAAATGCCCAAGCTGTAGTTATTAATACAGGAATGAGAACGCAAATAGGTCGTATTACTAAATTGTCTCAAACAGTTAAAAAAGAAAAAACAATTTTAGAATTTTATTTACAAAAATTAACTAAAATTTTGAGTTTTATTATTTTTATTTTGATTTTTATAAATTTTCTTTTTAATATTTTAAAATATTATTTATTTTTCAATAATTTGAATTGGAATATTATAAGTAGTTATTTATTATCTTCCATTGCTTTAATTGTAGCTGTTATTCCTGAAAGTTTATTAGCTATTATGACTATTATTTTTGCTTTTGGAGTAAAAAAAATTGCTAAATCCAATGCTATTGTTAAAAATTTAAAAACATTAGAACGTTTGGGAGCTATTAATGTTATTTGTACAGATAAAACAGGAACACTTACTCAAAATAAATTATTAATTAAATTTTTATATGTTTATTCAAATTGCTTTAATATTGATTATTCTAGTCAATTAATTCCTGATAATTTAATTTCTAATTATCAACAATTAATTAATTATGGTATTTTATGTAATAGTATTGCTCAACATGATAATGAAAAAAATATTTCTTGTTTTGATTTATTAGATTCTGTAGATAGTTCTTTTTTGGAATTAGCTAAATTTTTAAATATTGATATTAATGTATTACGAAAACAATATAAATTAATTAAAATGTTTCCTTTTGATGACGAGTTCAAATTAATGATTACTATATATAAAGATAAAAATAAATATTTCACTATTGTTAAAGGTGCTGGTGAAATTTTATTGGATTTATCCTATTATATTTGTATTAATAATACAAAAAATAATGTTATTAAAAATGCAAAATATAAAGACGAATTTGAATTTCAATTAAATAAACAAGCTAAAATAGGTTATAAAATATTAGGAGTTGCTTATACAAATTTTTTTGATTCTCAGTTTTTATCTGATAATATTTCTGTTAAAGAAATTTTATATATTTTACGTCGAAATCTTATTTTAGTGGGATTAACAGGTATTGAAGATCCTTTAAAATTGGAAGTTTTCCAGTCTATTCAGGAATGTCATAACTCTAATATTCAAACTATTATGATTACAGGTGATAATCGTTATACAGCTATGAAAGTAGCTAATAAATTAAAGATTTTAAATAAAAAAACAGATTTAGTAATCGATGGAGCTGAATTAGATAAATTAGATGAAAAAAAATTATTACAAAATTTGACAAATATTAAAGTTTATGCTCGTACTATTCCGGAACATAAATTAAAAATTGTTCGAGCTTGGCAAAAATTAGGTTATGTAGTTGCTATGATTGGTGATGGTGTTAATGATGTACCTAGCATCAAACAAGCTGATGTAGGATTGGCTATGGGTTTGAATGGTATTGAAATTACTAAACAAAGTGCTGATATTGTTTTGATGGATGATAATTTTAATACTATTGTAACATCTATTAAAGAAGGGCAAAATGTTTTTGTTAATATTCGTAAAAGTTTAATGTTTTTATTAAGTTGTAATATGGGAGAAATTTGTCTTATATTATTTAATAGTTTATTGGGATTTTTTTGTTTTCCTTTGGATTTTGTTATTTTAAATACTTTACAAATACTTTGGATTAATTTAGTTACTGATTCTTTAGTGGCTTTAGCTTTAGGTATGGAGCCACCTGAGACCAATATTATAAATAATTCCATGGTTAAAAAAGATATTAATTTTTTCAATAAAGCGTCATTATATAAAATTTGTTTCGAAGGTTTGATGTTGGGCGTTATTGTTTTTGGTTCTGCTATTTTAGGATATTATATACATAATGTCGATAATGTTAAATATGCTCAAACTTTTGCTTTTATGGTTTTGGCTTTTTCACAATTATTTCATGCTTGGAATTTTAGAAGTTTATCACAATCTATTTTTTCTCTTAAAACGAAAAATCCGATTTTTATTATTTATTTTATAATAAGTTTTTTAGTGCAATTAATTATTTTATTTATTCCTATTTGCCAAAAATATTTTAATTTGGCTAAGTTATCGTTTTGGGATATTAATATAATTATGTTTTTGTCTTTTATCCCTATATTTATTATTGAATTGTATAAAAAATATTTGAAGTATAAATTGATTTAATATTTTTTGTATTTTTATTGTATTGGTTAAATTTTAATAATTTTTGAAAACATTTTAAAATTATTATTAATTAATTTTTTTAGTTTTTATTTATTTTTGGTAATTTTTGTTATTTTTTATTTTATTATTGGATTAATTTATATAAAGAAATTTTTTCAGAATGATTTTAAAGTGGGGCATAACGGTGATTTTGCAATGGGCTTTATAAAATATAAAAGGTATTTTAGGTTAAGTATAGTTAGAAATATTATTTATTATTTTTTTAATCTATTTTTATTTTTTTTAGTTATATTTTTATTATGTAATTTAATTTTAGATAAAGAAAATACTACTAAAATTTTTCGTTTTAATTTTTCTCGAGTATCTAGTGATAGCATGTTGCCTAAAATGCGTGTTGATGATATAGTTTTTTTTACTTTATTAGATGAAGATAAATGTAAATTTTTAAAAACAAGTAATTCTGGAAAATTAGATGGAGATATAATTATATTCAAAGCAGATTCTTCTGAATTTGCTTATTTAAAAGATAGTTTTATTATTCATAGAGTAGTTTTTAATAATACTCAAGAAAAATATGTAACTACGAAGGGTGATAATAATTCTTTTGTTCAAAAATTTGAAGAAAAAATTCCTTATTATAATATTTTTTATAAATATTCTTTTAAAATTCCTTATGAAATAACTTATATACTAATATGGAGTATGATTTTATTATTATTTTATTTTATTATTTTTGATGAATCTTCATCTAATGATAATTTAGTTTAAAACTTTAATTAGCTATTTTAGATTATTATTTTATTAAAAGGTTTATTATATATATGGGTGATAATATTATTTTTCCTAATATAAATTGGGAATATATTCTCAAAAAAGAACAACAAAAAGAGTATTTTATTAAAATAAAAAAATTTTTAATAACTCAATATAAATTGGGTAAGAAAATTTTGCCACCCCCAAAAAATCTTTTTAATGCGTTTAAATGTACTCCTTGGGACAAAGTAAAAGTTGTTATTTTAGGTCAGGATCCTTATCCTGGACCTAATCAAGCTCACGGTTTAGCTTTTAGCACTTTATCTTCTGATATTCCTAAAAGTTTAAAGAATATTTTTATTGAGTTAAAAAATGATTTATCCATTAAAGCTTATACAAATCAATTATTTTCTTGGGCTTATGAAGGGGTATTATTATTAAATACTATTTTAACTGTTGAAGAAGGTTTTTCTTTAAGTCATAAAAATATTGGTTGGCATATTTTTACTATTAATATATTTAATTATTTGTCTTTTAAAAAAAATATTGTTTATATTTTGTGGGGGAAACAAGCTCAAGATTATAAAAGTTATTTAAATATTAAAGATAATTTGATTATTGAAAGTAGTCATCCTTCGCCACTTTCGGTTTATCGAGGTTTTTTTGGTTCTAAGCCATTTTCTCGTGCTAATGAATATTTAAAATATCATCAAAAAAAACCTATTAATTGGGATGTGCGCTGAAGAGGTTTAAATATCGTGTGATTTTACCAATAGCCAGAGCAGATAAACCCTGAAACGATACGGTCAGTCAGTCAAAATTAAAGAATGACTAATTACAGCAGACCATAAAAGCGGATTGAGATGATACCCGCCACCAAATAATTCCATGGAGAAGTCTGAAAAATGGCCTAAGAAGTAAAATTTGATGTAATAGCTTAACTTGTTCCGTAAGTTGTTTTAATCGGACAATCCAGAATCTATTAATATATGGATAAAGTAATTGGAGTAGTTTATCATGTAAAAAAAACCTGGAATCAGCCTCTCAAAAGGAAAGTACTTCACTTAAAGAATTAAGGTAGAAATTTAGAGTAACTTGGAAAATCCTAAAACCAAATCGTATCTACATTACTAGTAACAAGCGGCTGATAAACAATGAAAATGTCGTCCTATATCGGATAGTTTATTAATGAAAAAAACTGGAATCTTACCGCTTTTCAGGAAATACAATATTACTTATTAGTAGTTACTTCGCTTAATAAATTAATGTAGATATTTGTTTGTAAAGGTTTATAGGGGAGTGTTTAGGAAGAATATATACAATTAAACTAATTTCGTTTTAAACGTAAATAATCTATTTTATCATAGGATTAAAAGGATCATTAATATTTTATAATTATTTGATTCATAAAAATAAATTTAATCGAACAAAAGGAGTTTTTTAATTAATGAGAGAAAATTTTCAAAATTATATCGATTGTGTTGGAGCTGATGAATCAGGTAAAGGTGATGTTTTTGGACCTATAGTAGTTGGTATAGTTTATATAAGAAATGAATTAGTAGATTTTTTATTGCAAAATAATGTTAAAGATTCAAAATTATTAAGTAAAAATGCTATTTTTAAAATAGCTCCTTTTTTAATGAAACATATTGATTATGATTTTGAAATTTTACAACCTTTTGATTATAATAATTTAATTAAGAAAAAATTTAATCTTAATCATATACTTGCTTGTTTATATAATAAATTACTTTTAAGATTTTATAATAATTTAAAATTTTCATCTTCAGTGATTATCGATCAATTTGCTACTGAATTTTGTTATTTTAATTATTTAAAAATGGAATCGAATGTTTATCGTTCTATTATGGGCGCCAAAGATGCCTAAATATCGTGTGATTTAACCAATTACCAGTGCGATAAACACTGAAAGGCTAAGAACGGTTCTTTAAAGGAAACAATAAAGAATTACAGCAGTTCTTAAAAGCGGATTGCGATGAAAGTAGTTAGTCAAGAAGATACCGCCACCGAACGATTCTAAGGATAAGCTTGAAAGGGCCTAAGAAGCTAAGAAGATGTAATTTGATAACCTGTCTCATAAACTACTATATAAATAAGCAGTCCAGAGACTATCAACCTAAAATAATTGGGCTGGATAGTTTATCAATTAAAAAACCTGGAATCTCACCATTAGTAAAATGGTTACTTCCCCTAAGGAATCAAGGTCGATATTTAGAGTAACTTGGAGAATCCTAAAGGCTAGTTATTAAATTAACTAATAATGAAATAAAAGTCATTAGGTCCAAGGATAAAGCGACTTTTTAGTAGTCGGAGGAGTAAAAACTTAATTTGGAATAATTAAGTTAATCGCCCTCCCAAGATGAAGGTTAACGACCTTTATAGGGCGAAAGAAGTCAGTAATTTATTGTGCAGAATCATCCTCTAAGTGCTACAGGGCGATTATAATCAACAACTAACCAGTGGCGACATTAAGTTAGTCTTCGTAAGAAGGTAAATTATGGCAAGCCGGATGCTTGGAAACTTGCTTGTCCGGTTTAGAGGGGGGCTGTTTGTAATAGATATTAAAAATATCAATTTTGATATTGAAACGCAAATATTCTATCTCTATATTTAAAACTAAAGCTGAATCTAAATTTTTATGTGTAGCTGCTGCTTCTATTATTGCTCGTTATTTATTCTTACAAGAGATAGAAAAATTAGGGAAAGATAATAATTTAAAATTAATTTTAGGAGCTTCTGATTTAGTCAATCAACAAATTAAATTAATTTATGAAAAATATGGTTTATCAATTTTTTATAAAATTGCTAAGATTAATTTTAAAAATATTAGTAAGAATAAATTGTTTCATTTATCTTAAATTTAAAATTGAATTTGATTGATACTTTTTTTAAACCTATTATTTTTAAATTAAAATTTTTATAAAAAAAGGAAAAAATTTAAATATGCATAGTATTTTTTCTAAAATAGTTGATAAACAAATACCGAGTTATATTATTTATGAAGATGATTTGGTGATGGCTTTTTTAGATATTTCTCAAGTTACTCGTGGTCACACTTTGGTTATTACTAAAAAAGTTTATGCCGATATTCAAGATGTGCCACAAGATGTTTTTTTACATTTATTCAAAATAGTTTATCAAATTAGTCACGTATTGATTAAGGCTTTTAAAGCTTCTGGTTTAAATTTAATAAATAATAATGGAGCAGTGGCTGGGCAAACTGTTTTTCATTATCATGTTCATATAATTCCGCGTTTTTCTAAGGATGGAATATATGTCAAATTACTAGATAATTCTTCTTATTTAAAGGAACAAGATTATAAAATGATTTTAAAACAAATACTTGATTATAATTGTAATTAATTATAAAAAAATTAAAAAAATTTTTAATTTATTTAAGGAGCGGTTGATAATTTATTAAAAATATTCATAATTTTAATGATATTATTGAATATCTTTTACAACTAATTTATTTCAATTTGATTAACAAAATAAGATTATATTAAGATATTATATTGATTTTCGATTTAATTTATTTAGTAATTTAATAGTTAAATTAGTTACTATACGACCTTTTGGAGTTCTTTTTATATAGCCTTTTTGTATCAAATAAGGTTCATAAACTTCTTCTATAGTAAAAATTTCTTCTCCTAAAGTAGCGGCTAAATTTTTGATTCCTACAGGGCCACCATTAAATTTAAATACTAAATTATTTAAATAATTATAATCTGTTTCATTTAATCCATTTTCATCAATTTTTAATTTTTTTAATGTTTCTAGTGTTATTTGATGAGTAATTACTTTATTAGAATATATTTCTGCAAAATCACGTGTTCTACGAAACAAACGATTAGCTATTCTAGGCGTTCCTCGACTACGCTTTACTAATTCTATTAATGCTTCTTCTTCTATATAGTTATTATAAACTTTAGCTGTTCTTTGAAGAATAGTTTTTAATTCTGATTCTTTATAATAATCTAATTTTAAAGTTAAACCAAATCGATCTCTTAGCGGAAAAGAGATATGTCCAAATTTGGTAGTTGCCCCTATTAAAGAAAAAGCTGATAATTTAATTCTAATAGTTCTTCTATCATAATCTTTACCAATAACAATATCTAAAGCATAATCTTCCATAGCAGAATATAATATTTCTTCTACTGTTTTTGGTAATCGATGAATTTCGTCAATAAATAAAATATCTCCCGTTTGTAAGCTACTTAAAATAGCAGATAAATCTCCAGCTTTTTCTAAAATAGCCCCATTAGTAATTTTAATATTTGTTTTTAATTCATTAGCGATAATACGTGCTAAAGTAGTTTTTCCTAAACCTGGAGGTCCATAGAATAAAAGATGATCTAAAGTTTCTTGTCGTTTACGTGAAGCTTGTATATAAATATTTAAAATATGTTTAATATCTTCTTGTCCTGCATATTCTTGTAATGTTTGAGGTCTTAATAAGGTATCTTCGTTTTTGTTTTTTGGGTTTTGTTTATTTTTTAATATTTGTTCCATTTGAATTCCTATTTTTTTAATAATAATTGTAAAGATTCTTTAATCATAAATTCGATATCTTTTTCTGTATTAATTTTATTAATAATAGTATTAATTTGTTTTATGTCAAAACCTAAATTTAATAAAGCATTTTGAACATTTTTTTGTTTAGGATTTAATATATAATAATTTGTTTTTTTATTTTTATTTTTAGTATTCAGGTACCAAATAATTTGTTGTGCTATTTTATCACCAATACCGGAAAATTGTTTTAAAAAATTTATATCATTGGTTTCAATAGCTATTTTAATTTCTGGAAATAATTCTGTTTGTGTAAGAGAAATAGCTATTTTAGGACCTATACCTGGAATAGCAATTATTTGTTTAAAAAAATTTAATAAGTTAATATCTGTAAAGCCATATAAATAACGTATATTTTCTTTAATATACAGATAAGTAAATAATTTTACTTTTTGATTTATTTTGAATAAATAAGGGTTGTAAAAACCTATTTCATAACCTATACCATTATTTTCAATAATTATGCTATTATTATTTATTAACTTAATTAAACCTGTAATATAGTAATACATATTTTTAATAATTATTTGCTCCTTTTTATCATTTTATTTATTTTTATTTAAAAATAATGATTAAATTTTCAATAATTTAAATTTTCTAAATTTGTTTAAAATATTAATTTTTTTTATTTAAGTATTGATTATTTTTATATTTTTTGAAATTCTATGATTAGAATGATATATATTTTACTATATTTCATTACGATTATTAAATATAATTATATTTAATATTAAATTCATTGGCATCTTTTTACTATACTATTTATAAAACTATACTTAAAAAAACTATAATTAAAATTATTTTATTGTATTCAGTATAAATTATTTTTATTAATTTGAATTTTAATTTTTAAATAATTAACTTATTAAGAGATTTTTGTTCTTTAATAATATTTTATAGATTGTAATATTTTGTATTGTTTTGTAATTATTTGTTGATATTATAATAATATAAATGATTCAATATTTTATTGACAGTAATTATTTTTTATTTTATAATTACTTGAATTAGTATTTTTTTTAAAAATATTTTTTAATTAAATTGTGTTTGGAGTTAGAAAAATGTCAGTTAAAATCCGTTTACAACTTTTTGGTTCTCACCACAAACCTTTTTATCGTGTGGTAGCTATTGATGCTCGTAACAAAAGGAATGGTAAATTTTTAGAAATTTTAGGAAATTATGATCCTTTAAAAGGAGTAATTAATTTAAATTTAGATAAAATTAATTATTGGTTATCTTTGGGTGGTCAACCTACTACTACTGTTAAAAATTTGTGTAAAAAATTTAAAAAAACTCAAATTAGTTAATTTTAGAGATTTTGTTAAAAAAATAGAATAAATTTAAGATAAAAAGTTTCAATACGAAATTTGTTTTTTGTTTTTGAACAAGAAAGATTATTTAATAAAACGCATGCAGATAGATTTTATAACTATTTTTCCGAATTTCTTTGATTATTTCTTAGATCATTCTATTATTAAAAGAGCTCAAGAAAAAAATAAAGTTATTGTTAAGATACATGATTTAAGGAAATATAGTCATAATAAGCATTTTAAAATAGATGATAAGCCATATAGTGGTGATGCAGGTATGTTATTATCATTTCCGCCTTTATATGATTGCTTAGCGAAAATAAAAAAAAATATTAGAATTAAGAATAAAATTATTTTATTATCTCCTCAAGGAAATTTGTTAACTCAATCAAAAGTTAATCAATATGTCAATCATTTTGAACAATTAGTAATTATTTGTGGTAATTATGAAGGTGTTGATGCTAGAATTTTAAATTTTATAGATGAAGAAGTGTCTATTGGAGATTATGTTTTAACTGGCGGCGAAATTGCTTCTTTAGTTTTTATAGATGTTTTAATTAGATTAATACCAGGAGTTATTAATGAAGTTTCTTATTTATCTGATTCGCATCAAAAAGGTTTATTAAAATATCCTCAATATACTAGGCCTTTTGAATATAAAAATTATAAAGTACCTTCAGTTCTTTTATCTGGAGATCACAAAAAAATCTATAAATGGCGTTTAAAAGAAAGTTTAAAAAACACTTTTAAAAAAAGACCAGATTTATTAAAAAATATTGATTTAGATCAGTCTTATCAAACAATATTAGAAGAGCTTAAAAAAGAAGATGAATTATAATTTATTTTTTTTTGATTATATCTAATTGTAAAAATTTTTATTAAGGAAACGAAAATATTAAGTTATGAAATTAAAAGGTCAAAGTTTAGTTAGATCTATAGAAAATTCAAGTTTTAAAAAAATACCCTTTTTTAAAGTTGGTGATACTGTTAGAATGTTAATTCGACAATCTAATAACGATAGTAAACGTGTTCAAAATTTTTCTGGATTAGTTATTAAGCGTCAGGGTAGCGGTATATCTGCAACTTTTACTGTACGTGCTATTAGATTTGGTGTAGGTGTAGAGCGCACTTTCCCTATTCATTCATCTTCTTTAGAAAATCTAGAAGTTCTTAGTTCGGGTATAGTTCGACGTTCTAAATTATATTACATTCGTCATTTATCATCAAAAGCTGCTAGAATTAAAACTAAACATAAATAAAAAAATTAAATTTAATTAAATTTAAAAATTTTTATTTCATTTTATAAGTAGATTTTATTTGAAAATTGGTTTTTAATATATATTGTTAAAAAAATTAAATTAAAATTTGGAGATAAAAATGTCTTTGTTTGAAGAATTAAAACGGCGTAATTTAATAAAAGATTGTAGTAATGAATCGGAGTTAATTCATAAATTAAATTATAATACTGTTAATTTTTATTGCGGTTTTGATCCTACAGCTATTTCTTTAACCATAGGGCATTTAGTTCAAATAAATACTATTTTGTTATTATATAATAAAGGTCATACACCTTTTATTTTAATTGGTCAAGCTACTAGTTTAGTTGGCGATCCTAAAGAAACTAAAGAGAGAAATTTATTAATACCACAAGAAGTTGTTAAAAACACTCAAGAAATCACTATGCAATTAAAAAGTTTATTACCTCGGCAAAGAGTATATTTTGTTAATAATTATGATTGGTTATCTCAAATTAATTTTTTAGATTTTTTGCGTCAATATGGTAAATTTTTTAATATAAAATATATTTTATCTAAGAAAATTATATCTGAAAGATTAAATAATGAAAGTGCTGGCATTTCTTATACTGAGTTTTCTTACAGTTTATTACAAGCTTTAGATTTTTATCAGTTATATTTAAAAAATAATATAATATTACAAATCGGTGGCTCAGATCAATGGGGAAACATTACAAGTGGTTTAGAATTGATTAGAAAATTAATTAATCCTACTCAGTGTAAACCTTTAGGTATGAGTATCCCTTTATTACTAAATGATCAAGGTGTTAAAATTGGTAAAAGTGAAAAAGGTAATATATGGTTAAATTCAGAATTAACTAGCCCTTATGAAATGTATCAATATTTTTTAAATTTACCTGATAGTCGTGTAATTTTATTTTTAAAACAAATGACTTTAATTACATTAGATCGCATTAATTATTTAGCATCGGAATTGAAACTTAATCCTCAAAAAAGATTAGCTCAAAAAGAATTATCTAGATATATAGTTTCTTTAGTTCATGGTGAATTAGTTTCTAAAGATTGTGAAAAAGTTAGTTATCTTTTATTTAGTAAAAAAAGATTAGATTTAGCGGAATCAGACTTAAAATTTTTAAAAAAATATTTATTTTGTGTATCTGTTAATGATGATATTACTTTATTAGATGCTTTACTTAAAGGTAAAATAGCTTACTCTAAAAAAGAAGCTAGATCATTATTGTTATCTCGAAGTATTAAAATTTTCCCTAATTTCCAAGATATTAATGATTCTTTGCATTTGACTCCTTTAGTAGCTTTATTTCGAAAATATATTTTAGTAACTAAAAAGAATAATTTTAATATTTTAATATATTTTTCTTAAATTCTGTTAATATTTATTTAATTAAAATATATTAAATCTTAACAATCAAGAATATGAGTATAAATATCATGGTTAATTATTTATTATATCGTAAATTAATTATAACGCATTCACAAAAACCTTTTAATTATGGTTTATTGCCTGTAAATTTTTTTAATCATTTTCTTAGTGAAAAGAAACATAATTCATTATGTGGTGATGAAGTAATATTGCAAATTTTTTTTAATTCTGAAGTTATAACTACAATTCGTCATGAAACTAAAGGCTGTTCTATAATATGTGCTTCGTCATCTTTAATGTCGATTTATTTATCTAATAAAACATTTATACAAAGTTTAAAAGTTATTAATAATTTTATTAATATGTTGAAAAATAAACTTTTTGATATTAATGTTCTAGAAAAAGATTTGTTATTATTTCAAACAATTTCGAATTTTCCTAATAAATTTAATTGTGCTAGCATTCCTTGGTTGTTAGCTTTAAATCTAATCAAAAATCATTTGGATAAAATTAAATTAAGTTAAAATTATATTTATTTAATTTAATATTTCCGAGATCTTATTTAAAGTGAGTTTTAATTTTTTATGATTTTATCATCTAATAATCCTATTTTCAAGAAAATGATGAAGTTATCTTCTAAAAAATATCGAGATTTATACCAAGAATTTATTGTATTTGGTAATCATTTAGTTCAAGAAGCTTTAAAAAAAGGAATAGTATTACATTTATATACTATTAATCCCGAAAAAGAAGTAGGTTTATTTATTAAAAAATCTTTAATGAAAGCCTTAAATAATAATCATATTTTATATTCTCAAGTGGCTATTTGTAAAATGTTAATAAAATCTTCTGGATTTAGAGATAAAATACTTATTTTAGATAATATTCAAGATCCTTCTAACGCTGGACTTTTATTAAGAAGTGCTTGTGCTTTTGGTTTTAAAAATATTTTTTTTAGCAATAATAGCGTAGACATTTATAATGAAAAAACTATTCAAGTTAGTCAAGGAGCGATTTTTAATTTAGATTTTTTTCGGGGTGATTTATCCAATTTTTTGTCATTTTTGAAAAAAAATGATTACTTTGTTATAGGAACTTGTGGACACGAAAACAATTTTTTATCGAATAATTTAATCAATATTTGTTCAAAATATTATAAAATCGCTTTAATCTTAGGAAATGAAGGTCAAGGAATTTCTGTTATTTCTCGTCAAAAATCAGATTATTTGATAGCTATTCCTACTACCAATTTAGTAGAAAGTTTAAATGTAGCTGTGGCTGGTAGTATTATTATGTTTTATATGTGGTGGTTACCAAAGAATCCTAAATATCGTGTTATTTAACCAATCACCAGCGGAGAATAAACACTGAAAGGCTAAGAACGTTTCTTTAAAAAGAAAACAATAAAGAATTACAGCAGTTCTTAAAAGCGGATTGCAATGAAAAGTAGTTAGTCAAGAAGATATACCGCCACCGAATAGATTCTATTCTAAGGGTAATCCTGAAATAGCCTACTATAAGAAGTTAATAAGTGGATGTAATTTGATAAATCTGTGTCTCGTTAAGCTATTTATTATAAACGAGCAGTTTTGAGTCTATCAACATAAGCTATCAGTGTTTGGGTAGTTTATCAATTAACAAAAAACCAAGAATCTCACCATTAGCAAAATGGTTACTTCCTCTTAAAAGGAATCAAGATTGATATTTAGAGTAACTGGAAAGGCATCCTAAAAGGCTAGTTATTCAATTAACTAATAATGAAATAAAAGTCATTAAGCCCAAGAGCGACTTTTTAGTAGTATGAGAAGTAAAAAAAACTTAATTTGGAATAATTAAGTCCTCCTAAGATGAAGGTTAACGACACCTTTATAGGGCAAAAAGAAGTAAGTATTAAATGTATATAGCAAAATTCGGCCTTTTTTGGAGCTATTTGTAATAAATATTACAAAGATAAATTCTGATATAGAAATACAAATATTCTATCCATATATCAGATATTAAAAAAATAATTTTTGGTTTAATTTTTTTGTATTATTTATGAATTTATTATTAATTTATTAATTTTTTAAATTTTCATTAAATTTTTTATTTTTAATCATAACAATTTCTTCTTTATAAATAGGTTTTTTGTTTACAAAAGGTGTCTCTAAAATTTTGGGAATGTTTTCAAACAACGGATAATATATAATTTTTATTAAAGTTTCGAATCCTATTTTGCCGTATCCAATGTTTTCATGACGATCTTTTTTACTGCCTAAATAATTTTTAGAATCATTAATATGTATAACAGATAAATATTTTAAATTAATAATTTTATCAAATTGTTTTATTGTATTTTCGAATTGGTTTTTAATATCATAACCAGCATCAAATACATGACAAGTGTCAAAGCAAATAGAAATTCGTGTTTTATCTTCTATTAAATCGATAATATTTTTTAATTCTTCAAAATTAGCTCCAATTTCATTACCTTTTCCTGCCATAGTTTCTAATGCTATTTTAGTTTTTAAATTAGGAGTATTGTGAAAAATTTTATTAATTCCTTGAGTAATCCAGTAAATAGCTTCTGATTTATTTTTGTGTAAATTATTACCTGGATGCAGTACCATTTGAGGAATTTTCATTTGAGAAAATCTATTTAATTCTTGTGTTAGAAAGTTAATAGAAAATTCTCTTTTTTCTAAAGATGGGTTAGCTAAATTAATAATATACGGAGCATGACCTACTAAAAAATTAATATTAATATTATGGTTTTTCATTTTTGATAAAGTTTTGTGAATATCATCTTTTTCAATAATATTTCTTTGAGTACTTTGAGGAGGACCTGAGTATAACATAAAAGTATTCGAATTAAATGATAAAGCTTGTTCTAAAGCTCCTAAATACATTTTAGGTTTTTTAAATGACACGTGACTACCTATTATTAACATGATATGATATTATTTTACCTTTCTGTTGTAATTGTATTTTTGATTTTCGGATATTTTTTATTTTTAGATTATTGGTTATCTATTAAAGAGTATTTATTTTTAGTAAATTTAATTGGTTTAAACGAAATATTTAATTTTTTTTGGATTTTAGTTATTAATAATTCGTCTTTTTTTGTCGTTAATATGATTACATCTCCTTTTTTCTCCATTCTACCTGTTCTACCACTACGGTGCTGAAAAAAATCTAAGTTTTTATGTGGCAAATCATAGTTTATTACTAGATCGATATCTAAATCTAAACCCCTTGCCATAATATCACTTGCTATAATATATTGATATTTTGCTTTTTTAATATCATTTATGTATTGTTTACGTTTTTTAGTATTTAATATTGAAGAAAAACAAATAACTTTTAAATTATGTTTTAACATAGCTTCATAAATTTTAGTTTGTTCTTTAATATTTGAAACAAAAATAATCGAAATATAAGGGTTAATATTTTGTGTTAAATGTATTAAAGTTTTTAATTTTTGTTCTGCTGTAGTTACTAGATTGTAATAATTTAATTTTAATTTATGTTCTTGTGTAGTATTTAAAAATAGATTTTTACCAAAATATTTATCTATAAAAGGTTTTAATTTTTCAGTAATAGAAGCTGATATTATTAAAATTTTAGGATTACATCGAGTTAATATTACATCTAATAATGACAAAGAATCTTGTTCAAATAACATATCCGCTTCTTCTAAAACTAAAAAAGAAATTTTATGAATTTTTAGTAATTTTTGATTAATAACATATTCATTTAGTTTGTTTAAAGTTGTTATTAATAAAGGGGGTTGTTTTTTTTTAAATTGGTCAGATATTTTTTGTTTATTTACACCACCATATAAAATTTTAATATTGGCTATTTTAGGTTCAATTTTTTTTAACATATTTAATATTTGCCAAGCTAGTTCGTTAGTAGGACTTATTATGATGGCTTGTGTTGTTGTGTTATTTTGCCAATTTATTTTTGATAATATAGGTAACAAATAAGCATGAGTTTTGCCGGTTCCTGTAGGAGCTACACACACTAAATGACAAGGTTTTTCAAAATTATTAAACATTTGTTTTTGAATAGGAGTTATTTTATTAAAATTTAGTTGTTTTAATTTTTGTTTTATATATTGTTTCAATTGAATAAGATTTTCCTTTTAAAATTGGTATGAATATTTTTTTTTATAAGAGTTAATTTTAATATATGTTAAAATATTATTATCCGTTATTTAATATATGAATTAAAGTTCTAATTTATAAGATTGTATTATTAACAAGAAATGAATTTATCTTTTTTTTATTAAAAAGATTTTATTTTTTTAACTATTCATTTTATAAAAAAATAATTTAAGAGGTTAATAATTTTTTATGATTCGCATTAATAACAAGAAAAAAGCTGATTCTTTAAAGAAAAAAAAATATTGTAATGATCAAACAAAACTATCGCTAAAAACTAATAAAGATAAAAATTTATTATATAAATTTAAAAAAATTAGCAATTTAACTAAGATTATGTCTGTTTTGATTATATTGATTATATTTGTCACTATTGTAGGCATTCCTATAGGTTATTTTTTATTTACTTAAGTTTGCAGAAATGAATTATATAAAAAAATATAAAAATATATTTGTATTAAGTGTTTTTTAAATAAAAGTTTTTTAAATAAAAATGAATATTCATCAGAGCAAGAGTTATTAATAAATAAAAATCCATCGGAAAAAAATATTTTTTTCCGACGGTTTTTTGTTTTAATATTTCTTCTTTGATATTTTTTTAATCTGTTATACTTTATCTAAATTTTTCGTTGATACATTACAATTATTGATTAATTTAATGTTTTTCGTTTTAAGATGATAATTTGTAATTATTTTTAATTAAAAATATTTTTAAGATTTGTTTCTACTTGTTCCCAGTTAATTATATAAAAAAAAGATTCAATATAATCTTTACGACGATTTTGAAAATCTAAATAATAAGCATGCTCCCAGAGATCTAAACCTAAAATAGGGAAACCTAATGTATGAGTTGTATCTTGATTGGCGGTTGTTATTATTTCTGATAAATTTTTATCATTAATGATCCACCATATCCAGCCGCTACCAAAAAGATTTAAAGCTTTTTGAGTAAATTGGTTTTTAAAATTATCTAAATTTTGGAAATCGCGTTTTATAATATCTTTTGTTTTTGGTAATAAAATGTTCTTATTTATTGTTTTAGGTTTTAAAATTTTCCAAAAAAAATAGTGATTAAAATACCCACCACCATTATTGCGAACAGATTCACGAATTTCTTGAGGTATTAAAGACAAATTTTGTAATAAATTATCTATATTATCGTTTATTGTTGGAAATTGAGATAAAGATATATTTAATTTATCGATATAAGTTTGATGATGTTTTTGATGATGTATCATCATTGTTTTGGCTGTTATAAAAGGTTCTAATTCATTATATTGATAATTTAAGTTCGGTAGTTGATATTTAATCATATTTAGTTTTTATTACTCCTTAATTTTGAAATTTTTAAATAAATATTTTAAGTAATTTAAATCATTCTTTATTATAACATTTTTAAAACAAAGTATAATTAGTTATTGGTATATTTTAAAATATATTGGATATGAAAGATATTTGATTTTGTATATATCTTTTATATAAAATAATCAATCTTATAAATATTAAAAATATAATTTGATTTTTATAAATTAAATTATTCAGAAAGAAGTTAAATTCGTTTTATGTTAAATAAACATAATTATATAAAAAATACAAGAAGTATTATGAAACAAATAATTTTAGGTTCGAATTTAATTTCAATTTCTTGGGTTTTATTTCAATTAAATAAATATTCTTTTTTAAGTAAAATTAATAAAATTCCTATAGTAAATTCTAATTTATGGTTATTTTGGCATTTACCGTTATTTTTTTTGGGTTTTTTTTTAAACCTTAATTATTTAATTTTATTTTGGTTAGTTTATATTTTTATAGATTGTTTTTTTTATTCAGTACCGGGTTATTTAGCTAATTATGAATATTTAAAAAGCCATTATATTTTTTTTATTAATGATAGATCTTTTTTTATCATAAGTAATATTATTTTTGGCACTTTTATACCTAATTTATTTTTGTTAATGAGTTTTTTATTAAATTATCGTTACGTTAACAGTAAACGCATTTTTATTTTTGGTTTTTTGATTATTATTTTACAATCAATTTCTAGAATTTTTAATGGTTATTTAAATTATTGGGATATTATCAAAATTACTTTTTATCAATATAATTATGTTTATTCTGATAAGTTTATGAATATTGTTATTTGTTGTTTTAATATTATTCCTGTTATTTTTAATGTTACAATTAATTGTTTATTTTTTAGTTTGTTGTATAAAAAAATTCAAAATATATATTATGAAATTATTTAATAATTGGTAGTTAGTAAAATATTTTAAAAATTATGCTATTCAATACCTATAATTCTTATTTTATAATAAATTTGATTATAATGTGTTAACTTAGAAAGAGTGTATTAATCAAAATTCAAATATGTTATTAGTATGAAAGTTGAAATATCTAATAAAGAAATTTTCGTTAGATCAGAGAAGTAAAAATAAAAATACAAATTTAATTAGTGAATAATGGTATTAATTTTAAACATTCTTAGAAAGTATCATGTAAATTATACAATAAAGATTAAACTATTTCATATAGACTAGTAATTCTAAAATATTTATATGGATATCTGAATTTTCATTTGATGATTTAATTAATTACAATATTTTTTATAATTGTGTCTTAATTTTTATTTTTCTAAAAAAGTTTTCGATAATTAATATTAAAATTAAAAAAAAGTGTTAGATCCATAAAAGCAAGTGAAATTAAAATGTTTATTGATATAATTTAAAATTTGTTTAATGTTTAGAAATTTATTAGACAAGTTCTAAAAATCTTTAATTATTAAGTTATCAAAAAAATCTAATTTAAAACTAATTTATAGTATACTCTTAATTAAATAATTAATATATATTTTTTTATTTATTTTGGTATTTTTTGGAATAAATTTTTATTAGAATTGTTTTATGTAAAAAAGAATTTTTTAAAATTAAATTATTTATTTTATGGTATCATTAATTATAAAATAATTATTTTTTTAACTATATTGAAACTCTTATTTAAATTAGTAAGTGTCTTTTTTCTGATAGAGAGTTATTTTTTCATTTTTACTTATTATTTTTACTTTTATTTTTGAATTAAGATGGAATATAAGTTACACTTTAATTTTCTAAATTTTAAAATTACAAAAACTTTTAATAAATATTTTTTTATTTTTTGAATTTTTTTCTTTAGAAAAAAATATAGTAACTAAATATTTCTTTTAATATTGGAGAATTTCGATTATTACTAGTTAGAATGCGAAAGATTTATTTTATTAAACTATTGAAAAAAATTTCAATAAGATTGAAAGGAAAATATAATGATTTCTTCTTTTACGGAGTTAAATTTATTAACTCAAATACAAGAAGCTTTAAAAGAGCTTAATTTTATTAATCCTACTCCTGTTCAGGCTTTGGTTATTCCGAAAATGATTGAAGGTATCGATATTGTAGCTCGTTCTCAAACAGGAACAGGTAAAACTTTTGCTTTTGGAATCCCGATGATTCAAAAAATCGATCTTCAAATATCACAAATTCAATCTTTAGTTTTGTGTCCTACACGTGAGTTGTCTTTACAAGTGTTTACGGAGATTAATAAATTATTAAAATTTTATTCTGAAATTAGAACTGCTGTTATTTATGGTGGTGAAAAATATTTTAAGCAATTTAGCGCTTTGAGTAAAAAACCTCATATTATTGTAGCTACTCCTGGTAGAATTTTAGATTTATTAAAACAAAAAAAAATAGATTTATCTAATGTTAAGCTTTTAGTTTTAGATGAAGCTGATGAAATGTTGAAGATGGGATTTCAAGAAGATGTAGAAGATATTTTAAAAACTATTCCTTCGCAAAGACAAACAGCTTTATTTTCTGCAACCATGCCAGATTCCATTAAAAAAATAGCCGTTAAATATCAAAAAAATTCTCAAACTTTAGAAATTTCTAATAAAAATATCGCAGTTAAAAGTATTAAACAATTTTATTTTATTGTTGCGGATATAAGTAAAAATTTAGTTTTAGAACGTTTATTAGATTATCAAAATCCAGATTCTGTTATTATTTTCGCTAATACTAAAAGAAATGTTGATAATATTACTGATTATTTACAAACAAGAAATTTTTTAGTAGATGCTTTGCATGGAGATTTGAAACAAAATCAAAGACAATATGTTCTTAATAATTTTCGTAATAAAAAAATTAAAATTTTAGTAGCTACTGATGTAGCAGCTCGAGGTTTAGATATTTCTGATGTTCAAATGGTAATTAATTATGATTTATCTAATGATTATGAAAGTTATGTTCATAGAATAGGTCGTACCGGTAGAGCTGGAAAATCGGGAGTTTCTTATAGTTTTATTAATATTCGACAAAAAATGAAATTAAAAAACTTAGAATATTATTTAAAAGAAAAATTATTATTAGCTGAAATTCCTAAAATTGAAGATATTTATCAACAACAAGATCAATTATTTAGGAATAAAGTAATTCAATTAGTAGAAAATTATCAAAGCAATAATTTATCAATTGATACTGTTTTAATGGATAATTTATTAGAAAAATATGATCATGAATTGATTATTAAATCTTTGTTGAATTATATATCTCCTTGTCGTAAAAAATATGAAAATATTATTGTACGAAGTGTTTCTAGTTATAATAATGATGATTTTATCAAAAAACCTTATAATAAAAATAATCGTATTAATGGTGATTATGTTAAAAAATATGAAAATAATAACGTTAATATGACCAAATTGATTATTAATATTGGTAAAAATGATCGCGTTTATAATCCTGCTACTTTTTTGCAAATTTTATATGATAAATTTAATATTTATAGAAAAAATATTGGTTATATTCAACATTTTCCTGATAAAACAGTTTTTGAAGTTAATAATAAATTTGTTCAAAGGATTAAGTCTAAAAAAGATATTTATTGGGAAAATAAATTAATAATTATTAGTGATAATTTAGATAATTATTCTAATATTAATAACAAACATAGATAATTAATAAAAATATCTTAATAAAAAATATTTCAGTTAAATAAGTCAAATTGTTATTTCTATAAGGATAAGCAATTTGACTTTTATATTTATAAGAAATAAAAATTTTTAAATATATTTTTACTTGAATTATTTTATAAAATTATAAAATGTGATTTTGTTTAATAATAATATAATCGATTTTATAAATATTAAATCTTTAGTTACTATGTTTTTTAAAAAGCGTTTTTTGTTTTAAAAATTGAGTTAAGCTTGCTAATGATATATAAATAATACTTATTATAATAAAAGGTGTTATAGTATCATAAGTAATAGCTATATTACGTTGTGCTGTCCATAATAAATTTGGTAATCCGATAATAGAATATAAAGCGGTTTCTTTTAAATTTACTATAAATTGATCCCATATATTTGGTATTTCTCTTTTTAATATTTGTTCTAATATAATGTGTCTAAATACTTGTTTCGAAGTTAAACCGAGAGCATAGGCAGCCTCTATAGGTCCATATTCTAAAAAATTAATTTGTCTAGACATGTTGTTTAAAAAATAAAACGCATTATTAATTAAAGTTATTGTTAAAGATATGCAAAAAATTCCCATTAAGCCTTTTAAGAAAAATATTCTTCGAATTAATAAATTATACATTAATACCACTTGAATAGTAATAGGAACAGCTTTTGCAAAATGAATAAATAAAACTAATATATAATTAATCGCTTTTTTAATGGGTTTTTTTGAATATTGACACCATATTTTTAAAGGTAATAATATTAATGCTAATAAGAATCCAATTAAAATAGCATCTATAGCTAGAGTTAATGATATATAAAAACTGTCTTGGTAAGTTTTTATTATATTTATAATTCGAGTTCCTATTGTATTGTTTTGTTTATTATGGATGTGATCGTTTTTATAAGTTTGTATAGCTTTGTCGCGTAACTTTTCCATTATATTCGGATTATCTTTTTTAATTTCATTCATTTTGTTAGTGATTTCTTGATATAATTTTTGATTTTTGGAATTTATAAAAATACCTAATGGATGTTGTAATTCTTTGTTTGAATCATTGTTTTCGTTATCGATTAATTGTAAGGATTGAAATTTGTTTTGTTTATTCGATTTTAAAAATGTCATTAAATTTATAACAGGATGTTCAAAAATAAATAAATCTACACGATTATTTTCTACTTCATTTACACAATTTATTAAATCTTCTTTTGGATTAGATTTATGTAAATTTAATTTATTTAATATTTCTATATCATAAATAGAACTAACCGTAGTGGTTGCACTTATATAGCCGTGTTTTTTAATTAAAGTTTTTAAATCTTTTAAAGTAATTTCTTTTTCATTTATATAATTTTGGAATTTAAGATTATCTTTTCGAATTAAAAAACCAATTTTTGATTTATCATATTCGATAGTTTTCATTCTTTTTTTACGTTCTTCTGTAATATTCATGTTACCAATGGCAGCATCAATAGTTCCTTGCTCTACTTCATTTAAAATACCAGGGAAATTTAATGATTTTATTTTTAATTGTTTATTCATTTTTTTTGCTAATTCTTGAAATAAAAAAATGTCAGAACCACTTACATATGTACCTGCTTCTGTGCGATAACTATTAGGATTATATGAATTACTGTCAAAACATAAAGGTGGAGAATTGCTTACTACACCTAACATAATGCCGTCTGAAGAGGGTTTTTTAGAATTGCAAATTTGCAATAATTTGTAATGTAAAAATAATATTATTATAATAAAAGTAAAAATTTTTAAGGTTTGTTGGATTTTTGATTGAAACATTTAAATATTAGTTCTCTTTCTTATTTTTTTAATTATTAAATTTTTGGAGATATTGCGATAATTTTTAAAAAATAAATAATTTTTTAAAAAAAATTATAATTTTTAAAATTTATTTACAATCTTATTTTTTTTCTTGTTCGAAAAAATATTTAATTTTAGGACATTTATTTAATTTAAAAATTTCATTTAAATTCCCTGTTTCTGCGATTTTTCCATTTTCTAATAAATAAATTTTATTGGAAACTTTCTTTGCAAATTGCAATTCATGAGTCACAATGATAAGAGTTATATTATGTTTATATACTAAATTTTTTAATAATTTTAATATTTCTTGAGTAGATTCGGAATCTAAAGCTGAAGTTGGTTCATCAAGTAAAATAATTTTCGGTTCCATACATAAAGTTCTGGCTATAGCTACTCTTTGTTTTTGTCCTCCAGAAAGTTTTTGAACATTGCCGTGAGCAAATTTGTTCATTCCTACTTCTTTTAATTTTTTTAAAGCTTTACGAGAAGCTTCTGTATAATTCATTTTAAATACACATCTTAATGCTAGACAACAATTTTCTAAAACAGTTTTTTCCGAAAACAAATTAAAATGTTGAAAAACCATTCCTATTTGTATTCTTAAATCGGTTAGGGAAGTACTTGAATCTAGAAGATTAGAATTATTAAAAAAAATTTTTCCTGAATCTGGTTTAGTTAATAAATTTAAGCACCTTAATAAAGTTGATTTGCCGGAACCAGAACGACCGATAATAGAAACTATTTCTTTTGGTTTTATTTGTAGATTAATGTTATTTAAAATTATTTCTTTGTTAAAAGATCTTTTTAAGTTTTTAACTTCTATTATATAACTCATTATAATTTTTATGCTCCTTTTTGGATTATAAAATTTAATTTTTATAAATAATTGTCAATATTTTTAGATTTTTATGATATTTTTAATCTAATTGGTTTTTAATTTTTTAAAATTCTATAAAAAAAAATGATGTTTGTCAAATTTTTAATAAAATATAAAATATTTTTGTATTTTATTAAAAACAAAAATTTTTGATAAAATGTTTTGTGGTATTATAGTAAAGGTATAATTTTTTAGTTTACCATTAATTTTTGAAATTTTTGCATTGATATATAATTTTTAATTTTGATATTTTGGTTATTTTTTAATTAAATTTCAATTAATTTTTTGATTTTTTGAAAACTTTTTTGTTTCTTTAGTTTAAAGAATATAAAATTGTGATAAAAACAATAACATTAAATTAGTATAAAGATAAGCTTTTATATTTTTTTAAAAAAAACTAATCTAATGTGTAAATTAATTAATAATATTTGAAAAATAATTTAATGAACAAAGAAAATAGGTATTTAAATTATGAATAAAAAAAATATTAAAAAGAAAAAAATCTTTTTATTATCCATTTTAATAGCTTCTATTTTATTTTTTATTATTTTCATTTTTATGGGCAATATTTTATTTGCTATTGGACAACAACACGATGAAATTTGTTTAAATGTTAGTAGTTCTTTGGAAAATAATTTAGAATCAGGGCAAAAAGATTTGATTTTAAATATTACGAATTATGCCGAAAAAAGTGTTAATGATATTACAGATCATATTAAAAATAAATTAGATCAAATAAGTATAAAATTTGATAAATCTGTTGATGATTTAAAAGAAAATGTTCAACTTAAGTTGTATAAATCTATTGATCATTTGGAACAGCACACTAAAGAACATTCTAGTAAAATTTTTTATCAAGTTTTAGAACCTGAAATTTCAAAAAATTTAACTAGTTTAAAATCTAATATTTTAAATATTTTTTCTGATTGGCTTTATGATACTTTGAAATTAGATAGAATTTGGCAACCTATTAAAAAAACTTTATTATCCTTTTTTTCTTATCAATCTGATGATTCAATCCATAATAACTACAATTCTAATATAAAGATAGAAGAAATTGAAGAAGAAATTAAAAAAGAGATTGAAATAGAATAAAATTGATTAATATTTCTTTGCAATATTATAAATATTAAATTAAATTTAATTTGTTGATCTTAAAAAAATCAATTTATTAATTTTTTAAGTAATAGATTTTGAAATTTATAGTATTTATAAAAATAAAATTATAATTGATTTGTTTTGTTTTATATAAAACTTAATTAGATTATTCATTGTTTTTATATGCTGGAATATTTTAATATTTTTTGGAAAGTTATATAAGTATTTTATATTTATTTGATTCTTTGGTATTTGTTGATTTGATTTGTTTTGAGGTTATTTTTAGGAAATTATATAAAATATTGATTGTTAGTTATTTTTCGTTTTGGATTTATTTTTAGATGTATTTTGTGATTATTTTGTTAAAAAGTAATCACTTTTTATTTAAATATGTATTTAACATTATAATGAAAATATATTTTTATTAAATTTTTATATATCTGTTTATTTTTGTTAAAAATTAGTTTATAATATTAAATGTAGTAATTAATTTAATTGAAAATATAATTGCTACACGATTTTGACACTTATTTTTCTATGATAAATTAGTGTAAAAATGTTTTTTGTTTATTTATTAATTTTGATTTTTTAATTGAATTTAATAAATATTTGATTTTGAAATTTGAATTTGAACATTGAAAAAAATATAAAAATTATATTGTATTAAACATAATTTTAAATTATTTTAACTTTTTTAATAAAAAAGATAATATTGAAAATAATTTATCAATATTTTGATTTAAAATTTGTATATTTAATTATATAAAGAAGGAAAATAATAAATATAAATACTGAAAAACAATTTATGTCATTAAAAAATATTAAAATTTTATCTGTTATTGTATTATTATTAATGATTATAGGAGCGATGGCATTTATTTTGAATTATTCAGAATCATCATTTATGCCCTTTAATTCTAAAGAAAATTTAACATCAGGGACCATTTTGCCTGAAGATCCTAAATTAAAAATAAACAATGATTCATTAATATTGTCGGAAGAGAATGATGATGATTTGAATTATCAATTTGCATCTATAAGTGATAATAATGTTAATTTCCCAGAATTAAAAGATGAAGAAATTGCGAGTGTTTTAAGTAGAAAATCTTCATTATTATCAGATATTAATTTTACAAATGAAATGCATAATATAGATGAAATTGAATCTAATAAAACTAAATCTAATTTTAAATTTAGTTCTTTATTTAAACCATTTCGTAATATTAAGAAAAATTTAAAAAAACTAAAAAAAATTAATTCTGCCAATACTCTTGTAAATCATAATGTTGATTTAGAACCGGAGTATGCTACTATTCAAAAAAATAATACTTTAGAGAACAATAAAAACCGTTCTGCTATTGAATTTTGTAAATTAATCGAGTCTCCAGGAGTTATTGCTCATAATTAATAAATAAGTTTAAATTAATAAGTTAACCTAAATAATATCTAGGAATTTTTAATTATAATATATTGAAAAAAAATTTAATATTAATTTTTGGAGGTTTTGGGAAAATCATTAGTTTTTATTATTTATAAAGTTTTTTATTAATTTTATTAAATACGGATTAATATTTCTGTTACATTAATAATAAATTTAATTTGTTTGTATTAAATTTAAGTTTTTTTATTATATTAAATTTTTTAAATTATATTTTTATTCTAAAAAAGATCTTGAAAAACAGATCTTTTCTATTTATTTTTTTTTTTTTTTTTTGATATTTTTTATAAATATTTTTTTATTCAATATACATTGTTAAATTATTTTTTAATATTTATTAATTTAATTTGGGCTATATTCGTTAGAAAGATATTGGTCTAAATAGTGTTAAATATGAAAATTCAAAAAAATTATTTATTTTTTTTTGTTTTTTTTTGTTTTTTTAAAATTTTAATTTTTTTATTTTGGTCTAATCTTATAATTAAAAGTAAAAATATTAATTTAACTAATTTTTCTTTACTTAACTCAAAATTTGCACAAGAACAAGATATTAATTTTGATAACGAACTGAAAAAAATTGAAATTAATGAATTTAAAGCTTTATTAAAAATTAAAAACTCTTTTCCTCAATATTTCCAGGAATCAAATAAAGATAAAATAAATTTTTTATTAAATCAAGTTTTAGTGTTGATTTTAGATGAAATTAAAAATCATAATTATCAATTTAATAATCAAGAATTAAGTTTTGATCTTACAAAGTATTTATCTATGTTAGATAAATATGATTTATTTAATGGATTCAAGGATAAAATAGAAGAAATAGTTTTCGATTCGGATAAATATATTTTTGTTTTTCCTGGTAGTTCTGCTGAATTTAAAAATTATGATAAATATTTAATGTATAAAGACAGTTCTTTTAAATTGGATAACAAAGGTACTTTTTGGAGTAATTGGTTTCCTAAAAATTTTTTATTTATATCTAAAAATTATTTAGATACTGTTTTAAAATTAAGTATAGATATTTGGGATTCAAAAAATAATCAAGATAAACAATCATTTATAAATGAATTAGAGTTATTGCAAAAAAAATATATTTTATTGTCTAAAGCGGATACAGATTTTCATTTTATTAAATATAAAATAAAAAATATAAACGTTTTGTCAAATAGAGAAAGAGATATTATTGATTCTTTGGAACAAGCTATTTTAGCTAAAGAATATCAATATCGTCAACAAGCGGATTTATCCGAACAGGAACGTCTACAATTAAAATCTGAAATCGATCGCTTAAGAAACGATTTAATAACTAACAAAGGTAAGATTACTCAATATGAAAAAGCTTTAGAAAAAGCGCATCAAGATTTGGAAACAACTTCTGTATCATTGGAAACCATTAAAGCCGAATTACAACAAGATCATCAATCTAGTGAAACAACTATTAATACACTTCAAACTGAATTACGAAATTTACAAGAAAAACGTGATCAATTACAGGGAAATTTGGGCAGGGTTACAAGTGATAATGCAGATTTAAAGAACCAAAATGAACAATTAACAAGAAAATTAACCTCTTTACAAGAGGAAATTGGTTTGTTAAAAGAACGTCTTGCACAACAACGTCAAATTATTGATCGTCTCAATCAAGTGGTGTCAGAAACTCATGATTACCAAAGCGATTTATTAACAAGCATTGATTCTTTGGAACAAGCTATTTTAGCTAAAGAATATCAATATCGTCAACAAGCGGATTTATCCGAACAGGAACGTCTACAATTAAAATCTGAAATCGATCGCTTAAGAAACGATTTAATAACTAACAAAGGTAAGATTACTCAATATGAAAAAGCTTTAGAAAAAGCGCATCAAGATTTGGAAACAACTTCTGTATCATTGGAAACCATTAAAGCCGAATTACAACAAGATCATCAATCTAGTGAAACAACTATTAATACACTTCAAACTGAATTACGAAATTTACAAGAAAAACGTGATCAATTACAGGGAAATTTGGGCAGGGTTACAAGTGATAATGCAGATTTAAATCAAAAAATAGATAATCACTTTAATGCTTTTGAACGTGTTTTAAAAAGTATGGAAACTGTTACATCTTCATTGTTAAATTTTTTAGATAAAAAAGATTCTGAAAATATTAAAAATACATCTTTAAATACTGATGCTCAAAGATTTTTTAAAGATACTTCTCAAATGCCTTTATTTAGTCAATTGATTGGTATGACCAATGAAAAAGAACAATTACAAGATTATTTGAATTATCTTAAAAATACTAATCAATATTTGACCATGGGTATGAAAAAGTCTCCTAAAGGTATTATTTTGTATGGTCCTCCAGGTACAGGTAAAACTTATTTAGCTGAAGCATTTGCTCGAGAATCAGGTTTATCGGTTTTTACTTTATCATCTTCTGATTTTTCAAAAACTTATGTAGGTGAAGCTCCGAGATTAATAGAAAATCTTTTTATGGAAGCTCGTAAAAAATTTCCAAGTATTATTTTAATAGATGAATGCGAAAGTGTATTTCGTTCTCGATCAAGCAATTCTTTGACTACTGATCATGGTAATATTGTGGCTGCTTTTTTATCTTATTTAGAAGGTGTTCACGAAGATAAAGAAAAACCTGTGTTTATCGTCGCTATGACAAATATATTAGAAGAAATAGATTCAGCTATTTTAAGTCGTTTTGATAAACGTATTAAAGTTGATTTGTGGGATTTACCTTCTATTCGGGAATTTTTAAAATTAAAAGCTAAAGATTATAAATTAGATTTAATGGCTTATGATTATTTGATAAATGATATTCCTAAAATTATATTTAAATTTAATTATGATGAATTAAAAACTCCTCGTGGTTTAATTAGTTTATTAAATCAAGCTGTTACTATTTCGCAAAGATTAAATCATCAACATCCTTATATAAAATTAATTGATTTGCAGTTATCTTTGGATTTAAAACTAGAAATTAATCAAGTTAATCATGGGCAAGTTAATTGGGAAAATCATCAACATCAAGATAACAATTGGAAAGATTTAGCTTTTATTAAAGAATACAATGGTATTCCTATTAAGCAACTTTTTGCAGATAACAATTTTGAATTAATAGAATTAGAATATTATCAATTAATTAAAAATAATAGTCAAGAAAATAAAAAACCTGTTTATATTTCTTTAAGAAATGATGGAGGTTATTTTTATGATATTCATTTGAATAATATGTGGCCTGAACATTTATTAGGTTTTTATTTAGATTTTAAAGATGTTATAACTGATAATTTGAGTTTTTATAATATACCAACTTTAAAAATTTCTAATCCGGAAGAACTTTTAAGATTATATATTACAAATGATAAATATAAGGTTAATTGCATATATTTTGTTTGGGATTTATTTAAACAAAAAGAAATTATTTCTTTATTGTCTGAAAAATGGGAAAATTTTATTAAAGAATATCCGTTTTTACGAAAAAAAAAGAATAATATGATAGAAGAAATTAATCCCCGAATTAATTCTTTAAATGATTTGGTATTAAATGAATTATTTAATGATTGGTTAAAACAATTTAAAGATAAATGGATTAACGAGATAATTTCTAAAATAAACTTATCTCAAAAAATGATTAAGGATTTATTGAATTTAAATATTGTTAACTTGATTGAAGAAGAAATCAATTTATGTTGGAAAGATTATAATATTTCTCGAGAAACTTGTTTAGAAAAGATTATTATACAATTAAATAAAGATCTTTATAATCGACTTAAAAATTTGATTAATGATAAAATAACTGAAATAATTAATCGAATGAGTTTAAATAAAAAAATATTTTCTCAAATTCAAATTGAACAAATTAAAGAATATTTAAAAAAAACAACTATTCAAGAATTTGATCAAGAATTAGATTCATTGATTCGAAACAATATTTTATCTGAAGAAATTTTAAATAAAATATTTGTGAATCAAGAAAAATATTTTCATCAACAAGATAGTTTATATTATAGAATTTGGGAAGAAAAAATATATCAACATTTAGATCTTTCTGTTCCTATTTTCGAAAAATCTAAATTGAAGAAAAATTTAATAAATCAATTAATTAAAAATTATTTTCAACAAAACTTAGAATTGGATAATATTATTGATAATTTAAAAAAATCAATCGAGATTTATCAACAACAATTTGAACAAAAGTTAGAAAAAAAAATTAATCAAATTGTTAATCGATATTTTTTGTCTAATTATTTTCATGATTCTACTGATATTAACACTATCAACTTAATTAGTAAACGAGCTAGTTTATGGATTAATCATAATTTAAAATTAGATGAAACAATTACATCAGAAGAAGAAATTGAAAATATGGTATTTAATTTTTTACAAAAATATTCAAAAAATATAATTAATAATCAAAAAGGTTGGCAATTTTGGTTAGAACGTAATTTTATTAAAATTATTATTTTTATTATTTTATTTTATTTTGGTTATTTTTTGTTGCGTTCTAATAATATAAAAAAATAAATTTAAAATTAATCAATTTGTTTAATTTTCCGTTTTATAACGGAGAATTATTGGTTGATAATTTTAAAAAAATAAAATTTTTTTTATTTCTTACTTTATATTTGTTATAATTTATTGCGTATTAACATTTTTTAAAACAAAATTAATAAATTTTTTTTGGAGCAGTACTCAAGTGGTTATAAGAGGCATCTCTGCTAAGGATGTAGTTCAAGAAATTGATGCAAGGGTTCGAATCCCTTCTGCTCCGCCATTTTTTATTTTTCGGATGATGAAATTTTAAAAAAATTTTAAATAAAAAAATACTCTCGTAAATGTTTTTATAATACACATATAGGAGAGTATTTTTTTATTTTGTTTTTAAAATATATTTATAAATGATTTTTATGTTGAGGTTTTTTGTTAAATTGATAAATTATGAGTAAAAATGTTATTGTTATTATAACGCACAATAAGTAAAATAATTTGGTTGCTAATGAAGAGTTATTATCTGATGAAAGTTTAAAATTATCATTATTACTATTATCGGTATTTATAACTTGATTAATTTCATCTTTTAAATTTTTTAATTTTGTTAATTCTTTCTCAAAAGTTTCTTTTATGATGAGATCTAATGATAGTCCTTTATAAGTTGTAGGTTGATTAATGATATTTTCGTCCTTTATAAGTTGTTCATTCACAGGTAAAGATATCGCTTCTATTGTTGTTTTTAGTTGGTTAATTTCTTCTGTTATATTATTTAAGTGTTTGTCTATTGCTAAAGCCAAAATATCATTAACTAATTGTATTAGTTTTTCCGTTTTGTCTTGTAAATTATTACATATCTCTTGGAATTTTGTTAAACGATCTGTTAATGAATCAATAGTTATTTCTTCTGATGTTGTATTTTGTAAGTATGATATAATTTCATCTATATCTTTAATTATACTTAAATATTCTGTGATTGAACCATCTAATTCTTCTAATGTTGTTTTTAATGAATTTTTATCTTCTTCTGGTAGATTTTTTGCCATATTATCAATGATATTAATTTTGTTTTTGACTGCAGATATTTTATCATCTTTTTGATCATTAAATAATGTTAATTTTAGTTTTTTAATTTTTTGATTATCATAAAAAAAAGTATATACATCTTTTTTTATTTGATCATATTCATTTATTAAATCGTTGCATTGCGACAATAATGATGAATTTTTTTCTATTTCTGGTTTACTTTTAATTTCTTTTAAAAATTGCAATATATTGTCTGCTATCGAAGTTTCTTCTGTCGTATTAGCTTTTAATAAAAATTTTGAATTTAAAGTTATATAATTAAAAGTAAATAATATTAAAATTATGAAAATATTTAATAAATTTTTAATGTTAAAAAATTTTTTTATATTGTTTATTGTTGTATGCATATATAGTAAAATTTATCCTTTCATTAGTAAGATTAAAAAAATAAAAAATCATAATAAATTTTTTATACTTTTTAATCTTATACAAGATTAATTCTAACATATTTTTTTTAAGATAATGTTTCATAAAAATTTTATTATTATTTTTTTTAATTTTTTTATATTTAATGGTTTAAAAAATTATTAATTTTAACTTAAAAATCAATTAAGTTGGATAAAATGATTATTTTAATATTGACTTTAATGGTTAATGTTGTTAAAATAAAAAGCAGTTTAATTAATTGAATTTTTTAATTTGTTATATTACGAACTATAAATGTTCGAAATATTTAATTTGGGTTAAAAAAATTTAATATGTGAAATTTTATTTAAGTGATTACTTTGATATTTTAATTATTGTTTATTTTATTTTATTTATATTAAAAATTATTTTATTTATCAGACTATTATGAAAATGTATTATATGGCCCGTTGGAGAAATGGTTAACTCACATGCCTTTCACGCATGCATTCACGGGTTCGAATCCCGTACGGGTCACCAGAGTTAAAATTATTTTTTTTGTTTTTATAAGTATTGCACCCATAGCTCAACTGGATAGAGCATCTGACTACGGAGGGCGCAAAAGATGCGCATAATTCCGCTATTTAACGTATAGCCTGGAGTGATAATCTCTAGAGGTCACGTAAACACTGTAAGGTGGGCTTGATTAATTATCTCGAAAGAGTAATTAATAACAGCAAAAGCACGCAAGCGCGATGAGACAAAATATCTAGTCAATAAGTTGGCGCCAGACCAGAAGTTAAGGAGAAGGTGAAAATCCCTAATCAGTTAAAAAGCGTGGTAATTTCAGAGACATCTTCGGCAAGATATTGATAATAATAACCGAGATTTTGAAGGTAAAGGATATAGATTCGTAGTATCTTTTAATTATCTGTAAAGTTAGTTCAACTGACTCTTCAAACAAATACCTTTTTTGTGTTTTTTAAAATACATAAATGCCTCAATTTAATAAATATAATTGTAAACTGAACCTAAAATTTCACGTAGAATTATGTAGTAACTTTGATCTCCCTAAAGATAGATTTTATAAAAATCTTAAAACAGCCAGTGGCTGATCCAAGGGAAAAGTGAAACTTAGAGTAGTCATAGGAATAATACTAAAATTGGAATATTTTAAGATAACCCTATCAAGGCGAAGGATAATAACCTTTACAAGGCAAAAGAGTTTCAATATCTTTTAGTTTTTTTTATTTAATAAACTTAAAAATTAGTAGTTAACTATTTTATCAATCCGCATTAAGGTTCGTTTTTAAGTTGTGGATAATTTAAAATTTTTTCTAAAAATTTATTAAAATTTTTGTGATTATTATTTTTTATTTAATCATATTTATTTTTAAAATTTTTTTAGTACTGGAGTAGGTGAATAAATTATTAATATCTAATAGCTTTTTTGATCTTTAAGTTATTAAAATCTAATTCATCAACTACATGTTTAAAATTGATATAACACCTAAACCGGTTTAAACGAGTGATTATTTTAATGGATATTTTTTAAAATATTAAATAACATACTAATTAAATAATATAAGTTAGTAATAATTTATTCTTAGTATTTAAATAACAATAATAAAGAGATATTAGGAGCCGGATGTTTGGAAACTTACTTGTCCGGTTCTGTGGGGGGCTAATTTCGAATATGAAATCTAATTAATTATTTTTCTAAGCCGATTTAAATCTATCCTAATTCAGAAGGTTGGGGGTTCAAATCCTCTTGGGTGTGCCATTTTTATTATTTATGTCGGGAAGTAGCTTAGTTTGGTTAGAGCGCCTGGTTTGGGAGGGCGAGAAAGATGCCTAAAATATTTAGTGGCTTTTATAACCATCCACCATCATTATGATAATATGATGCAACATATATCTGGTTAATTAAATCGAAAGATTAATTGATTATAGCAAGATATAAAAGCGCATTGAGTAAAATAATTTTTACAATAGATTAAGTGCAAGTTGAATGATGACTATGGATAAACTTTAATTAGAGTCTAAGAGAATTAAGAAATCAATTTTAATAAAGATAAACTAGTAATTTTAGTTATTTTGATTTTTTATTTTAATTTGTCCCAAGATTAAAATAATTATCACCTTTAGTTTTTTAATTTAAAGGAATACATTTAAGATTCACCTATTTTAAATTTTTTGTTAAAACAGATTTTAATTTATTATAGGTTATCTCACCTAAGGTCATCGGGTAAATAATTTGGAGTAACTTCTATCTCCCTAAACTGTATTATATCTTTTATAATTTTAAATTTATAATCGCGGCAAGGGAAAAGCAAAACCATAGTAGTCATGGTGTATTCAAGGTAAGTTTTGGAATATTCTTATCATATGATCCCATTTAAGAGATTAGGAAAACTAATTACAAGGCGAAAGGGGCAAAATAATTTCTTATTTATAATTGAATATCTCTAAAGTTAAAAATTTAATTTTATTCGTTAGAAATATTGAAATGAAATTATTTAAACGCCGTATACTTGGAAACTTGTTTGTACGGTGTTGTGTGGGGCTTGTTGTAATAATGAAAAAATCATGAAACGCAATAATTCTATCACAATCCAGGAGGTCGCGGGTTCGAATCCTGTCTTCCCGACCATTTTATTATTAATTTTAAATTTAATTTATCTAAAATTATGCGAATGTCGTATAATGGTATTACCCTAGCCTTCCAAGCTAGATATGTGGGTTCGATTCCCATCATTCGCTCCAGTTTTAAATTAAAATTTATACAATAATAATTTTTGTAGCCATTCTTATATAAAAAAATATTCTATTTTTAAATTTCGTCTTGTTTTAATTTATTATTGTATTAATTTTATTTTATATTGTATAATAAAAAACTATTTAAAAGATGCTTGACATTATTATTTGATTTTAATATAATTTGGTTATCTATCTGTTTTATTGGTTATTGGGGTTTATTTTAAAGTTTTACCATTTCTTTTGGTAGTTTTTATTGATTTTCATTGTTATTTTAAATGTTGCTGTTATGCCGGATATTATTGTTTTATAAATTTAATAAAAAAATTTAAATATTTTTTTATTGTTATTTAAATTGGTTAATTTTTTATTAATTATTAATTGACAATTGCTATTAATTGTTTAAATGGAGATTTTTTTAATTTATGACTAATAATACTACAGTATTTTATAATAAAAATTTAACTAATTTAAATCGTACTTCTAGTATGAGTGAAAATGATTTAAAAAGAAAATGGTATATTATTGATGCTAATCAAAAAGTTTTAGGAAGAATAGCGACAAAAATTTCTTCTATTTTGATGGGTAAACATAAAACTGTTTATACTCCTAATATCGATAATGGTGATTATGTAATAGTTATCAATGCTAAAAAAGTTAATTTAACAGGAAAAAAAGTTAATCAAAAAAAATATTATAGACATTCAGGATATCCTGGTGGCTTGACTCAAGTAAAGTTTCAGGAAATGATGCAAAAATTTCCTAATAGAATAATTGAAAAAGCGGTTTTTGGTATGTTACCTAAACATAAATTAGGTAACAAAATAAGAAAAAAATTGTTTGTGTATGCTGATAATATTCATAAACATAAAGCTCAAAATCCAGAAAATTTAGAGGTATAATTTTAATATGACAATAATACAATTTAATGGAACTGGCAGGCGTAAAACTTCTGTTGCAAGAACTATTTTAAGAACAGGTTCAGGAAATATTATAATTAATAACAGAAATTTTGAAGAATATATATCATCCCCTATTAATCGTTCGGAAATTTTAAAACCTTTAAAATTAACTAATGAGTTAAATTGTTATAATATTCAAGTTATTGTCCACGGTGGAGGTTTTACCTCTCAAGCAGAAGCTATTCGTTTAGGTATTTCTAGAGCTTTGTTAAGAGCTAAACCATCTTTGAGAAGTATTTTAAAAAAAGCAGGTTTTTTAACTAGAGATGCTCGTATTGTAGAACGCAAAAAACCTGGTTACAGAAAATCACGAGCTCGTCCTCAATTTTCTAAACGTTGATGTTTTTATAATTTTCATTTTTATTTATTATTGAAATTAAATTTTTAAATTTAAATGATTAGTTTTATTTTTCTTAAAAAAAAGGGGATAGTTATGGAATCTGTGAGATTGCGTTATGCGCCAAGCCCGACTGGTAACGGGTTACATATCGGTAATGCTAGAACAGCATTTTTTAATTATTTATTTGCTCATTTATTTAAAGGTTCTTTTATTATTCGTATAGAAGACACAGATATTATTCGTAATATAACTGGTAGCGAAGAAAAACAACTATCACAATTGAAATGGTTAGGTTTGGATTGGTCTGAAGGTCCTGATATCGGAGGATGTTATGGTCCTTATCGGCAATCCGAAAGATTATTGATTTATGAAAAATACACGCGATTATTGTTGGAAAAAAAATTAGCATATAAGGTTTACTCTGATGAAAATAAAAATGATTATGTAGTTCGTTTTAGAGTACCTAAAGATCAACAATATTCTTTTGTAGATTTAATTCGTGGTCCTATTAATTTTGCCAGTAAAGATATTGAAGATTGGATTATATTAAAGGAAAATGGTTATCCTACTTATAATTATGCTGTCGCAATAGATGATCATTTGATGAAAATTTCTCATATTTTTCGAGGAGAAGAGCATATCACTAATACCCCTAAACAAATAATGATTTATCAAGTTTTTAACTGGGATATACCCTGTTTCGCTCATATGTCATTAATTTTAGATAAAAATAAAAAAAAAATGAGTAAACGTAATTTCGATGCGATTCAATTTATTGAACAATATCAAAATTTAGGTTATTTACCGGAAGCAATTTTGAATTTTTTGTTTTTTTTAGGGTTTTCTCCGCAAACTAATCAAAATATTTTGAACAAAGAGCTTATGATTAATTTATTTAATGTTAAGCGTTTTATTAAAGATCCTTCTGTTTTCGATATTGATAAATTAAATTTTATTAATAAAGAATATTTAAAAAAATTATCTTTAGAAAAATTAGTTATTAGAGTAAAATTTTTTTTTCAACAATTTAATATTGATTTACAACATGATCAATTAAGTAAATTAGTTGTTTTATTACGTGACAGATTATGCTATGTAAAAGAAATTATTGAAATTTATAGATGGTTTTTTGAAACTGAACACAAAATAACAGATGAATTAAAACTTTTTTTACTAAAAAATAAAGGATATGAAGTTATACCTATTTTGTGGGAATCGTTGAATAAATTAGATATTTTTCAATCTTTAAATTTAAAACAAATAATTTTAAACTTAAAAAAGCATTTTAATATAGAATTAAAAATTTTATTTAAAATAGTTAGAATATTATGTACTTGTCAATTACAAGGTCCTAATTTATTTGATTATCTAGAACTTTTAGGTAAAGATAAAGTATTAAATAATTTAGAAAAATTTAAATTAATTTCATGATTCATTATTTTATTAGAATAATTTTATTTTTTTCTTTTTTGATAAAAATAAATGTTATTTATAAAGTATAAAAAAATTTAAAGATATAAAAAGGTTTTTTAATGTTAAAACTTTATAATTCTTTAACTGGTATTAAAGAGGTTTTTCATCCTTTGAATGGTTCACTAGTTAATATTTATGTTTGTGGTCCTACCGTCTATGATCATCTTCATATAGGTAATATTAGATCTTTAATTTTTTTTAATCTGTTAAAAAAATATTTAATGTTTCTAGGCTTTAAAGTTTTTTGGGTTTTAAATATTACCGATTTGGATGATAAAATTATTAAAGTTGCTATTAAAAATAGAAGTACTGAGAGACAAATAGCTAACTACTATAAAGAACATTTTTTTAATTTGTTAGATAAATTAGATATTCATGGAATTGATAAGTTCCCTTTGGTGACCGATTATATAAATCAAATGATTATATATATTAGTTTGCTTTTAAAAAAAAAATATGCTTATCTCAGTGATAAAGGCATTTATTTTTGTACTAATAGTATTATTGATTATGGTTGCTTAAGTAGTCAAAATATTAATAAATTATATAAAAATGTTAATCGAAAAAATGTTTTTTTAAAACAAAATTCAGAAGATTTTGTTTTATGGAAAAAAACTAATATCGGTATTCGTTATTCAAGTCCTTGGTTTTTAGGTAGACCTGGATGGCATACCGAATGTGTAGTAATGATTAGAGAGATTTTTCGGAATACTATTGATATTCATGGTGGAGGTCATGATTTAAAATTTCCTCATCACGAAAATGAACAAGCTCAATTTATAGCTAGCGACGGTAAATCTTTAGCTCGTTATTTTATGCATGTAGGACATGTTAATTATCATAATCATAAAATGAGTAAATCTTTAAATAATGTTATTTTAGTGAAAGATTTATTGGTTGATATTAAAGAACCTAATGTGATTAAATTTTTATTTTGTCATTTTCATTATTTAAAACCAATTAATTATACTAAAGAATTAATATATGATATTAAGTTTAAGTACTTTAAAATAGTAAAAATTTTAAACAAAATTAATTTTACATTAGTAATTAATAATTTTTATAATTATGAAATAAATAAAAATTATTTACAAAAATTTCATAAATTTATGCAAAATGATATTAACACTCCTAATGTTGTTACTTTGATTGAACAATTATTAAAAAATATTTCCAAAAATATAAATAATTTATTGGTATTATCCGAATTATATTATACTTTAATTTATATTTTAAATAGTTTAGATATTTCGGTTACATTAAATAATGTAACAGAACAAATGATTGAATATTATTATTTATGGCAGCAAGCTAAAAATATAAAAGACTTTAATCAAGCAGATTTTTTTAGGAATATTTTATTACAAAAAAATTTTATTTGATCGTTGATTTTAAGTAATTATTATTTTGGAGCAGGTGAAAATATGAATAACGATTTTAATAAAACAAGCTTGGAAAATTCTGCAATTAATAATTTTTCGAATCAAGATTTAAGCAATTTAGGTCTTACTAATCATGAAGTAAATCAAAGATTGAAAAATCAAAAACAATATAAATCAATTAATAATGATAAAAGTATTTTAAGTATTATTGGTAATAATTTGTTTACATGTCTAAATTTGTTATTACTTTTTATTGTTATTGTTATTTTGAAAATTCGACGTTATGATCAATTATTTTTTTTAATAGTTAATTCTTTGAATATTATTATCAGTATTATTCAAGAAATTAAAATAAAAAAAACTTTAGATAAAATTAATTTAATTTTACCTAATAATATTAAAGTTGTTCGAAATGGTCATATTATAGAAATTTTAAGTTCTGATTTAGTTTTAGGCGATTGTTTAGTTTTAGATTTAGGCAATCAAATTGTTGCTGATGCTCGTGTTAAATATGGAGTTTTAGAAGTTAATGAATCATTTTTAACAGGAGAATCTAAATCAGTTTTGAAAAAAACAAATGATATTTTATATTCTGGTAGTTATATTGTTTCAGGTTCAGCTTATGCCGAAGTTATTTCTTTAGGGGAAGACACTTATGTTTCTAATTTGATTAAACAAGCTAAAAAATATCAAAATATTAAAACACCTTTAATAAAAACATTTTCCGCTTTGGTGAAATTGATTTTTTTTGTAACTATACCTACTACCATAATTTTATTTTTTTCTTATAAATCTAATTTTTATAATTTTTCTGATGATTATTTATTAGGGATATGCGGGTTCATGCTTGGTATGACGCCTTCTGGATTATTTTTGTTAATGAGTATGATTTCTATTTTAGGCTTTATTCGCTTATTTAAACGTAAAGCTTACATGAAAGATTTATTAGGGATTGAGATGTTGTCTCAAATAAATATATTATGTTTAGATAAAACTGGTACTATTACCGATGGAAAAATGAGTGTTAAAAAAGTTTTAAATTATTTTAATTATGATGTTATTTCAAACGTTTTAATGGCTAATTTTGTTCAACATTTTCCTAATAATAATCCTACTCAACAAGCTTTGTATGATTATTTTAATGGTTATTTGAATTCTAATATTATTTATAAAGTACAGGATTTGCAATCTTTTTCTAGTATAAGAAAATATAGTGCTATTGAATTTGAAGAATTAGGTACATTTTTATTGGGTGCTCCGGAATTTGTTTTAAAACAAAAAAATGATATTATTGATAAAGATGTTTCAAAATATACTAATTTAGGATATAGAGTATTATTATTAGTTCGTACTAATGATATTTTATCTAATATCAATAATAATACCGATTATCAAGTTATCTCTTTAATTTTGTTAGAAGATATTATTAAAAATGATGCTGTTGAAACTATTAATTATTTTAAAAAATTAGGAATTAAAATAAAAATTATTTCTGGTGACAGTGCTTTTACTACAGGTTATATAGCTAAACGAATTGGTTTAATTGATTCAGTGTCAGAAAAATCTATTAATTTGACTCATTTTAAATCTGAGCAATTGTTTGATATATCAACTAAATACGATGTTTTTGGTAGGGCTACTCCGGAACAGAAACAAATATTAATTTCTTCTTTGAAGAGTAATAATCAAAAAGTTGCTATGATTGGAGATGGAGTGAATGATATTTTAGCTTTTAAAACAGCAGATTTATCGATCGCTATGGCTTCTGGTAGTAAAGCTGCTCAAAATGTGGCAAATTTAATTTTAATAAATTCTAAATTTAATTCTTTACCAGTTGTGTTTTTAGAAGGACGTAGATTAATTAATAATTTAGAAAAAAATTCGATTGTTTTTTTAACTAAGACTATTTTTACTTTTTTATTAGCTTGGATTACAATAATTAATAATTTTTTTTGTAAGAATCTAATTTTTTTTCCTTTTACTCCTTTGCAATTAAATTTTATTGATATTTTTTTTATAGGTATACCTTCTTTTTTCTTATCTTTAGAAGCTAATTATAAACCTTTAAATAATTTTTTGATTAGTGATGTTTTAAAAAAATCAGGAATTTATGGATTATTAATTAGTGTTAATTATATTTTGATATTAACTTTATATAATGGATTACCTAATACTTTTCAATCTAATTACCAAATATCTTATTTATTAACTTTAGTAACTGCTTTTATTTTTAGTAATATTTTATTTATAAACTGTCGTCCTTTCAATAAGTTTAAATTATTATTGTTTTCTGTAATTATGTCTATTTTCTTTTTATTAGTTATTATGTTGATATGGCAGGTTTCTTTTATTCGTGAAATTGCATCGGCTATTAGATATGTTATGTTTACTAAAACTTTTGATTTTTTTCTATTATTTATAATTAATTTGTTAATATTATGGCGAATCAAGAAATAATATTAAATTAAATTTTATTTTCATTTTTTTTGAAAGAATTATAATTAGTATGGTAATTATTTATGGCAAAAATATAATTAAAGAAGCTATCAAAGCTCAACGAAAAATTTATTTTTTATATATTAACCCTCTTATGAAAGATAAAGCTTTTTTGAATTTTATATTTCAATCTTATCCAAATTATTGTTATTTAGATAAACATCAATTAAATAGTAAAGTTCAAAATAATAATCATCAAGGTGTAGTGGCAGAAGTTCAAGATTATTTTTATAGAAAAGATTTATTGACATATTTAATAGAAAAATCCAATAAAATAGTTAAATTTTTAATTTTAGATGCTATTCAAGATCCTCATAATTTTGGGGCAATTATACGCACTGTAGAAGCAAGTGATTTTTATGGTATTATTGTTAGCAAAAAACATCAAGTACCTTTGAATAGTACAGTAGCAAAAACTTCTAGTGGAGCTTTAGAATATGTTAATATTTTTTTAGTATGTAATTTATATCAAACTATTTTAACTTTACAAAAATTTAATTTTATCATTATTGGAACTGAAATCGGATTAGATAAAAATATAGATATTATTCCCTTAGAACAATCATTAGCTATTATATTAGGCAATGAAGGTATAGGGATGCGCCCTTTGTTAAAAAAAAAATGTAATTTTTTAGTTAGTATTCCGACACAAGGTATGGTGAATTCATTAAATGTTAGTGTTTCTGCAGCAGTCATTATTTTTTATTTATATATGAAAAATAAAAAATATTAATTTATTTACAATTTAATCATGTTATAATATTGAGAAAAGTTATCTTGATTTAATTTAAAAATTTATAATTATATTTTTTCTTTATTTTAATTTATATTAATTAAATTATTAAATTTTATAAGATTGTCGAGATTTAAAACGAATATAAGAAAAATGGTTAAGAGTAATATTTTAATATGTAAGGTTTGTTTAAGTCGTAATTATCGTGTAAATGTTCATAATCGCAATCAAAAATTAGTTTTAAATAAATATTGTTGCTATTGTAAAAAACATATTATTCATGAAGAAACGAGATAAATAAAATTATCTTAATATAAAGGAGATAGCTATGGCATATAAAAAGTTTGAAGAAAAACCAACTATTCCTTTAATGCAAATATTAAGGGAAGAATATAGTTTAATTAATGTTTTTTGTGTTTTTTTATCTATGATTTTTTTAGGGATATGTTGTAATTTTATACATAATTCTACAGATCAAAAAACTTTGAGTATTTATTTATTATTTTTATCCAGTGTTTTCTTTGTGATTAGTATTTTTCCTTTTATAAGGAAAATTTTTTTTGATATTCGTTTTGTGAGTTTTCCGACAAAATTTCAAATTTTTAAACAAATTATTCAAGTTTTTTTATTTACAGCTATTTTAATTTTTATTTTAAATTTATTTCAATATTTTTATGATATATATATGATATCTTTCTTTAAAAATATTTTAAAATAAGTTAATTTTTAGAAATTAAAATTATTTTAATTATTGAAAATTGTTAATGGAATTGTCTTTGGGTGCTGAAAATGAAATCAAAAATAAAAAATAATAAAATACTTGATAACTATGCATTTGGTGAGGATGAAAATAGTTTTCAATCTAAATGGTATATTGTACAAACTCAATCGGGTTATGAAAAAGTTGTTCAACAAGATTTATTAAAAATAGCTAATAGTGGTATCGGAATATCTAGTTTAATTCATGAGGTTATTTGTCCGACTGAAAAACATATTAAAATTAAAGCTGATGGAACTAAACAAGAAATAGAAAAAAAGATTTATATTGGTTATATTTTTATTAAAATGATTATGACAAATCAATCTTGGTTTATAGTTCGTAATATTCCGAAAGTAACTGGATTTTTAGGTTCTATTAAAAAAGAAAAAGGTTCTAAACCTATACCTTTAAGTGAAAGCGAAATTAATCCTATATTATTGAAAATGGGAATAATTTCTAAGCCAAATTATGATCATTTTATTAATAAACAAGTTCAAATTATAAATGGTTCTTTTACTGGTCAAGTAGGCAGAGTATCTTTAGTAGATTATGAAAGAGATAAAGTTATGGTTGAAATTGATTTGTTTGGTCGAGCAACTCCTATAGAAATTTCTTTTTCTTCTTTTAAAGAAATGAATTAAAATATAATAATAATTTTAAATTTGTTTAGAAATTTAATTAGTATTGCGAAATATGTTATAATAACTATGAATATTTTGGATATTTTTATGGATTAATATACGGAATTAATTATTTTTTTATATTTAATAATCGTATTTTTCTCTCATAAAATAGTTTTTTAAACAAATAATAAAATTTTAAACAATTTTTAGAAACAAAAAGGTTGGTATTAAATAATTATAATGGCAAGAAAAGTTATTAAAAATATTAAGTTACAAATTTTGGCTGGTAAAGCGAATCCTGCTCCTCCTATAGGACCTGTATTAGGACAAGCCCAAGTTAATATTCCTTTATTTTGTTCTCAATTTAATGAAGCTACTAGAGATAAATTAGGTTTTACTCTGCCAGTAGAAATTACAGTTTTCGATGATAAAAGTTTTAAATTTATTGTAAAAACCCCAATAACAAGCGATTTATTAAAAAAAGCTGCCAATATTGCTAAAGGTTCTTCTGATTCAAGTAAAAATAAAGTAGCTACTCTTAAGTATGAACAAATTATAGAAATAGCTAAATTAAAAATGCCAGATTTAAATGCTTATTCATTAGAACAAGCTTCTAAGATTATAGAAGGAACTGCCATTAATATGGGGATTATTGTGGAAAAATAATAATTTATTGTGCAATGTCAATAAAAAAGAAAGGTATATTTATTATAGTATACAAGGCTTAAAACTTATGACAAGAAGTAAAAAATATTTATCAGTTATTAAAAAAATAGAATTTAATCAAGTTTATAAAATGCACGATGCTATTCAATTGTTATATAATGTTAAAACTGCAAAATTCGATGAAACTGCTGAATGCGTTTTTGTTTTAAATGTGGAACATAAAAAAGTAGATCAACATATACGTGGTTCTGTGGTTTTACCTTATGGTTTGGGTAAAAAGCTTTGTATTGTCGTAATTGCTCAAGGCGAACAGGCTCAGAAGGCTAAAGAATTAGGCGCGGATTATGTTGGTGAACAAGAATTAATTGACAAAATATCTAATGGTTGGACAGATTTTGATGTTTTAATATCTGTTTCTAGTTTTATGCCTTCTTTGACGAAGTTAGGAAAAATTTTAGGACCTAAAGGATTAATGCCTAATCCGAAATTAGGGACTATGACAGATGATGTTGAACAAATTATCCGAGATATCCAAAAAGGTAGAATGGAATATAAAACAGATAAATTTAGTAATCTTCATGCGATAATAGGTAAAATATCGTTTAATAAAGAACAATTAACAGGAAATTTGATTTTTTTATATAATCATTTGATTTCTATCAAACCTCAAACAATAAAAGGTGAATTGATTAAAAATATTACTATTTCTTCAACTATGTCGCCTGGTATTAAAGTTGATCCTTTATCTATTAAGTAATATTATAAAAAAAATGGTTATATTATTTTTAATTTTTACTATTTTAAAATAAAAAATTTTTTCAATTATACTATAAATTGATAATTTATATTGTTTAAAAAAGGAAACAACAATTTATGTTAAAATCTGTTATTAAAGAGAAAAGTAATTATGTTGATTATCTATCTCAAAATATTGATAATTCTAATTTAGTTGTTTTGTTAGAATTTAAAGGTTCGAAAGTAAGTGATTTAACCCATTTACGTCGTAAATTACAAGAATTGGTTCCTTGTAAGTTTCAAATAATACCAAATAATATTATTAAAAGAGCGTTAACTAAATTAAGATATGGTGAATTAACAGAATTTAAAAATCCTAAAGCTTTATTTTGGACTTTATCTACTTCTTCAGATATTTTTGTTTCTTTAAATGCTTTATATAAATTTTCCAAGGTTAATGAGTTTTTAAAAATTAATTTTGGTATTATAGAAAATGAAATTTGTTCTGAAGAGCAAATGATTAAGTTAGCGCAAATACCATCTAAATTAGCATTATTATCTATGTTGTTATTTAGTGTTTCAGCGCCTGTTAAAAATATAATTACTGTTTTACAATTATTAATAAAACGAAAACAAGAAAATTTAAAATGATAATTTTATTACATGATTATATTTTAATATTATATAAGAAATCGAAAATATCTGTTTAAAATAGATAAAATTTTAATTATAAAGGAGATTAATAAAATGGCAGACAACAACAAAATAGAGCAAATTATTGAGTTTTTAGGTGACATGAAAGTTAAAGAATTACAAGAATTAGTAAGTAAAATTCAAGATTCTTTTGGTATTGAAATGAAAAATGTTTCAAATTTAAACAGTACTAATGAAGCAGTTTCTACAGAAAAAAATGAACAAACAGAGTTTAAAGTTATTATGACTTCTGCGGGTCAATCTCGTCCTGCGGTTATTCAATATTTAGCAAAAAATTTTGGATTTAGTATTGGAGATTTACTAACATCATGTAAAACTGAAAATGCTAATTTATTAATTAAAGAAAATGTAAATAAAGAACAAGCTGAAGAAATTAAAAAACAAATAGAAAATTTAGGAGCTCAAGTCAAAATTGAATAAAAAAATATATTTGATAGATTGGTTGAAAAATATAATTTTTCATAACAATAAATAAAATTTTTTGATAACTTAAATATTATGAAACCTGAGAACTAAATTAAGTATCTTAGGTTTTTTATTATCTTTATCGTTATCAGTATTTTTTAATGTTTTTTTATTAAGAATTTAATTTTTGTTAAATTTGAATTAAATGTATGTTGATATTTGTTGGGAGTTCTAAATAAAAAAATGAAAAAATATTGTAATGTTAAATATGGTACTAAGGTGGAACGACGAAATTATTCTAAAATGAAATACGATTTAGATTTGCCAAATTTAATCGAAATTCAAACAAAATCATTTCAAGAGTTTTTAGATTACGGTATTCAAGCAACATTGAAAAGTATTTTTCCTATTGAGAGTTATAATGGTTATTTAAAGTTACATTTTAATGATTTTTTTTTAGAAGAACCTAAATTTAATGCTGAAGATTCCAAAAAAAGAGGCTTTACTTATAGTGCAGAATTATTTTTAAATGTTACCTTAGAAAATGTTATTACTAAACAAACTAAAAAAGCTCGTATATTAATGACTGATTTACCTTTAATGACTATTGCAGGAACCTTTATAATTAATGGTACAGAAAGAGTTGTAGTTTCCCAAATAGTTCGTTCAGCAGGAGCATATTTTACTTCTAAATTAGATAATAAAATTAATAAAAATCGTTTTACTGCCCAAATTATTCCTACTAGAGGTGCTTGGATAGAGTTTGAACAAAATAATAAAGATTTTTTATATGCTAAATTGGATCGTTCAAAAAAAATACCTTTAACTAAATTTATTCATGCTTTAGGATTTGATACTCAAGAAGAAATTGAAAAAGCTTTTGGAATTAATTTTTTATTAGATTTAAGTTTTAAAAAAGATAATGATTCTAATTGTAATGATGCTATTGTAGAATTATATTCTAAATTACATCAAGGAGAAAGAGTTCCTACTAATGCAGCAAGAGAATTTATTCGTACTCGTTTATTTGATAAGGATAAATATGATTTATCTTTAGTAGGGAGATATAAATTAAATCGTAAATTGGATGTTTTAAATAGAGTTGAAAATACTTTTTTAGCCCAAGATATTAAAGATTTAACAAATAATAAAATTTTATTTCCGGCAGGAACATTTTTAAATTATGACATTATTAAACAATTAGCATTACATAGAGATAAATTTCGTGTAGAATTAGTTAATTCAGATTTTCATTTGCAAAATCAAAATTATGATGAAAATATATTTACTTATAGAAAAAGTATACATGATAATCAAATTTATATTAAAGAAGATATTGTGCATTTTCAAACGGGACAAGTATTAGTTAAGGCTGATACACTTTTGGATGATGATGTTTTAAATACTTTACTAGAAACTCATAAATATAATATTGATGATAAAATTATTAAATATTTCGCTAATAAAGAGTATATTAATAAAATTGTTAAAGATCGACAAAAAGTTTTTAATGAGAGTTTAGAAGTTTACATTTTAGATAATAAAAATAATAAAATTTTTATTAAAATTGTAGGTAATGATCAATCTGAAGATGCAGAAAATATTGTTTTATCTGATATAATAGCATCTATTAGTTATTATTTAAATCTTTATCATAACATAGGAACTATTGATGATATTGATCATTTAGGTAATAGACGATTAAGATTAATTGGAGAACTTTTAAAAAATCAATTACGTGTAGGTTTAAATAGAACTAAAAAAAACATTAAAGATCGTATGTCTATAAGTAAATTTGAATCTATTACGCCAGGAGGGTTATTTAATTTTTCATCTCTTTCTATGGCTATTAAAACTTTTTTTTGTAGTTCTCGTTTATCTCATTTTATGGATCAAATCAATCCTTTAGGGATTATTACTCAAAAGCGTAGAATTTCTGCATTAGGTAGCGGAGGTATCGATCGTGATCGAGCAGGTGTAGAATTAAGAGATGTTAATGACTCTTATTATAATAGATTATGTCCTGTTGAAACTCCAGAAGGACCATCTATTGGACTTATTTGTTCGTTGGCTACTTATGCTCGAGTAGATAAATATGGTTTTATTGAGACTCCTTTTTTTAAAGTGATTCGTGAAAATGGTAAATCAGTAGTATCTTCTAAATATGAATATTTGACTTCTATTCAAGAAGAAAATCGTATTATTGCTACATCTTCATCTTGTTTAAATGATGATTTTAGTTTTAAACAACAAAAAGTAATTGCTAGAAGAAACGGAGAAATTAGTTTATATAATGTTGATCAAATTGATTATATAGATGTTTCCCCTAAGCAAATTGTATCTGTAGCTACAGCATCGATTCCTTTTTTAGAACATAATGACGCTTCTAGGGCGTTAATGGGTGCTAATATGCAAAGACAAGCTTTACCATTGTTAATTTCTGAAGCTCCTATTGTAGCTACTGGTATTGAACATAGAATAGTGAAAGATTCTGGTTGTGTAGTTATTGCTGAAGATAGTGGTTTTGTAGTTTATGTAGATGCTAAAAAAATTATTATTCAAAATAATCACGGAGAACAAAAGGTTTATATTTTATCTACTTTTGATAAATCTAATCAAGATACTTTGATTTTGCAAAAACCTATTGTTAAGTTTAATGAGTATGTTAATAAAGGTGATATTATCGCTGATGGCTCATCTACTCATCAAGGCGAATTAGCTTTAGGTAAAAATGTTACAGTAGCTTTTATGACTTGGGATGGTTTTAATTATGAAGATGCTGTTATTGTATCAAAACGTTTGGTTCAAGAAGATATTTTTACTTCTGTTCATATTAGTAAATATGAAATTCAAGTTAGAGAATTAAAAAAAGGCGCTGGACGAGAAGAAATAACTCGCGAAATACCTAATGTCAGTGCTGAAGCTATTAAAAATTTAGATTCTCGAGGAATTATTATTCCAGGTTCTGAAGTTAATGAAGGTGATTATTTGGTTGGTAAAATAGTTATTATTCCCCAAAGTTCTTTAGAAAATAATCCTTATGAAAAATTAATTCAAACTATTATTGGAGAAAAGTCTCGAGATTATAAAGATGCTTCTTTAAAAGTTCCTTGCGGCGCAAGCGGTATTGTTCAAAGTGTACAATATTTTTCTGTTAAAAAAGGTGATTTTATTTCTACTCCTGGTGTAAATGAAATTATTAAAGTTTATATAGCTAAAAAAAGAAAAATTCGAGAAGGTGATAAAATAGCCGGAAGACATGGTAATAAAGGTGTAATTTCTTGTATTGCTGCTAAAGTAGATATGCCTTATATGTCTGATGGAACTCCTATAGATGTTATTTTAAATCCTTTAGGGGTACCTAGTAGGATGAATATCGGACAAATTTTAGAAATGCATTTAGGAATGGCCGCGCATAAATTAAATATTAAGGTTGCCACTCCGGTTTTAGATGGAGCTAATAATGAGGATTTAAAAAATATTATGCAAGAAGCTAATTTACCTTTTGATGGTAAAATGACTTTATATGATGGTAGAACAGGTGAACCATATGATAATTCTATATCTGTTGGTATTTTGTATATGCTAAAATTATCTCATATGGTTGAAGATAAAATACATGCTAGAAATGTTGGAACTTATACTTTGATTTTACAACAACCCGGTAGTGGACGTAATTTTTTAGGTGGTCAAAGAATTGGAGAAATGGAAACTTGGAGTTTATTAGCTTATGGAGCTGCTCATACTTTACAAGAAATTTTAACTTTGAAAAGTGATGATATTATAGGGCGTAATCAATTATATCATGCCATAGTAAATGGTTTACGTTTTCCTAAACCTTCTATTCCTGAAAGTTTTAGAGTTTTTACTAAAGAATTACAAGCATTAGGATTACATGTAGAATTAATTAAATCTGATACTAAGGATAATCAAATTAATCGTTCTTTAGTTTCAAATAATAAGGAGAACAAAAAGTAAATCGAATTATGTTAAATATGAAAATTGAAGATTTTGCTTTAACTAAAAGAACTTTAAAAAATTTAAAATCTATAGGTATTAATAGTTTAAGGGATATTAATAATTATCATTTGAATGAATTAATTACTTCGCTAAATGAGGAATCTTTTGAAGAATTTGTGATTATTTTAAAAAAATATGGTTTACCTGAATCTCTAAATAATTTAAATTTAAATAAAGATATTTTAGATATTTTGTATCAAAATAATATTTTAAATTGTTGTTCTTTATTAACTACTGATAAAGATACATTGTTTAAGTTGTTTAATCATAATCACTCTCATTTAAATATTTTGAGAAATGTTTTGGATTTATATAATTTGCAAAAAAATAATATTCACAATCTTAAAAATAAAATAGATAATTCTGTTGTTGATAAAGATGAAATTATTTGGCAAAATGAAAATCAAGAACATGAATCTGCATCTTCATGGGTAATCGATAAAGCTATTTTCCCGAATAATAGTAATCGAGAGTATGATTATTTTAAAATTCGTTTATCTTCTCCTCATGAAATTCGTCAAAAATCTTATGGCGAAGTAGTTAATTATGAAACTATTAATTATCGTACAGCTAAACCAGAAAAGGGAGGATTGTTTTGTCCTATTATTTTTGGCCCTGTTCAAGATTTGCAATGCATATGCTCTAAAAAACAAACTTTAAAAAAAGGTCAAATCTGTTCTAAATGCGGAGTAGAAATTACAGAACAACTAGTTCGACGAGAAAGAATGGGTCATATTGATTTAGCTGCTCCTGTAGTACATACATGGTTTTTAAATAGTTTACCGAGTCGTTTAGCTATTTTATTAGGTATGAAAGCTAAAGAATTAGCAGAAATTGTTTATTATGTGTCGTATATAGTTATTAATCCTGGTAATAGTGATTTAAATAAATATAGTATTATATCTGAATTAGAATATGGTCAATATTTAGAACGTTGTGACCATAACTTTGTCGCTTTAACCGGTGCTGAAGCTGTTAAAACTATGTTACAAGAGTTAAATATGGAAGAAACTATCAAAACATTGAGATTAGAGTTAAAACAGGCTTCAAAACAAAAACGAGATTTAATTGTTAAAAGATTAGAATTGATGGAATCTTTTTATCAATCCGATAATAAACCAGAATGGATTGTTTTAGAAGCTATTAATGTAATTCCTCCTAGTTTAAGACCTATAGTAGCTTTGGAACAAGGTGTTCGTTTCGCTTCTGCTGACATTAATGATTTATATCGTAGGATTTTAAATCGTAATAACCGTTTAAAAAGACAATTGAAGCAAAATGCTCCTAGATTAATTATTAAAAACGAAAAAAGAATGTTGCAAGAAGCTGTTGATGCTTTATTTGATAATGCTAAATCTAGCAAAAAAAGCACTTCTAATATTGAACGCAATAAGCCTTTAAAGTCTTTATCAGAAATGTTAAGAGGTAAACAAGGACGTTTTCGTCAAAATTTATTAGGAAAAAGGGTAGATTATTCAGGACGTTCTGTTATTATTGTAGGACCTGATTTAAAGTTGCATCAATGCGGTATCCCGCGGCAAATGGCTATAGTTTTATTCAAACCATTTGTATTAAATAAATTACAAGAAGCTAAAGGTATTGATAAAAAAAGTGCTAATATTTTATATGAAACAATGAATGAACATGTTTGGAAATTATTGGAAGAAGTGGTACAAGAATATCCTGTTTTATTAAATAGAGCGCCTACTTTGCATCGTCAAGGATTACAAGGTTTTCAGGTGAAATTAATTGATGGTAAAGCTATTAGATTACATCCTTTGGTTACTTTAGCTTTTAATGCGGATTTTGATGGAGATCAAATGGCTGTTTATGTTCCTTTGTCTGTAGAAGCTCAAGCTGAAGCTCGTTTGTTAATGTTGTCTTCTTATAACATCTTGGATCCTAAAAACGGTAGTCCGGTTTTATCCCCTTCTCAAGATATGGTTTTAGGTAATTATTATTTAACTATTGAAGAGACGCGTAAACGTATTTTAAAAGGTTATAATTCTGAGATTAGAAATGAACAACATCAATATAAACATCGTAATGAAGGCAAGGTTTTTAATGATTTACAAGAGGCTGAATTAGCTTTTTATAATAAACAAATAGCTTTACACACGCGTATTTTAGTACGTACTTCTAAAATTTCTTCTTACTTTAATGATGAACAAAAAAATAAATATTTAGTTACTACGTTAGGTAAACTTATTTTTAATAGTATTTTACCTAATGATTTCCCTTATTTACAAGAATCTACTATATTTAATTTAGAAACTAAAACACCAGATGTTTATTTTATACCTAAAGGTGTTAATTTGATAGAATATTTAAATAATATTCCTACTCCGGAACCTTTTAAAAAACGTTTTTTATCACTTATAATTGATCGTGTTTTTAAAAGAAGTAATATCTCAGAAACATCTAAAATGTTAGATGATATTAAAAATTTAGGTTTTAAATATTCTACTATGTCTGGAGTGACTATTTCGCATGCAGATATTAATGTTTATTCTAAAAAAGCTGAATTAATATTACAAGTAGAAGATAAAATTACAGAAATTGAAAAGTGGCATGATAAAGGTTTTTTAACAACTGGTGAAAAGAAGAGTTTGATTATTCAGGAATGGAAAAATGTACGTAATGTTATTCAAGAAGGTTTAATGCAAGAATTTAATCAAGATAATCATTTATTTATGATAAGTGATAGTGGTGCTCGTGGTAATGTTTCTAATTTTTCACAGTTATCAGGTATGAGAGGTTTAATGCACAGCTCTACCAATAATCAATTAGAAATTCCTGTTAAATCTTCTTTTAAAGAAGGTTTGAATGTGCATGAATTTTTTATTTCAACACACGGAGCTAGAAAGGTATCTACTGATACAGCTTTAAAAACATCGGAATCCGGATATTTAACTCGTCGTTTAGTTGATGTCGCTCAAGATGTCATTATTATGTCACAAGATTGCGGTAGTGATAAAGGTGTTTATATAACTTCTTTAGAACAAGATGGAAAAGAGATTATTTCATTACAACAACGTTTATTTGGTCGTTATATTGCTCAAAGTATTGTAGATTCTTCTGATCAAAAAATTATCGTGAATTGTGGTGAATTGATTACTAGAGAAATAGCAGAAAATATTGTTAAAATGGGTTTCTTATCTGTTAAAATTAGAAGTGTTTTAACTTGTAATTCTGATTATGGTATCTGTGCTAAATGTTATGGGTTAAATTTAGCTACTAATAAAGAAGTTGAGATCGGAGAAGCTGTAGGTATTATTGCTGCTCAGTCTATCGGTGAACCTGGTACTCAGTTAACTATGAGAACATTCCATACAGGAGGAGTTTTATCGGTTTCTGATATTACTCAAGGATTGCCACGTATTCAGGAATTATTTGAAGCTCGTAAACCTAAAGGTAAAGCTCTTATTAGTGAATATGATGGCGTAGTTAAAGAAATTAAATCTAGTAATATTTATTCATCCGATATTGTTATAGTATCAGCGATTAATCCTCACCAAGAATATACTTATACCGTAGATTCTAATGTAGATATTTTAGTTCAAGATGGTATGTCTATTAAAGCTGGACAACGTTTAACTTCGGGTTCGATAGATTTAAGGGAATTATTACGTATTAGTTCTGTAGTAGCTACTCAAAAATATATTTTAGAAGAAGTTCAACAAGTATATCAATCTCAAAGTGTTTATATCAGTGATAAACATATTGAAATTATTATTCGTCAAATGTTTAAACAAATTTTGATTATTTCTGAAGGAGATAGTAATTTATTACCAGGATCTGAAATTTCTATTAAAGAATTCAAGAGGATAAATATGCAATTGATTCAGAAAAATAAAAAATTAGCAGCTGGGCGTCCTATAGTTTTAGGTATTACAAGATCTTCCTTAAAAAGTGATTCTTTACTATCTGCAGCTTCTTTTCAAGAAACTACTAAAATTTTAATTGATGCTACTATTAAAGGTCAAAAAGATTTTTTATTAGGATTAAAAGAGAATGTTATTTTAGGAGGATTGATACCTGCCGGAACTGGAATTTTAAATCATTCTTTATTTGAATATCCATTAATAGAAGAAGATAAATCATAAATTGTCTATTTAATATCTTAAAATATATTTATTATATTTTTATTTGTTAGATAATTATGATTATTAAGCTTTTATTATAAAAATCTTTTTTGATGAAATTCATTTTATATTGACTTTTGTTGAAAAAAAATATAGAATTTAGGTCGTCTTATATTTCTAATTAAAAAATTAATAATGAAAGGTTTTTATTATTTAAATATGCCTACTATTTTTCAGTTAATAAGAAAACGAAGAGTAAAAAAGAATACTAAAACCAAATCACCAGCTTTATCTGTTCGTTTTAATGTTTTAAAAAAGAAATTTAAAAATATTAATTCTCCTCAAAAATCTGGAGTTTGTTTGAAAGTGTATACTACCACTCCTAAAAAGCCTAATTCTGCTTTAAGAAAGGTAGCTAGAGTTCGTTTATCAAATCGTCACGAAGTAACAGCTTATATTCCTGGTATAGGTCATAATTTACAAGAACATAGTCTTGTATTGATAAGAGGTGGTCGTGTTAAAGATTTACCTGGAGTTCGTTATCAAATTATTCGAGGTGTTCTTGATACTGCTGGAGTAGCTAATCGAAAACAAAGTCGTTCTCGATATGGTGCGAAAAAATAATAATTTATTAAAATTCAAATAAATTAAGGTGTATAAATTTATGTCTCGTAAAAAAAGTTTTAAAAAAAGAACATTGCCTTTAGATCCTATTTATAATTCTGTTTTAGTGACTAGAATTATTAATAAGCTTATGAAAGATGGCAAAAAGGATATTGCTTGTTCTATAGTATATAGTTGTTTATCTCAAATTAAAATATTAACTAAAAAAACACCTATTGATGTTTTAAATGAAGCTTTTAATAATATTATGCCTTTGGTAGAATTACGTACACGTACTATTGGTAGTCAAAAATATCAAGTTCCTCTAGAAGTTTTCGTAGAAAGACGTTATTCTTTAGGTTTGAAATGGTTGATTATGGGAGCACGCAAACGTAATGAAAAGGGTATGAAAGAAAAACTTGTTCAAGAAATTATTGCTGCTGCTTCCGGAACAGGATTAGCAGTTAAAAAACGTGATGAAATTCATCGCATGTCTGAAGCTAATAGAAGTTTTGCTCATTATCGTTGGTAAAATAGTGTATTTAATGTTATTCAACTTAAAGGGGGGGACATGGGAATTGAATTAGAATTAGATAAAATACGTAATATTGGTATTATGGCTCATATCGATGCAGGAAAAACTACTACTACCGAAAGGATTTTATTTTATACTGGTAAAATTCGTGTAGCTAAAGAAACCCATGAAGGTTTAGCGCAGATGGATTGGATGGATCAAGAAAAAGAAAGAGGCATCACAATTACATCAGCAGCTACTACCGTTTTTTGGAATAATTGTAAAATTAATATTATTGATACTCCTGGTCACATTGATTTTTCTTCAGAAGTAAATCGTTCTTTACGTGTTTTGGATGGTGGCGTTGTAGTTATAGATGCTCAAGCTGGAGTAGAACCACAAACAGAAACTGTTTGGCGTCAAGCAACTTATTATAAAGTGCCTCGAATTGTTTTTGTCAATAAAATTGATAAATTAGGCGCTAATTTTGAAAACGCTATTACTAGTTTAGAAAAAAGATTAAATGTTTTAGCATATGCTATCCAATGGCCTATTGGTGTAGAGAATAATTTTCGTGGCTTCGTTGATTTAATAGAAATGCAAGCTTGGGAATATTCTTCTAGTCCTGATCAAGAAAATAGATTAATTCCTATTCCTGAAGAATTAAAGGAAATTGTTAATTCTAAAAGGCAAATATTAATAGATAAATTAGCTTCTTTAGATGATGAATTGTTAAATTATCTTTTAGAAAATAAACCTATTTCTACCACTTTAATAAAAAAAGCGATTCGTAAATCAACTTTGGAAGTTAATTTCTTCCCGGTTTTATGTGGTTCAGCTTTGAAAAATAAAGGTATTGTTCCTTTGTTAAATGCTTTAGTGGATTTTTTACCTTCACCTTTAGATTTGCCAACTATTAATGGTTATGATAAAAACGAACAACCTATTATACATAAAATCGATATCAAAGAATCTTTTATTGCATTAGCTTTTAAAGTTATGACAGATTCTTTTGGTCGTTTAACTTTTATACGTATTTATTCGGGTTGTTTAAAAGCTGGTTCTTATGTAAAAAATAATAATAAAAATATTACAGAACGTGCTTCACGTTTATTATTGATGCATGCCAATTCTAGACAAGATATTAAAGAAGCTTATGCTGGCGATATTGTAGCTGTAATTGGTTTAAAAAATACCATTACAGGCGATACATTAACATATGGAAATGATTTTATTGTTTTAGAAAAAATGAGTTTTCCTGAACCAGTATTACAAGTTGCAGTAGAACCTGTTTTCGCTAAAGAACAGGAAAAAATTAGTTCTGCCTTGTTTGGTTTTACTCAAGAAGATCCTACTTTTAAATTTACTGTAGATCCGGAATCAAAACAAATGATTGCTGCTGGAATGGGTGATTTGCATTTAGATGTTTTAATGGAACGTTTAAAAAGAGAGTTTCAAATTCAAGTTAAAGTTTCAGAACCTCAAGTTGCTTATCGAGAAACTTTAATTAATTCTATAGAGGTTGATGGAGAATGTAAACATCAAACAGGAGGCCGAGGTCAATATGGTTATGTACAAATTTTATTTGAACCTAATCCTGGCAAAGGTTTTGAGTTTGTGAATAATGTTAAATATGGTGCTATTCCTCAAAATTATATTCCCGCTGTATCGAAAGGTTTGCAAGAATCTTTATCTAGTGGTATAATTGCCGGTTATCCTTTGACTGATATTAAAGCTACTTTATTTAGCGGTGCTTTCCATGAAGTTGACTCTTCTGAATTTGCTTTTAAATCTGCTGCAGCTGCAGCCTTACGTAAATTGCGTAATAGTAAATTAGTTGTTATTTTAGAGCCTATTATGAAATTAGAGTTAATTACTCCTCATGAATATATTGGTAATGTTATAGGAGATTTAGTTTCTCGACGAGGTCGTTTAGAAAAACAAGAAAATGAAGGCATGGTTATGAAAATTCAAACTTTTGTTCCTTTAGCAGAAATGTTTAAGTATTCTAGTAGTTTACGTTCTAATACTCAGGGAAGAGCAAATTTCTCTATGGAATTTTTTAAATATGAAAAGGCTCCTGAACATATTGCTAATAAAATTATTGAATCACGTAATAAATAAAATTAGTTAAATACAATTTTGTTAGATATTTCGGAAATTATAATAATATAAGAATGATTTTGGTAAAAAATATTTAAATGGAGAAAAAATAAAATGTCAAAAGCAAAAATAAATAATAAAGAAGAATCACAAGCGATTAAACCTCATTTAAATGTAGGAACACTTGGTCATGTAGATCATGGTAAAAGTACTTTAAGTTTAGCTATTAATAATTATTTAGCTACTAAAAATTTAGCTAAATTTCGCAAAGATATTAAAACTTTAGATAAAACTGTTGAAGAACAAGAACGTGGTATTACTATTAATGCTCATCATTTAGAGTATGAAAGTGATACTCGTAATTATGCTCATATTGATTGTCCTGGTCATAAAGATTATATTAAAAATATGATTACTGGAGCAGCTCAAATGGATGCTGCTATTTTAGTGGTTTCAGCTGCTGATGGCGCTCAACCTCAAACTCGTGAACATATTTTATTAGCTAAGCACGTAGGTGTTCCTAATTTAATAGTTTTTTTAAATAAATGTGATAAAGCTATTTCTGATTTAATACCTTTAGTAGAGCATGAAATACGTGAAATTTTAACTAAAAATGGTTACAATGGTTCAGAAATTCCTATTATTCAAGGTTCTGCTTTAAAAGCTTTAGATGGTGATGAAAGTTATTTATTAAAAATTGCAGATTTAGTAGCGGAGTTAGATAAATTACCTCTTCCTTTGCGTGATATTGATAAATCTTTTTTAATGCCTATAGAAGATATATATTCTATTACGGGTCGTGGTACTACTGCTTCTGGTCGAGTAGAGAGAGGAACATTAACTTTAGGTGAAGAGATTGAAATTCTTGGTTTGGATAAAGATACTTCTACTGTTGCAATAGGTTTAGAAATTTTTAAAAAATCTAAAAATCAAATTCAAGCTGGGGATAATGCTGCTATTTTATTACGCGGTATTAAACATAGCGATATTAAAAAAGGTCAGGTAATAGTTAAACCTAATTCTTTAAAAGTATATTCTCAATTTAAAGCAGAAGTTTATATTTTAACTGAAGAAGAAGGTGGTCGTAAAAAATCTTTCCGAACTAATTATAGACCTCAATTTTTCTTTAGAACTGCTAATGTAACAGGTGTTATTACTTTACCAGAAGATGTTGCTGTTGCGATGCCAGGTGATAATGTTACTATTAAAGTAGATTTGATTAAACCTGTAGCATTAGAAGTTGGTACTTCATTTGCTTTCCGTGAAGGTGGTAAAACTATTGGTTCAGGAAAAATTATTGAAATTTTACCGAATTAATTAAAGTTAATCAATTATAAAGAAGACTAGTTTATAGTCTTTTTTTATATTTTAATCGTATTGAATATTTATGATCAAATCAAAATATGTTTATAAGATATTTAAACAATATATTATGTTGATATGTTAAAAATTTTAAGGTAAAATTAATTAATTGCAATACAATAAATGATAAAATTTAATATTCTTTAATTGAGGATTAATAATAATTTTATTTATTTATGAAATTTTGTTTGTAATTTTAAGTTAATTATCTGTAATAAAATCGAAATCACTATTTTTAATGTGAAAAAAATAGTTATCTTTTTAAAAAATATTAAGATTCTGGGGTTTAAAAACTTTTTTATTTATTTATCTTCATAGAAAGTTAATTTTTAATATTAAAAAAGCTCAATATAATTAAAGTGATTTAATAATCTATTCTGATTTTATTAATATATAATAATGAAGGCTATTTTAAATAATTTCGGTTTTTACTAAAATTATAAATATAGTTTTAAAAAGGAGTTAAGCATATTATTAAACATAAAAAAAATAAAAAAGAAAATTTAAAGATTAGTTTTTTATACAATGAAAAAGTTCCTGCAGGAGAATATTTAGTTATTGATAGCCAAGGAAAACAATTAGGGTTTTTTCAAAAGGAACAAATCTTTGATTTAGCTAAACCTAATAATGAAGATTTTGTTTTAATTAATGCTCATTCTGATCCTAAAGTGGTACGTTTAGTTGATTATTCTAAATTTTATTATGAACAACAAAAAAAAATTAAACAAAATCGAAAAAAACAGCATAATCAAATGAATATTAAAACTATTTGTGTAAGTCCTCGTATTCAAGATAATGATTTAGATACTAAAATGAAAAAAGCTAAAGATTTTTTAAAAAGCGGACAAAAAGTAAAAATTAATATGTCTTTGCCTGGTAGAATGGTTATAAACTCTAATATTGGTATTGATATTTTTAAGAAAATTATATCTTCATTGAGTTCAGTATCAAAAGTTGATATTCCTCCTAAAATAGAAGGTAATCAAATTAATTGTTTATTAATTCCTTTAAAGTCTAATTAATTTTATTATTAGGCTTTTGGGTTTATTATTTATTTGGTTTTTTATTTTAAAAAAATTTAGAAAGAAATAATGGAAATTGATTTTGAAAAAAAAAACACATAAAGGTTTAAAAAAACGTATCAAAATTACTGAAACTGGTAAATGGTTGCGCAAACATGCTTTTAAAAATCATTTAGCCGGTTCTAAAACTACTAAACAAAATAGACAATTGAGAGGATTTACTGTTGTAGATTCTTCGGATTTAAAGCGCATTAAAAATTTAATTTAGCGAATTGATATAAATCTAAGGAAAGAAGAAAAGTCATGGTTAAAGTAAATTTAGTTCCAGCTCGACGTAAACGTCGTAAAAAAATATTAAAATTAGCTAAAGGTTATGTAGGTTCTAAAAGTACAATTTATAAAACTGCTCATGAACAAGTAATGCGTTCATGGCAATATGCTTATGTTGGTCGTAAAAGAAATAAAAGAGATTGGCGTTCTTTATGGATTCGTCGTATTAATGCTGGTTGTTCGAAAAACGGTATCAATTATTCTTCTTTTATATATGGTTTAAAATTAGCTGGCGTTGATGTAAATCGTAAAATTTTAGCTAATTTAATTATTAATAAACCTGAAATTTTTAAATTTTATATCGAATTGTCTCAAAAAAGTTTGTTTGAGTTAAATAACAATAAATTAATAGAAGATATTTCTCAATCTAAATTAGATTCAAAAAATATTATTAAATCTGATTTAGATTCAGATTCTTTAACTCAACAAAATATTATTAAATCTGATTTAGATTCAGATTCTTTAACTCAACAATTTATTAAAAAAGATTTTTCAGATAGTGTTTCTCAAAATTCTGTTTCTATAAATGATTCTGCGATTGATAATGTAAATGGTATAGAAAAAAATAATTCAGATATTTTAGAAGATAATTCATTTTTACCAAATTTATCATCTTTACAAAAAATGAATTTATTAAATTTGCGTCAGTTAGCGAAAAAACATAATATTAATAAAGTTTCTAAGTTAAAAAAAGCGGAATTAATTGATTTATTACTAGAAAAATTATAAATAAATATAAATTTAATTATAGATCGTTTTAAAGAGGTTTGGAAATATGTATGAAATTAAAAAAATAACTTTTAATAAAATTATTTTAAATGCTCTAATAACTATTTTATTTTTGTTCAGTTCTGTAGCATGTTTTGAACCTAAATATTTTTCTATAAAAGGAATTCGAATAAGTGATATTTTATTAGGAATATTATTGTGGTTATTTAATTATTATTTTGTGTTTTTCAATTTTAAAAAAAATTCAGGATTAAAAAAGTTTTTCTTTTTAATAGAAACATTTTTTTTATTAATTATTTCGAGTAGTTTATTTTTATCTTTTTTAATTACTAATCCTTTTATAAAAAAAATGTTAGCTTTAAGTAATATTATTAGCTATATTTTAATGATTCATTGTTTTATTTCTTTGAATTTGTTTGGTTGGAAAAACGATAAAATAGGTATTTGGCGTTTAAATGGTTATTTAGTAACTTTTGGATTAAGCTGTTTTTTATTAGGAAAAAATATTGATTTTTCCCATATCATTTTAAGAATTTTGTCGATTTTTTTTGGTATTTTGTTTTTATTTTATCTATCTATCGTAATTAAACAAATTTCTAATCGTAATAAAATCATTGTTAAATGATAAAAAAATAAAATTTTATTGTAATACAAAAAGGAGATTTAATCAAAAAAATGTCAGATTTATTAATTAAAATGAAAGAATTAACTATGTTAAATGGTATTTCAGGACAAGAGAAACAGATTACTAATTATGTTAAAAATAGTATTCTTGCTTTTGTAGATAAAATAGAATATGATAATTTGGGTAGTTTAATAGCTTATAAAGGACAAAATGGTCCAAAAATTATGTTAGCTGGCCATATGGATGAAATCGGTTTAATGGTAACTGAAATCACGGAAAATGGTTTTGTGAAATTCCAAACTATAGGCGGTTGGTTATCTACGGTTATGTTGGCTCAAGTTTGGCAGATTCATACTACAAAAGGTATTATTTGGGGTGTGACTGGCGCTAAACCTCCTCATTCTTTGAGTATTACTGAACGCAATCAAAATCCAAATCTTAAAAATTTATTTTTAGATATAGGTGTTTCGACTAAAGAAGCGGCTCAAAAATTAGGAATTACCATCGGAAATATGATTACTCCTTATTTAGAGTTTCGTACTTTGGGAAATGAAGATTTTGTTTTGGCTAAAGCAATAGATAATCGTGTGGGAGTTTTGATTGTTACTGAGGTATTAGAAAAATTAAAAAATAATCCTAATCAATTTATAGGAGCTTTTACAGTTCAAGAAGAAGTTGGTTTACGAGGAGCTATTACTAGCGCAAATAAAGTAAAACCTGAAATTGCTATAGCAGTGGATGTTTGCGTTGCTAATGATGTTCCAGGTAATTCCAACACATCTATTAGTTATTTAGGAAAAGGACCGCAAATATCTTGTTACGATCATGGATTAGTCGCTCATACAGCTTTGCGAGAATTCGTGATAAATGTAGCTCAAGAAAATAATATCCCTTTTCAAGAAGCTGCTCCAGAAGGCGGTACTACAGATGCTGCGGCTATGCATACACGTCATATAGGAGCGGCAGCTTTAGTAATTTCAGTGCCTACTCGTTATATACATTCTCATACTTCAGTTGTGCATCAGCAAGATATTAAACATACAATTGATTTATTAACTCTATTAATACAAAAATTAGATCAAAATCAAGTTCAAAAAATTTTGTTTAGTTAATTTGAATATTAATTTGATTATAAATTTTTAAATAATTAATATTAATATTTTTTAGTGTTTTATTTTAGTGACTATTAAAATTTAAAATATTCAAAGGAAAAAAGATATTAAAAAATGAAAAGAACTTATCAACCTAGTAAAATTAAACGAAAAAGAACACATGGTTTTTTAAAAAGAATGTCTAATGCTAGTGGTCGTCGTTTATTATCTAATAGAAGATATAAAGGGCGTCATCAATTAACAGTTTAAATATTATGTTTAATCAAATTAAAATTGTTAATTTTTATAATATTCCAATGAATCAAATTTAAAACTTTATTATGATGAAAAAAAAATTTATTTTAAGCAAAAATAAAGAAATTAATTTAATTTTTAAACATGATAAAAATAGTGTAGCTAATTATTTTTTTAAAATATATTATATTAATTGCGCGAAAACTTTGAATTTTAAATTTGCTTTAAGTATTAATAAAAGATATGGAAAATCTCATGAGAGAAATTTAATTAAACGCCGTATAAGGGCAATAATTTATAATTATTATTCGGTTTTAAAATCTAATGTTTTTTTTATTATTATTATTAAACCGACAGCGAGACAATTGAACTTTGTAGATTTATCTGAAAAATTATCGTTTTTGTTGAGAAAATCTCGTCTTATAAGTTCCTGATAAGGATATTTAATTGGATATATTATATGAGTGATGATAAATTTATTTTTTTAAAAAGAATTTTAATGATTTTTTTATTTTGTTTTTTTATAACTATGAGTTTTAGATTTTTATTTGTTGATGATGAAAATGTTAATACTCATCAGTCTAATATTAGCGATTTAAAAATTGTTATGAAAAATAATAGGGATATTTCTGATAATCAAGTGTTTGATAAATTACAAAAAATAGAAAATTTTGATTTATATGAATATCAAAAATATTTAGATATTGTTGTTTGTGAAATTCAAGATAATAGTTATTTTAAATGGTATTCATTAGATAATCAAAAATGTAATGATTATATAAAAAAACAATTACGAGATAAAATTAATAAAATATGTTCCGGTTTAGAATACTATTTTAGTTTTAACGACACTAATATTACATTAGAAAATAAAATCATTATATTGAAAAAATTTTTTACAGTTGTAATAGGGGTTAATAGAAGTTATTTTTTAAATCGTTTTATACAAGAAAAATATTTTCAAAGTTTATTTATCAAGAATATTGGTACTAAAACAAATATAATTAATTCAGTTTCATCTAATGATTTATTAAATTTTAAAATTTATAAAAATTTTGATGATAATATAGAAATATCTAATCGAGATTACAATGATATCGTTAGACAGAAATATTCAAATTTAGATTCTCAACCTAAAAAATTAAATTATTTTATTTTGAGAAATAATAATTCTGATAATCAAAAGTTGGGTTTAAAAATTTTTGTGAATGATCAAGAAGATTTACCTATTCAATGGCCTTCTAAATTAGATTGGAGTAAATTTTTAGGTTTAGGTTATATTTGGAATTTTTTAATTATTTTTATAGCTTCTTTATTAAATTTTTTTTCTTCTATGGGTTCCCATGGAATAGATGGATTTGTATTAGGAAATTTAGGGATTGGAATTGTACTAACTACTATTTTAATTCGAACTTTATCATGGCCTATTTATACTAAAACTAACACTTTTGCGTTTAATATGAATTTAGCGCAACCAGAAATTACTAAAATTCAATCAAAATATGCTTCCTCTAAAGATCCTAAAGAAATGCAACGTATGTATTTTGAAATTATGCGAGTTTATAAAAAGTATAACGTTAATATGTTTTCTAGTTTTTTAATGTCTTTTTTTCAAATGTTTTTATTTTTAGCTATGTTTCGTGTTTTACGTCGTTTCCGTATTCCAGGTGGTATTTTTAAAATTTATACTCAAAAACCTTTTTTAGGTGTAATGAATTTGCAACTTGAAAATAATAATGATAATTTATTTTTTTCTATATTTTTAACTTTAATAACAGGTTTGAGTATGTTTATTTTAAATCAATTAATGTTGAAAAATTCTGAAAATATAAAAACTAAAAATGTTTTATTAACGTCTGATGAATCTCAACCGATTAAACCAGAAAATATAATGAAATTTTTTAATTATGCAATGGTTTTATTTATGATGTTTTTATCTTTTCGCGATTCTATGTTATCTTTATATTGGATTATAGGTAATTCTTATACTATTTTACAAACATTAATTAATAAAAAAATTATATTAAAAAAAATGCAAAAATTAAAAAAATATTAAAATATATTGATAATATTTTGATAATTCCTGATTATTTCTTCAAGATAAGTTTTTCATATGATAAAAAATCAGGAATAAAAAATATTTTTTAAATATTAAAAATTAATTTTATTATTGATTTTTAATTTTTTATAAAAAAAAATAAAAATATTTATATTTTTATCCATAAATTATGTTAAAATCAATTAGTAAGTTTTTTCGACAAAAATTATAAATTTTTTTCGAATTATTAATTTTTTAAATGGAGGGATAGCGAAGTGGCTAAACGCAGCAGTCTGTAAAACTGTTCCGAAAGGTACGGCGGTTCGAATCCGTCTCCCTCCACCATATTAAGTAAAATTATAGTAATTTAAGTTGATCACTATTTCTTTGAAAACTGAAGATGATATTTTATTTATTATGATGTTTATATCATAAAAATTTTAAATATTGCTAACTATAATTTAAAATAAG
>JAOSIP010000030.1:0-6420 GCA_030586815.1 Candidatus Phytoplasma planchoniae
TTGCTGTTATTAATTACTCTTTCGAGATAATTAATCAAGCCCACCTTACAGTGTTTACGTGACCTCTAGAGATTATCACTCCAGGCTATACGTTAAATAGCGGAATTATGCGCATCTTTTGCGCCCAGTCAATTGTAAAGCTTTTTTGAAACCCCAAGAAGCAGGTTTTTTATGAAATAAATTAAGATAAATATAATTAAAGTTAGTGGATAAAATTTTTTTTAATTTCCGGCGAGAAGATAGGGATAGAATATTTGCGTTTCAATATCTCGATTTATATTTCGATTATCTATTACAAAAAGCCCCCCTCTAAACCGGACAAGCAAGTTTCCAAGCATCCGGCTTGCCATAATTTATCCTTTTATCGGACTAACTTTGTGTTACCACTGATTAGTTGTTTATTCTTATCGTTCTTTTTAGGGAATTAATATTTGTTCCACAGCATTAAGAATTCATCAACCTTTAATAGCGAAAATATTGAAATATCGAGATTTTTTTATCTTACCTTTTTGGAATAAGAAACTTATCTAACTGATTATGGTTGGCAATCATCATTGACGTATTTATGGTGGTATTGTTTAATTTTTAGGATTTTCAATACCGTCTATAGTTTTTAAAAACTGCCAATATTCCCATTTGACAATCCTTATGGGCTGTGATATGATTGAAAGCTTGATAGTAGTTGTTGAGTTATGTTATTAATCCAGTGTTTAAGTTCTGGTTGAACATTTAATGAATGATCTTGAATGATATTCAATGTTCGCCAAAGTTTAGTTTCTGGATTAAAAAAATAGTTGTTGACATAAATACCAATTCCCTTTTTGTTTAAAAATAATCGAATAAACAATAAATTACTGACTTCTTTTGCCCTATAAAGGTCATTAACCTTCATCTTGGGAGGGCGATTAATTAATTATTTCAAATTAAGTTTTACTCCTCCGACTACTAAAAAGTCGCTTTATCCTTGGGCATACTAATGACTTTTAATTTCATTATTAGTTAATTTAATAACTAGCCTTTAGGATTCTCCAAGTTACTCTAAATATCTACCTTAATCCGTTAGGGGAAGGTAACCACTCTTTCAGGGTGGTAAGATTCCAGGTTTTCTTTCGTTGATAAACTATCCAATCCTAATGCTATATTGGATAGATTCTGGACTACTCTCGGTTTCAATAGTAACGAGATTAGGTTTTTTTTAATTTATTACATCTATTTTGCTTCTTAGGCCATTTCAGGCTTATCCATGGGATTATTAGGTCGCGAATCTTTTTGACTAACTATACTTCGGTCGCAACCCGCTTTTAAGAACTGCTGTAATTTATTATTGTTTCCTTTAATAAACCGTTCTTATCCTTTCAGTGTTTATCGCACTGGTGATTGGTTAAATCACACGATATTTAGGCCTCTTTGTCGCCCCATTAGAAAGTATAATTATTTGAAATTTTTTACTAATATTTATTAATAAATTATAAATTTTATCATTTAAAGTTTTTTGATATGGTTCTATAAGAGTATTATCTAAATCAAAAAATAAAGTTTTAATATTTTTATGCAATAAATCTTCAAAAGGGATTTCAAAAACAGAATCATAATAAAAACTAGGTATATAATTTATATATTTTTTTAATTTCATATCAATTTATTTTTAAAACCTTAATATCAATTATTTTACCTGTTTCAGATTTATATCTTACTTGATCACCTTCTTTATGCCCTTGTAAACTTTGTCCAATAGGTGATTCAATAGAAAATTTATTTTTCAAAGGATCTACTTCTAAAATGCCAACTAAATGTAATTTTAAAATTTCCATATTATCTAAAAATTGAATATCTACCGTATTACCAATGGCAACAATTTCTTTATTTTGGTTAGAATGATCAATAATTTGCATATTTTTTAAAATATTTTTTATTTCAGAAATACGTGTTTCTATTATAATTTGTTCATTAGTAGCAGCTGCATAATCAGCATTTTCACTTAAATCTCCTTGATCACGAGCCTCTTTTAAAGAAATTAAATTTTCACTTCTTTTAGTGGAAGTTAAATGATCTAGTTCTTGCTTTAATTTATCTACACCTTCCTGAGTTAGTTTATAAATTTGTTTGTCTTTATGAATATTTTTTTTATCAATTTTATATTTATGCTCATAAGAATCAAGATCTTGGTTCATAATAACTAACCTCTTTTTTTATTATTTTTTAATTTGGATAATTTATTTTATCATTAAAATATATATATTCAGATGGTAAAAAATTCTTACACGAAATACTCAATCCATCTCCTACATTTATAAATGTAGTTTTAAAAAAATAATTATTTTTTAAATATATTTTAAATGCTTGTATTTTTTTTAGAATTTTACAAACATTTTTAGAATTATTTTGTTTATTAAATAAATTATGAAAATTTAAATTATCATAAATAATAAAACCATTATTTTTTATAAATTTTTGATATTTTTCAAATAATTTGTAATATTGTGATTTAGCACCATCAATGAAAATTAAATCATAATCTTTTTTAGGTTGATAAATTAGAGCTTCTGTCCAAATTACCTCAATATTAAAAGGTGTGCGAGAAAATATTTTTTTGGCTAATTGATAATAAATCTTTGATCTTTCTAATGTTTGGATTCGATTAGTTGGATTGCACATAGTTAATGCGCTATAACCGATAGCAGTTCCTATTTCTAAAATATCTACTATTTTTTTAGTATTAATGAAATTTTCTAAAAAAACCCCAGTTTCTTCATGAATGATAGGTATATTTTCTTGTATTGCGTATTTTTTCATATTTTTTAAATATTTTATTTTTAAATTATAAAACATAGATATATTATTTCTTTATAAATTTTTTTTCAATATCAATCAAATTTATTATGATATTTTTGATAATTTAAAAAATTTTGTAAAATTATTGCAGCAGCCATTTCATCTTTTAATTTTGAAATTTCGTTTTTTTTGTATTTAATTTGATGCATGTTATTAATTGCTTCTTGAGTAGAAAGTCGTTCATCCCACAAAAATACTTCAACAGATTGAAAATATTTCTTAATTTTTTTACTAAATGCAATACTAATTTTAGATTTAACTCCTACGTTATTGTTCATATGTTTAGGATTACCTAAAACAATTATATTAATATTCATTTCACGAATAAGATTTGCTAAAGGTAAAATTAATTTACTATATTGATGTCTCTGAAAATGTATAGTTTTTAAATTTTTCGCAATAATTCCAAATTTAGAAAACGAAATTCCTAAAGTTTTTTCTCCTAAATCTAAACCTAAAAAATTTTCTTTTTGATAGAATTGTTTTTTTATAAACATTTTAACCATTCTTGCTGCAATATTATTAATTTATCCTTTTGATAACTAATACTTTTAGCAAATTTTGCATTCCCTCCGCCTTTACCTTCAATTAAAATATTAACACGTTGAATAAAATCTTTAGCATTAATACTATCAATATTACTTTTACAAACTAAAATAAAATATTTAGATTTTTGTCTATATAAACATAAAAAATTAATTTTTAATTTTTGTATCAAATATTCTAATAGATTTTTTAACATGTTTTCATCAATGTCAATATTATCACAACTCAACAACATGCAAGGTTTTATTGTATAAGGTATAATTTTTTCAGCTTCTTTAGTCATTTTTATAATATCTTTTTGATGAATTTGTTTTTGTATTTGTAACCAAAATTTTTGTAATTCTTCGCAATATTTTTTATAAAGAAAAATACTTTTATAACTGTTTTTAGTTTCTTTGAATTTCGGAATATTACAATTTTCTGATAAATAATGATAATGTTTTTCTATTTTATTTAATATTTGTTGTTCTTGAATTTGCAAATACTTAGTTTTTAAATCAAAACCAATTTCAATATTATAATCAGTAGTAGTTGCTTCTATTCTATATATACCAGAACCAATAGAAGTATAAGATAAAATGGCAAATTTTTGCAAAAATAAAGTATTAAAGGCATGTGTACCACCGCATAATTGTGTCGAAATATCCTGAATTTCTACTACTCTTACAATGTCATTATACTCGATTTGTTCTAGTAATTGTATTTGTTGATCTTGAGCGTCTTTAAAATTCATTGTTTTAATATTAATAGGATAACTTTTATTAATCCATAAATTTATTTTTTGTTCTATAGCGATTAAATCTTCTAACGAAAAAGAATTATAATAATTAAAATCAAATTTTAACACTTTGTTGTTTAAAAAAGAACCGCATTGTTTTATATCAGGGTCGAATAGTATTTTTAAAGCGGCATGTAATAAATGTGTAGCCGTATGATTTAAAGAAATTAAATGTCTTTTTTGTAAATCAATAAATGTTTTTACTTGTTGCCCTAATTCGAAATTATCTTTCGTATAGTGTAAAAATTGTCCATGAGGTAATTTGACAACTTTTTCTATATAACTTTGATTAATCATGCCACAATCAGAAACTTGCCCTCCCATTTCAGCATAAAAAGGGGTTTTGTCTAATACAATCCCATGTTCAAAAATTTTAATTATTTTAGCTAAATTACTAAAACATTCATAACCTATAAATTCACTTTTAATATTAAAATCATTATAATAATTATTATTTTGATAATTTTTATTTTTAAAAATCATTTTACCTTGGTTAGATGATATTTTTTTTTGTTTTTGTAAAATTTTTTCAAATCCTTTTGTGTCTACTAAAACTTTGTCATTTTTAGCATATTCTATAATTATTTCTGGAGGTAACCCATAAGTATCATAAAGTTTAAAAAAATCTGAATCCGAAATTTTTTTCGAAGTTTTTGTAAATTCTAAAAATTTATTCTTACCTTCGCGTAAAGTTAATAAAAATTTCTGTTCTTCAGATAAAATTATTGTTTGAATAATCGGAATTTTCGATTTTAAATATGGATAAAAATCTTTCATAATATTAACTACTGTCGGAACTAATTCAAATAAAAAAGGTTTACTAAAACCTAATTTAATACCTTTTTGAAAAGCTCTTCTTAAAATTTTTTTTAAAACATAACCTCTGCCATCATTAGCTAACGTAACCCCATCAGCAATTCCAAAAACTAAAGCTCTAATATGATCAGAAATAATATTAAAAATTTCTTTATTTTTATCTAAATGGTATATTTTATTATTTAAAATAAAAATTTTTTTAATAATAGGTGAAAACAAATCTGTTTCAAAATTATTATCTTTATTTTGTAAAATACAAGCTAAACGTTCTAATCCGGCTCCAGTATCGATATTTTTATTCGATAACTTATGATAAATTTTGTGATTATTTTTAATTTCTAAATTATATTGCGAAAAAACAATATTCCATATTTCAATAAAACGATTATTTTCTATATTATTCAAAATCAGATCACTATTACGTTGATCATATTTTGGACCGCGATCAAAAAAAATTTCGGTACAAGGCCCACATGGTCCTTCACCTATTTCCCAAAAATTTTCTTTTAAAGAAATTAAATTATTTTTATCAATACCTTTTTGTAGCCAATAATTATAAGTTTCTAAATCTTTTTCAAAATAAGTAATATATAATTTATTAATATCTAAGGCTAAAAATTCTTGAGATGTTAAAAATTCATAAGCTAATTCAATAGCTTCTTTTTTAAAATAATCTCCTATCGAAAAATTCCCTAACATTTCAAAAAAAGTATGATGACGTGAAGTTTTACCTACTATCTCGATATCATTAGCTCTTAAACATTTTTGAATATTTGTTATACGTTTATGACGAGGTACAACAGAATTATTAAAATATTTTTTTAAAGGTGATACACCAGCATTAATCCATAATAAAGTAGGGTCTTTATCTGGTACTAAAGATGCTGATGGTTCTAACTTATGTTGTTTAGATATAAAAAAATTCAGCCATATCTTACGAATTTCTTGTGATGTTTTAATTTTAATCATAATTATACCTTTTTTATTTAAAATATTTTTTTAATATGATTAATTCGTGTCTTTGAGTTTCAAAATTAATTTATTTTTATAAAAATTACCACTATTTTTAGTTAAACGATGAGGTAAAGTAAATTTATTAGTATCAGGGCATAATACCAAAGTAGGTGATTTTAATTTGTAATGAGTACGTCTTTTTCTTTTAGCGGTTTTACTAGTTCTTCTAAAGGGGACAGCCATTTTAATTATTCTCCTTATCATTATTAAATAAAAAAAAATTTTTTATTTAATAATAAAAATTAATTTTAATTAATGAATTTTTTTAAAATAGAAGTAAATTGGATTGTTGTCTGGCGTTTGAGAAGGGATTCGAATCGTGATAGAATTACTACATTTCGTTATTTCTAACTATTATAATAAGCCCCACACACCACCGGACAAGCTAGTTTCCCAGCATCCGGCGATTATTTAAGTGATAATTTTTGGTTTAG
>JAOSIP010000031.1:0-6174 GCA_030586815.1 Candidatus Phytoplasma planchoniae
TAAAACTGAGTTTAAAATAGATTCAGTTTATGGACATGTTTTTCCAAAACTTTCTGTTAAATATAAAAAAGAAATAGTATCTTTAAAGTTAATAAATGATATTTTTCCTAAAGCTAGTCGTTATGTAGAAACAAATGCATATTTACGAACACTTGCTTCAATATTTAGAAAGTTGTTTCAGAAGCCATTCTATATGCAAGAGAAAACAAATAAGAATTTGGGGGAGGATATTAAGAAATTTTACATTAAGGGAGACATTAAATGTTTTCCCAACAATGCGGGCAAATGCAAACTCAATACGGATGGAGTGCCACGGACTCCGAGGGTGGCTACGGAATATTATTGCTCAATATGATCAAGGAAGATAGATAAGAGGTATATTGGAAGCATAGGGGAGGACTCTTTCCTGGCCAATGAACTCAGAAGGAAGTGTCCAGGTTTGAAGATTATCAAGAGAATAAAACACTTCAATTCTCTCAAAGATCAATGAGAATGAAGAGTGCAGCGTCCAAGCATCAGTTATGATAGAAGAACATAAACTTTTATAGAGCATGAACTGAATAAAATCACCACATCTGAGGGATCAGGTAGGGTAATACTGATCCAGAGCTGCTGGTTAAGACATAAAACTGAAGAAAATATGGCTCAGTGCTGGTCTCTCCCATATAAACTCACTGAACAGTTGACCTACCTGCTTAAGGAGTTGCTTATGTAAGGCCTCAAGGATATGTAAAATAGGTTTCCATCAATACATCTACATAGTAAATGACTATATGCACACAAGAGAAAATTCTAAGCATTCGTTTTAAAGCTGTGAAGATGGGAAAAAGTACCTGCCATCAGGATGCAGTACAACAGACACAGTAACAGCTTTACAAAGGTTTCCTTGCTTCAGGCTCATTCCCTCCATGGCAAGCTTCTCAGGAAACATAGTATATGTAGCAGTGGGTAAGAATACTGAAGTTCCTCTTTTCATGGCCTCTCTATAGAGCAAGAACTATGTTATCAGACCATCCATAATGGCGTAGGTGTTGCAACTACATTTTGATAGGAACTTACAGTTACCTATCTATTTTGCTTCCAGGATGAACCAAGCTTGCAGGATCTGCAACATGTATCCAAACTTTAATCCGACCATCGCTCAACCTTGTAGCACTGAGTGCATCATCAAGCTGCATAACTTGATTGATCAGCAATAGGAGATTAATAGATTGACAAGAAATGAATGAAGGGTATAGGTCTTTTTGAGATCTCTAAGATCAGAATCTTGCTGGATACCAATAATATGAATTTAACAGTAGCAGGCAATAAATTGTTCTCCCTCTTTTACCTCATCCGCCTCATCAACATCAATTGCATAAACCTTAAGATGAGTCAGATCAATTCTGTTATCCTGTAAAGAACAAAAATCGGTTCCATCAAATATAGAGCAAAATCTGCATATTTATTCTTGAGACAAGTGTGGGAAGCTGAGAAAAAAGTAGTACGGAATGGATGGTCAATCAGGAAACAAGCTTACTTCATCCAAATCCAGTGACTCCAAAAGAAGACTTTCAGCATCACATATAAGCTCATCAGAATGATCAGTACGGATATTGAACTTTAACAAGTCAAGATTGACATGCACTGGAAAATACCCAATGTCTACAAGAAGATTTAGGGCTGAAGCTGATGTTTTTGCTAGTCCCATTGCCTTAAGAATCTGAAGAAATAAAAGTAATGGAAACACACATTGTTTAGCTCAGCCTTCATGTGGACAACACAAGAAAAAAAACATTGGCCTTCAAAAAAATGTCATCACAATGTATTTCTTTTTTTAAGAGTCACAGATCAGTTCTAGAAAAATGCATTTAGTTACATCAGCATCAAACTTCATAGTCAAGTACCAGCCCAGCAGTTTTCTTTTGTTCATCATTCTCACAAGCATCAATTGAATAAGCTTCAAGAGATTTGATTTTGTGCCAGAATTTCTCGTCAACCTCCCATGAAGATTTGGAGGGTTTTGCACTTGAATGAGCTGCCTTGGCAGATTTCAGTAACTGCACAAACTCCTCAAATTCCCTCTCAGCAGCTTCCTTAGCAAGCTTTCTATGTAGAAGTTCTTCTACCTGTTTTATGATTTTTTTTCAAATTGATCAAAACCCAAATGTAGAATTGTTTGAAAGCAAGAAACAAATGATGGTGTGTAATGTTATGTGTTAGAATAGTTACCATATAAAAGCATAGGTCATTACAAAAGGTTTTGTATAATTATAGTTGCTTCAGCTTGACCAGATAAACAGTATTGCTGAGTTTATTAGCAAGTTTTTTCCCCCACTTGTTTTCTTTTTCTAGTGAGGAAAAAGAAAATAGGAACGTGGAAGGGGGGAAGCAGGAAGATTCTCATAGACTTGACGATGTCAGAATAGTATGGAAGTACTTCATTGGCAACTATAATCATAGTCAGGGAGTTGCGGCCTTAAACTCATCAAATTCCAACTCCCAGCATCGTCATTAAAAAAAAGAGTAGATAATTCACTAAAGCTTCAAATTTCTTTTGCATCCTCACGGTAGGGAAGGAATAGCTGACTGTCTCTTCAATATGCAGCATCTTCTGACAAGTTTATGAAAGAAAATAAATATTGCTTTTGCACTTTTTCATATACCACTACAAATTATTGGAGAAAATAATCAACATCATACCCACTTATTAAGTAGGATTATCCAACATGTTATAACAAAATCACGCTTCTTGTACACAAACCCATGGATGAGGCATGGCAAACCAAATCAAACCAAGCTTGCCATAAAAAGTACTTCCTATTGAATCATTGTCAACTGATGTCAGTGTAAACCAAAACCTAACAGTAAATACCTGTGTGGCAGGCCGAGGCCCATAAACAGAGAAAGAACCTTTGCTCTCTAGCACTGTAAAGTAAATTTCATCTCGTGAAAGCAAAAGGTGGGAACAATAGCTTTCAAGAGGCTCCGCACTACCAAAAATCATCTGTTAGAATAAACACCAGTCATTAGAAGAACAATGACAGAAAACTGAGGTGTCTAAAAGATTTACCTCAGCAAACTCCCAAACTGTTACTGACTTATTCTGTTCAAGAAGCTCAGCCCAGGCACACTCAAGCAAAGAGTGATCCTGCATTTAAATAGAAAAAGAGAAAAAAGAAAAAATAAGAAGAAGAAGATATATCAACATATACAAGTAGAAATATCATATGGCCACCAAATGGTATGTGCTTCATGATGCAAAATAACCAACCAAATTATTTTGAGCTTTCTGGACAAAATCAGCTATTTCTGTGTGATCAAAATTCTCTGCACCAGGAACAATGAAAGTTATCTGTTGCGGTTTAATGGAAGTTGTAACACCATTCTGCATCAAAAGAGAAATAAAAGAACAATCAAACCAGTTGAACCATCTAATGTCCATGTGATCAAGAGAGCCAACACCTAGCAACCTACTCAATAAGGGCCAGTAAGTATTTCTAGTAGAACCTGATCAGAAACCATCCAGTTCTTCTTTCCATCTGGTTTCTGGGCAACCGCTAGCAATACTCTTTCAGGTTCTTTCTTGAACTCCAGCAGAAACCCTTTCTGCAGTAAGCGCCTTTCAAGTTTTTCTTCAAGAAGTTCCCCACCACTTGTTAGCCCCACCCTGCAAGTAATGTCACTGAATCAAATAGATACACTAGAAAAAACATCAAAACTCCACAAACAGAGAGAGTCAAGAAATTATGAAAGAGACCACAATCTAGGAGAAAATCAATTTGTATCTTGGAATTAGATCCCTAGAATGGGTAATACCCCAAGCACTTGTACATGTAAGTGTAATTTTGAAACATACTCGAGCAGCAATCACTTTAATTAGTGCATCAACATTTCAGCATAACACCTGAAAAAAGTTGTTTTCTTCCAAATAAGAAACAATAACCCACTTTGCCAACACAATGTTTATGTTAAGTTACAACTAATTAAGTCACCCCTCTCTCCACAAGCTAAAGCTTTTAGATGAGATGGTGGTTAACAATTTAATAAGTGTCAAAGTAGGCAATGTCTTATATTCGAATCTTGCACAACAAGTTTAAGTTTCCACATGAGAGACCATTTATGAGTAAAAATCTGCCACAAGTGCAGGGGCATTTAAAATTCCCCATCTCTATATGAGCTTAAGCTTTTAGATGAGATGGTGGTTAATAAGTATACAGTTTACATCACATTTTATCAACTTGCATGGTAATTTACTAATGGCAGAACCAATTTAATCATCATGTAATCAGACCCACATCAAAGTCAACATACCTGATAAGTTTAAGAAGAAGAGCTAAGGAAGTTGCTTCACAAAGGGGAGAAAATCACATGCATTGTTTCTCATTTGTAGTATGATAGAAAAGCTACTGCTTCAGGGTTGAGACCACAAAACTTATGTCATTCTGACATTAACTGTTATTTTCATGATGTTTTCCCACCTACTCTGAATGCCTAGTGGCTGGTGGAGCATTAGAAGACCCGCATCCTGCACATTTAGACTAGCCACTATTGTGCTATAGTTGGGAAGACTTATGATTTGCAGGAGAAAATATAATCTTAAGTTCAGTAAGTTCAGATTTGAAGCCTTTGTTTAGCAAACGGCTCAAGAACACAAAAACAGTTATCAAGCACTTGCAGATTTTCATAAAGAAAATCCAATGGTTAGTAAACATCAAAGTAAAGTTACAGATTTTCACTTCACATTGTTGTTTGTATTTATTTCTTATTTATGAAATACAGAATGTAATCGTGGATGTATTGCCAAAAAGTGTGAGTCCACAATTTTAATTTCTCAACTGCCCAAAGAAGTCTTTTGGACTGCATATAAATTCCGTCGTTGTCATATCTTCATATTTTGTCCTGATCAGATAAATTTTAAGTATTTCTGAAAAGAAATTATAAACTCATTCTCATCTTTATTTACTTGCTAGATCATATTATACTAGGGACATCAATGAAGATACCCAAGCATTTTACAGGAACCAGATGGACAAATTTTAACAGCAACTAACAGGTTCTGTGATAGGGAAAAAAAAATAAAAAAACCTGCCTTGACTCTGGTCTTTAGCAATTATGGTTTCCTTTATAGCCACCAGAACAATTTGAATTACAAAATCCTCGGACCTGTTGAAAGCCAAGATGTAGTTGCAACACTCTAGCATGTATTTGTAAATTCAACATGCCCCCATGCATATCGTGCTTGAAATTTATAACCTATTTTCTGGAATAATCGACAAATTGATTATCTGGATCACATGAGTTTTTCTTTAGATTTTATTGTTTTTTAGTTTGGCTGTTTGCTTTTATCCATCCAATTTTCCCTTTTCAATTCCAGTTTAGTATTTTGGCTCTTTTACTTATTGATTTATTTCTCTTGCATGAACTTAAAGGCAGTTTCCTTTTTGAATTCCAGTCTGGTTTCTTATTTCAGTACCTCATAGAATCCGTTTCATTGGAATCCCTTGATCATTTAGGCATTGCCTATCAAATTCGATCAAATTTGAGCATAAAGAACCTGTTTTACCCATGAAACACCAACTCTTGGAGTTGCCGTAGTCAAGCTCATATGCAGCAAAAAGACTCATGTCCTACTGTTCATTTGACACATACATGCACATAGATACTTTTGCTCGTCAGAATACGTTACATTCAGAAATGAAATTAAGACATACTTGGCACTTGCACGAACACTCCTCCGGGGGAGCAATGAACCGAGCTCTTCCATGAACATCTCGACAAGACTCTGAACGGAATAGCGCCGCAGGCCGCCATACCTGAGGAAGTTGTTCCAGTCGGGATGTAAAATTGAGAGCCTAAATCCCAATTTCGCGTGGCTCCCACACTGCAATGCCCTGAATTGGTGGAGGCGGCGTCCAAGAGCAACGAGAGATGGAGAAGCAGCAGAAAGAAGAACCGAGCAGCTATTAACCGCCCGAATCGCCATTGACATACGCGAAAGCTAGAGGTAGCGAGTTGCAGAGTTCATGTAGAGAGAGAAAGGAATTTCTGCTATGCGACAGTGCAGAAAGAGAGAGAAGGGGGGGGGGATCAGATTCTTAGCCACTAGTATTGACGATACTTATTTAGGAGCTTGCAGGAAGAAGAGATGTCCAATTGACTGAAATGCACCTCGCCCGGTTCACAATTTGCAAA
>JAOSIP010000032.1:0-5770 GCA_030586815.1 Candidatus Phytoplasma planchoniae
CTTTTTTACCCATTTCTCTTTTGATCGAAAGAATAGTATTAGGATTGGTCACCATCTGTCGTTTAGCAGCTTTACCAACGATTATTTCATCACCTTTAAAAGCCACCACAGAAGACGTAGTTCTATTATTGTTACAACCAGCAAAAGAAATGGCTACACCTTTTATTTTTTCTGTGTATTATCATATTCTTTTAGTGTCTTATTTTTAGTAATATAAATATGACAAAGGTTTTCAAGTTCTTTTGCTTTGCAGTATTAACTTAGATACGAATTATAATTTCCAGATGCAAAGGACAAATTACAGAAGAAAATAGCATAACTACAGAAACATATTACCAAATGCTACAATAAACAACAAAACTGACTCTGACAACAAATTTATCTCAATCGGTCAAAGGGGGTGATTGGATGGACAAAATTTTTGACTTTTAATAACTAAAAGTCAGTTACATATTTGTGTAACTTAACAAAAAATTGACCAAAAGTTAAAATTTTAAAAGTAAGTTACTCCTTACTTTTCATTTTAACTTTTACTTTTAACTGTTCATTTACTATTATACCCTTACTTAAATAACTCAATTTTACAATTTTATTCATATTTTTATTAAACAACTATTTTTTAAAATAAATAAATTAAAATTATTTTTAAAAGCTAAAAGCCAAAAGTTAAAAGTTAAAAACAAAAAGTCAAAAGTTACTTCTCTCCAAAAGCCAAAAACTAAAAATAAAAAATCAAAATCCAAGAGTCAAAAGCCAAAAGCCAAAAGCCAAAAGCCAAAAGTCAAAAGTTACTTCTCTCCAATAGCCAAAAACTAAAAATAAAAAATTAAAATCCAAAAGTCAAAAGTCAAAAGCTATAAGCCAACATTTAAAAGTCAAAAACCAAAAGTCAAAAAGTTTCTTCTATCAAAAATCTAAAAGCTAAAAACTAAAAGTTAAAAGTCAAAAGCTCAGTCATAAGTTAAAAATCAAAAATCAAAATCCAAAAGTTAAAAGCCAAAAGCTATAAGCAAACATTCAAAAGTCAAAAGCTAAGAGTCAAAAGTTTCTTCTTTCAAAAATCTAAAAGCTAAAAGTCAAAAGTTAAATGTCAAAAACTTAGTCATAAGTTAAAACTCAAAAGCCAAAAGTCAAAAGCTGCTTATTTCCAAAAGCCAAAAACTAAAAAGAAAAAATCAAAATCCAAAAGGTTAAAAGCCGAAAGCTATAAGCCAACATTCAAAAGTCAAAAGCCAAGAGTCAAAAAGTTTTTTCTTTCAAAAATCTAAAAGCTAAAAGCTAAAAGTTAAAAGTTAAAAGTTAAAAGCTCAAAGTCATAAGTTAAGAGTCAAAAGCCAAAAGTCAAAAGTTACTTCTCTCCAAGAGCTAAAAACTAAAAATAAAAAATTAAAATTCAAAAGTTGTAAGCCAAAAATCAAAAGTTACTTCTCTAAAAAATCTAAAACCTAAAAATTAGAAGCCAAAAGTTAAAAGTTAAAAGTTACTTCTCTCCAAAAGTCAAAAACTACTTTTAGTTTTTGGTTGTTTTAGTTTTTGTGGGCTTATTATAAATAAGAGTATTTTAGTCATTTTAATTACCAAACCTACTTTTAGTCAGATTTTACCAAATACGTAACTACTTTTTTCACTCTAAAAGTAAAAGTTAACTTTTAGTTACTAAAAATTTATTTTAACTTTTAGTCAGTTATCCAAACACCCCTGAAATATCCTATAGATATGTAACATAAAATGTATCTGTAAAAAAATCTAGAAGCAAACCAGTTGTCCACCAGAAGAATGACCATCTTCAGAAAATGTTCCATGTGAACCTCCCCAGCCCCATGTGTAAATATTTCCTTCTGCATGACATTAATTAATGCAGATTATTTGACAAGCATTAGGTTAGATATTTATATAATATCAATATTAATTTGCATTAGAAAGATAAATTAGCAGATATTTGTAAGTTGACTAAAATGGAGACAGTTAAATAAACATTGAAGTTGTATATTATCAAGTCATTTGAAGCATAAGCCTCAGCAACTGGGGATTCCACTGTTCTAACTGACAATCATAATAGAGATTTAAGTCACATAATATTCCCATTTTTCAAATGCCCTAAACCCATCAAGAAAATAAATAATGACTGCAATTCCCTTCGGCCTACTGCCTTGCATTCTTTTCCTTTCCAGTGGATCATGCGGTATTCAACAGTTACTCCATGCATGAGCCTTCCAACTTACCAGTGTACTGGATGGTTCCTAGTTGCTTTCATGTACTAAGAATGGGGGCAGTTATGATACTATCTCCAATGACTCCGGCCACTTCCTACAAGCTCTTATCTGCATTAGCCACTCTGCTTATTTTTTGTTAAAACCCACATATCTATATGTATATTACTAACAACAACCCAGAAGTTCTTTGTTAAGCTAATTATAACTTTTAATTGATGATGTTTTATCATGTTTGATAATCCACAAGAAAGTTACTTAACGTGAAATTATTTCAAAAGCTGGCAAAGCTTAGTCTTTAATTTACTAACGACTATGTAATAAATTTAAAGAATAGTTAAACCATGTTCAAACAATATGTGAGATTCAGATTAGGCCTCAAAAGTTATAAGTAAATTAAAATACAATACTAATAGGTCCTGAGGTTTTTTTAGTCACATATGATAGAAAATTTAACTATTTGCACGAATGATAATGGAAAGAGTTGAAGTGCTTCATCTTGAGGTAAATGAATAGCCAAGTAACTTTAATGCGAATATAAAGGCCAACGCATTGGACAAAATATAATTATTTTTTCTTTCCAATAAGATAAGGATAAGACCTCCTATACTGTAAAAACTCCAAAACATAACACAGATAGACATGAATTTGCAATATTTTACATTGAGAAATTAAGAAAAACAATACCAGAAATTGCTGCAGTATGTTTCCAGCCGCATGATACCTGACAGTAAAAGTATATAGGAAATGAACAATATAAAAAGAAAAGATTAATTGAAAATTTCTGTCACAGTCTGTTCCAATGTTATATTCACTGCCCTAATCATGATTTTAATGACTTTATGAGCCGCTAAAACTTTATGCCTACTAAAGGATACTAGCAAATCTGTCAGTTCAAATACATGTTCCAAAGGTAGTTCCCAGTTTCCAGTTTCCATCTTCCATCGGAAAAGATCTAATAACTTAACCCAGACTGTGCATGACTCCAGGACAATATTTAAATATGCAACAATTACCAAATGAAAAAAGAAATTGAAATGTTTCAAACCTGACCAACAGGTTGTTTCAAGAATGGCCCTTGAACTCTTTCTGGGAAATGACTGACATCCCTAAGACTGAAACAAGATTAAGACATCAATAAGCTAATACACCAGATAATATGATGAAAATCACATGGTAATGGGGAAGAACTAGAACTCAAATCTATGCTATGTGGGTTATTTTACTAGGAAGATACCCAATACCAAGACAGCCATTCTCATTTGAGCCCCATGTGTAAAGTTCTCCAGCACCTAGTATAGAAGAAAATTAGCAACAATACTAAACTTGAAATGCAATAGCTGTCCTCCATTAATATCAAGTCAATATCATGCCAAATAAGCAGAGAACAAAGGTTTTATTGGACTTACCATTTGAAGGCTAAAACATTATTTCTTAAGAGACTAACAAGAAAATGCAGACAACAAAGTTCATGAGATTTCATCATAACATGAGCACACCAATCTAATATGTTTTTTTTTTTTTTTTTTCTGGTCACCTTCTAGGATATTCAGCATAATTTGCTTTTATTTACCAAGTTAATAAAATAATTTAACATAAATTATCTAAAATTATTAAAAACATAACAAAGTAGAATGGGGAAAATGAATGAAGAGAAAAATGAAATTGCTACATTTTCTTCCATGTTCATACAATATCTTATGCCAAAACCAGAGTAGTGAGATGATACACAGTTTAGTCACAAGCTTGTCCTCAGCATAGTACCATTGATGAACCCGAAGTAGCCCCTAGGGACCACCTCCAAAGAAGAATATCACTAAATCCAATTTATGCAAGAAAGCAAAAAATCATGAAATTATATTTGTTCAAAGAGTAAATTTCTTGACTGCGTTACGTAAGGAAAAATCTAAGAGATTTCTAAATCATAGTCATCATGCTTCACTACTTTGATAGAGCCTTTCTCTTCTCCATTCATCGTTCAAAATTCATCTTCGAGAGTGCGAGAAACTCTAAAAGGCAGAATGTCACTTGACATAAACTTAAAGCCAATAAATTTTTCCATGCATGAAAAGCTATCCCTTTAAGAGAGCTTTCACACACTAATAGTCAGCCAACATCTGATTTGAAATGGTAGGAAATCAAATTTATCAAAATCAATCAAACAACATTCATGAAGGCTACATCTAAGATCAGATTAATTTAAGATGGCATGTTTAGGTAAAACAAGTGAAAATAAATTAAAATTTTTCATAGCCAAGACCAAGGAATAGATAAAGAAGGCAACTATGGAGTAGCCACTTCATTTTTCCAAAGAAGATTTGTAATCAAATTGATCAGATCTTATGGAACTTCTTATGGAAAGGACCTTCCCTCAATGCTCATAGTGCTAAAGTTGCTTGGGGTGATGTTGCTCTTTCTTTCTTGGAAGGTGGTTTGGGATTAAAAGAAGTGTGTGATTGGAATCATGCTCTTATTTGCAAATATTTATGGAGGATTTGTAACTATTAAGAGAAATCCTTATGGGCTTGTTGGATTAGAGCAAATCTTCTTTATAAGGGTAACTTCTAGGAGATCCCAATTGCGAAAGATGCCTCGTGGAACTGCAGAAAGATTCTGGGCTTGATAAGGTTCATGAAACCACTTATTCAATACTATATTGGAGATGGGAGTTCTACGTCCTTATGGAATGATCTTTGGCTCCCTGGGGGTTCCATTGTCAATCAATGGGGTCATCGTATCATTTATGATTCTGGCTTGTCTAAATTAGCCCAGGTGAAGGACATTATTCTTGGTGGGGAATGGAATTTACCTGTTGCTATAAAGAGAAGACTCCCCACCAATCTTCTTGATTTAAAATAGGTTTTGAGACAACATAAACTTCCTTTGGTTGAACGTCCAGATAATTTAGTTTGGCTTGCAAATTCTTCTGGATCCTTTTCCGCTAAATATGTCTGGGATTTGAGTATAGCAAAGACGACCAAACATAAGATTTGGAAAGTGGCCTAGTTTTCTTGAGCCGTTCCATGTTTTAGTTTTATTGTTTGGCTGGCTATAAGAAGAAGACTTCCCACTCTTAATAGAATTTCTTCCTAGTCTCAGAGAAATGATAGGAATTGCGTGCTTTGCTTGTCAAATGAAGAAGACCATGAGCACTTATTTGTTAGATGTTCCTTTTCTTCTCATACATGGAGTAAAGTGGCGGTTAGATGTGGTTCTATTTTTCCGAGTCTATCCTTGACTAAGGTTTTTGTTTGGATTCTTCATTCATTTAAAGGACGATCGGCTTACTCTACTATTGCGAAGATTGCTTGTTCTGCGGTGATTTACTATATTTGAAATGAAAGGAATAGAATGATGCATGACTCTGTTCCCAGCTCAATGTTGACCACTTTTTATCTTATTAGAAATGTGGTTTTGGCTAAGGCTATAGTTCTTAATCTTGCTAATGATGATGCTTTTCTTGTAAGATAGAAATATCCTACTTTGTCCTAGTTGTATAGAGGTTGTTCTCTCTTCCCTTCGGGGAAGGTTGGTGTTGTTTGGTTGAGTGGTGTAGTTTT
>JAOSIP010000033.1:0-5687 GCA_030586815.1 Candidatus Phytoplasma planchoniae
AAAAAAATATTAGTCGATTTTCTAGTTGATGAGCCCATTCATTTAACTTTTTATTTTTCTAAACAGCTCTACAGTTAGAAGTTAATGTAGAGTTTATAAATATATGAACAATCTGTTTACAGTTACAAGGCAACTCAAGAATTCTCCAGCTGGGTTTCATGTGCGAGAAGAGTATTAAACCTTTTCGGTGTTGGCTCTACTAGCGTTGTTGTTTCCATTTTATTAGTTCTCTTTTATCCTAATTAATCATATATGCATTGCGGGGAGAAATCTTAGTTATATTAACAAAGGCAAGCTAAATCTCTATAATTCTTTCCGTTTGGACTTCTAACGTATTCGTGTGATATTTCATTTCACATCAAAATTTAATAAGATTATTAATTTTCATATAAATCTCTTAAAAATTATTACTAAATAATTTGAATTTAAGTATTATACATCATGTTATTTAGACTAAATAAATTATTAATGCTAATAGTTATATGTTTATTTGTTTTAAAATTTATACCACAAATGCACGGTATACTTTTGTAGCACATTTTGGTAAATATGAGTTGTCACAGGGATGACAATTTATAATTAATTCTCTTTGAACCAAATAGATATAATTCAAGAATTAAAAGAAAAAAAATCAGAAACAGAAAATTAAAACAGATTTGTGTTTGCAGTGATCAAACTAAACCAGAAATTGCAACAGAAATTTAGTTATATTGCAGGACAGGAAAGCAGAAACATGAATTAATTGCTGAAACATAAATCAGAAAAATTAAACTTAGCATAACAGAAACCAATTTTCGGCAAAATTAGAAAACAGAAAATCAGAACACAGATTTCAACATGCAGTAATTTAGCTACAACCAGAATTTGAAGCTGTGCAGAATTAAGAAAGTAGTCTAATAACAGGAATTCAGAAATTGAAAACAGAGCATCGCAGTTGTTCAAAAAAACAGAAAAATCAAACAGAAAATAGAAAATCAAAACAGAGCAGAAACAAGAAACAGAAACAGAGCAGAATTAATTCAGCAAGCCGAAAACGGATTCAGAAACAATGAAATCATAACAGAAAACAGAAAATTAATTGAGTAGAAATGGAAACAGTCTTCAGCAAAATCAAAAGCAGAATTTTAATTTCAGAAAACAAGAATATTCAGAGACAGAAAGCAGTAAAGTATTCCATTGGAAACAGCAAATAAACAGAAGTTCAGAAATCAGAAACAGAAATTAAAAAGCAGAAATTTCTGGCAAGTGAAAGAAGTTGCAGTAGCTCAGTGGTCGGCTGTTTCTGGGTAATGGCGGCTGGATTGGAAGAAGAGGACAAGCGGCAGACTGCGGCAGTGGAGATGGATTGCTGGTTCACCGGAGTTGAAGGAGACGAAGACCGTTTGAGCAGGTGCGGCTGGAGTCGGGCGGCTTTAGGGCTTCCAGAAGAGGAAGACAACTGTCTTCCGACTCATATTTCCCTCTTTCCCTGGCTTTCCCCCAACTCTGCTTTTGTTCCAGAATTTATAGAAAATTTTTTAATTGTCAAATCATCCCTTGAGCTTCTTGATTTTTTCTACTTTAGTCCTTGAGCTTCGTGATTCTTGTTGATTTAATCCTCATAAAATCTGATTCCTTTTGATTTGGCCCATGATTAATTTGATCTCCAATGATTTGGTCCTAACTTTTCTGATTTCTTCTGATTTAGCCCTCTGTTAGCTTATTCTTGTACAAATCCTATAAATCTACAAAATATAAATAAAAATACCTAAGTAGCAGAATTTGTATAATAAATAGTACTAAATATGAATATAAAATTGTAAAAAAATAGCACTTAATATTATAGGGTCACTATAGTTAGTTCTTTCTTTTTAAGTACACCTATGTATGTCATCAGGCCTCCATACCTCTTGATAATTAGAGAAAGCTTGATAAACTTTCCATTTTTTGTGACTGGACATTTTGACGTGAATTAAAGAATTACGTTTTGTATCTAATGTTCAATACAAAAATCTAAAAAGGTATATACCAACTCCATCGTGTCAAACACCCAAACAAAACATTTGCCAAAATGAATGAGAAACAATAAATGTAATCTAAAACTAATCAAAGCTGTCAATTTGAGTTAGGCCCCTCAGCTAGCCCACTCCATCAACAAAAATTGGTGGATTGAGTTGAGATTTTATTAACCCATTTAAAAGTGGGCCAAAACGGGTCGGCCCGCTCGGGTTATGGGTTAAGGTAGGGTAAGCTTGGGTTGGTTCATCACAATTTATTAAAAAAAAAACTAAAATAGAAATAAAACTCTTGTACTAGTTTCATAGTAGTAGTGCTAGGGCTCAGAACTCAATCCTCCAGTGCTCGTCCATCCGGGTCATGTTGATGCTGTGTTTTGTTGACTCCTCTCCAAATCTGAATACAGTGGCGATGGATCTCCCCTAGTGAGCTATCAGTACTCCCTCCACCTCTCTATAGTCCCCGATGCTACTTACTTTGTCTGTTCTGGTCCCCCTCCTCTCTCTCTCTCTCTATATATATATATATATACACACACACACACACAGAGCACAGTTTCTTGACATAGTTTTTCCTTTTGAAAAACAGTCGGCCAAAGAGTGTGCAGTGCACAGTTTTTCTTCTTGTTGTCAGCTAGAGAGAGAGAGCATTCGGCTTGCTTTTTGCTGTCCAAAACAGAGAGCAGAAAGCAGTTTCTGCTTGCTGGTTTTCCGTCCAAAACAAAAAGCAATTTGCCTGCTTTCTTTTGTGGTCCAAACCAGGGAGAGAGGGTTGCAAAAACAAAAGTAGTGCAACAAAAAAAACGCAAAACATCACTGTTTCGGTTTGTTCTTCTTCAAATCTAAAATTTGTGATTATTTTTTGAGGAAATATAGTTAGAATGTAGATGTATTACAAATGTACAGGTTGTTTGCGATGAATATTTTAAATTCCCAGAATGTGGATTTCTAATGATATAGTTGACTTAGATTCTCCATTCTAATTTTCTGAATAAAAAAGAAAAGCAAAGAAAAGCTTTTCTAAAATGTTTTATTTTTTTTCATAGGCTGGCTTGCCCAACCTGCAGGGCAAGGTGGGTTGGGTTGGGTTGAGGAATTTCTAACCCGTCAAAATGGCAGGCCGGCCTACCCTGCCGGCGTATTTTGATAGCTCTAAAACTAATAATAAAATATACTAGAAATAGTTGGATGACAAGATCGGATTAGGGTCCTTTTATTTAGGATCCATCCATTTCAAAAATTGAATGATCTACACCATCCATTAATAAATGCATGACCAGATCGTTGGATTAAATTTTAAAAAATAAAGTAAGAGAAAATAAAGTAAAAATTTGCTTAGACAGGAAATAGTTGGATGACAAGATTGGATAGTCATTTGGATAGTTTTTGCATGAAAAGTAGCTATTGATTTTAAAAGTTGGTAGGTTTCGGATCGGGGTCTGCAAATTTTGGACAATTGAACAATCTATCCCATTTGTTGACAAATGCATGGCCTAGATTGTTAAATTATATTTAAAACAATAAAAGAAATAATAATTTTTTAATCAGACAAACCAGGCCGTATACTTCTTAGGGACGCCTTGATCATCCAACCGGCACAATGGATAGACCCCCAATTTAAAGGTATCTAGGTGAACAAACTTATAGTTTACCTTATGTTAAAGTAAGGAAACGGCTAATTCTCCGTACAAAAAAAGAAGGAACCAACATGAAACTCATGGCTTTGAAGGTATCCCTCCAATCCCGGATAAGCTATCCCTCCACTGCTCCTTATACGGTTTCTATCGTTGGGTTGACACCGACCGAGGACTGGAGGCCCCTCTTCCGCACCAATAATGTGGTGGTGTTTGTCTTCAGCGGTGTGGTGGCGATTCTGCTTCTCTTCTACACCGCTCGCTTAGTGGTCCCAGAGAATTGGATCAGGCGGTGCGCCATCAAAAGGCATGCTCAAAAACAATTTGGCCCATGAATTCAAGTAAGCCATGGCAGAGTTTCACAGAACTCTTGTCATTGTTGGTTATTGAATCCTATGTAAAATTACCAAGTGGTGTTGTAATGGAATCAATAATTTACACCAGGCAACCGATTCGGACCGTGTTCCTTTTTGAATTGTAATTATGGCACTCTTTTTTTAATATTTTTTTAAAATATATTTTTCATTTTAAAGCACACAAAAATTATTTATAAAATGTCTAGCTTAAAAATATGAAATTTGTTATTAGGTTGAGTAAGAAAATGTAAACAAGAGAAAAGAGAGAGAGCAATAAAATTTGACTCAAAGTTATGTATAGAAGACTAGAGGAGTCAATTTTCTGATAGCCCCCTGACAAGCACAATTCCCAAAACTAGACCCTAACCGAATTTATTTTCTCAAAGTGACCCCATTCGTATACTTACACTTCTAACTTGTGATTCTCTACTTGGTGGGACCCACAGCGGCTCGCCCCGCAAATGGACTAGAAGTCACACCATCTCGCGTGAACTCGCGTTTCTAATGTGCAACTTCACGCACGTGACGCCAGTTCAAAACCATCATCATGACCTTTTTTCTGACACATAAAGTTTCATTTCTCACATGTGACTTCGTCACGCTAGCAACGCAGTCGACGTTAATTAACGCATTGACAGCAAAGGTGCGGAGTCCCGAGGGCTGCTGCACGCACCCCGAACTGAAAAGATGCCGTTTTTGGAGCGGGTGTTTTTTGTTGGTGGCAAAAACACGCACTGTAGGAGTGCGACTTCAAGCGTCGAACACAGTACCTGAGGTGCAACGCTGAAGTGAAACGCCGCCATTTTGATGTAACGTCGGATGTCTAATATGTGACTTTCTCTCTCTTGGTTAAAACGACACCGTTTCGTTTTCCCTCGTGACGCATTCTGAAGCCGTCACAACCTTTATTAGACGCAATAATTTTGGCGTGTCAACTGAGGGAACAGGCCTCGAGGTCAGCCAAAACGACGCCATTTGGTTTTTTATTTATTAACAATTATTTTATTTATTAATAATAATTTCACTATTAATATAAATAATTATATTATTTTATAATTAAAAAATAAACTAATATGATTATTTGAAAAATTAAAAGTTACTTCTACCCACAATTAAATAAATAAAATAATATTATTATTTATTATACATATTTAATAAATAAATTAAATAATTTTTAATATAATTTTTGTTAAAAAATTTAAAAGAACAACGCACACGATGTATGCGTTTTACTATTAAACGCACACGCCATGTTTGTTTAAGTGAAAAAAACAACGCCGTTTTGTGTTATGTTCAAGAATTGAGTCCGACATTGATTGACGCATTGTCAGGCACGGAGTCCCAAGGGTGGCTATAGGCAACCCTCAGTGAAATGACGCTATTTTAAAGTGGGAGTTTGTGTCGATGGGTTAAAATTGTACTCTGGGAATACGACTTTGTGCATTGTTAGTCGCGATTGTGACCGAGCTCTGAAACGACACCGTTTTTGCTATAAAGTCGCATGTCTGATATACGCTTTTATCTAATCTCGCCTTTCAAGAGGGCGACTTTTAACCATTCGTGTCGGCGTTGACTTTTTTTTGGCATAAAGTCGTATTTCTAAGATGCGAATTTATGCCTACATAACTAACTTTTTCACAATCTTTAGAAACTAATTCACCATGAACTAAAGAAACTATATATCTAGATAATTCTTTTTGAGC
>JAOSIP010000034.1:0-5474 GCA_030586815.1 Candidatus Phytoplasma planchoniae
TCATAATATCTTGTGTTTCAGTAAGTGATAAATTTTTAATACCACACACTAAATTTATATCGAAATAAAAACCTTTATCATCACTACAACTATTGCATAAAATTTTAATTTTAAAATCAGAATGATCCTACAACAAAGGTAATCTGGAACCTGAAATTTTTGGACAGGAAAATTTCAAGAAATTACCGCTCTTAACATTTTCAGGACTCAAACAACCATTTTAAGTGTCAGCCGCACCCACCTCTGTTGGGATATCAGCTTCTGCAGCTTTGCTAAACACTTTCTCTAGAAGTTCCAATTGTGCTGAATTTGCTTTGGTGGCATCATCTAAAAACCCTTCCATTCGTGAAAGATCAGATACAAATTTCTCATTGAGAGCATCCTCACAGGATTCTCTGCAGCATGCATAAATGAAAAGCATAAGGAAAATCCAACAGCACAGTGGGCAAAACAAGTGTCTATGCCTTAAAAGCTTCAGAGAGTTCTAGAAGTGGAACTTGTAAGGAATTCACTTAAAACAGTTTAAGAATTAGAGAAGCCAAACTTCAAGGTTTGCAATTCCCATGCACGATTGGTGGATTCATGCTCCCACTCCAAGTATTTGGCTTTTGCAAGCTTCTGCCATATCTCCTCTACCATATAACTGTTACGATTTGCACCCCTTCCGAGGTCCAAAGCCTACATCAGAAATTGGATCGAGATCAATAAATCTTGACAGTGCAGAACATATCATAGTCATGTTCTTCCAAATAAGCAGCTAACAGCTAACTTCTTCCAAAGAAGAATTAACTCTTTCTTTGCAGTGCAACAGGATGAAATGTGATGCTGAATAGTGCGTGCTAATTTCACATCTCTAAGTGAGACTATATATTTAACCTCACGGAAGAATAGTTCTTGAAACACAATAGATCTCATTAAGGACACACTAAATTTCCTATTACTCTATATTTTTCATCTTACCACACAACAATATCCACAAAAATCTTCCAACAGCACCCATTCAGGTTAAAGCCATGAATAAAATGCGTAGATTAGTTGGTAAAAGCTCTTTAAAAAACCCAATTCAAACCTTTTCATCCCACTCACTCATGTATTCAGAAAAAAAAAAAAAAAAAAAGTGAGGTTGAGGCAACAACATACGAAATTATAATCCAGAACATGACAACACCACCCTCAGATGCAGTTATGTAAAATCATGCCTCAGTTACCAGCCTACCAGGTATTATCAAGACAGACAGGATAACTATTTGGCATTAGCCCAGGTAGCTTCTTCTTGGCTCCTCTCAAGAACATCTTGCATCATGCGTGCCTACAACTAAAGCAATTGTCCAACTATATGAAACATCAATTAATCTTCCCACTAACTACATCAATATTCAACTCAGAGCGGAATGAAGTGAAGGGAAAAATATCCAATGGAAATACATCTGATGCAATAATTCACAACAATGATTGTATACAGTTTTCACAGAAAAACAATGACACAGTCCATCGTCCGGATTTAGCAGTGAGAATATGTTTGTCAGCCAACCTTTTACTGGGACTAATATACTTATTATCCTAGCCTCCTTGATGACAGAAATACAAGAACACAGACCGCAATAAAGCATGAAGCACATTGTTTAGAAGCACATTAGTCCATTTGGAACAAAAAACTAACAATTTGCATATGCCAAGCCAAAAGAGTAAAATACTAACTCATGCCATGCGACCAGAAATTAGAGAGAATCCAGAATCAAACATTCAAAAGAATGGCACAACAAAAGGCAAGAGGAAGAACATTCACAACTATACAACAAATCAAAAGCTCTCACGATAAGGTACTAAGAGGTTGGTGGGAGATAATTATAAGAATTTTATGCCAAATGTCAGTTTAGTGCAGTTTAACCAAACTATTGTACACACCTCTCCTCAAAATTAATTTAAATACCTCTAGGAACTATGATTTCTTGGAAGTCACACATACTGTGTAGTGTTCACACAAAATATGCATGCATAGCAATGTTCACTTCATTTCCAAATGTTGGCCATCTCTCCACTTTACAACATATCAAAATGCATATCCAGTTTCAGAAGTGTGTATGAACCTTTTGATTTTTCTATAACAACCCCATGTAAGGTTCTGAATTTACATAAGCATGAACATAAGGAGGCAATTTTTGAAATAAAAACTTTTTAATTTTTTTCTTAAGGTGCATTACATGTTCCATTAAAAATTAAAATGTACAAACTCCTAAATTGGATAGAGAATATGAGAAGGAGAGAAACATGTGTGATTCTGAGTCAACCTTTGGCATTAAACAGCTGAAAAAAATAAATGATAGTGGGAGAAGGATCATACTCTTTCCAATTCCTTGACTCCTCCAGTAAATTCTTTTCTTTGTAGTAATGCAAGCCCCAGCATGTAGTGGGCCTGTCAACCAGAAACACTCAGCAACAGGCAAGATTGTAAATCTAAAGTCAAAATGGCAAATGTACACATAATACGCACACTAAACTTTAGACTTTACTAGTAAAAGTAAATTAAATAATGGAAATTCTCGATGAATTTTAACAGGCAAATTTATGGCTTGGTTGAAAAATGAATCAATAGCTCAACTCAAACCGTGATAGAAAATCAACACTTACATGAGGTAATATTGCATCTACAATCTATCAGTATTAGGCAAAAAGCAAGGTAAAATAATACTTCCAACTTCCAGCTGCATCATCTATCAAGGTGATGTCTAGGTTTCCCTACTTATTTAGAACAGTAACACAAAGGCAGAATGGTAATCCCTCTCACTACACAAACAATCAGTTAAGGCCACAATAATATGGTTATCTAGCAATTATTTTCCAATTTTTCCTGTCCACAACGCCATGGCCTGAATAAGAACCAGCCAGGGAACCCTAACCTTGACTAAATTGTGATCAAGCTGAACGGCTCTTCTACAGTCCTCCTCGACTTTCGTCCAATCACTACAAAGCACCCACGCACAAAGTGAGACCCAGCAAATGATTAACATCAAAGTAGTGACCATAAATTCTACTAAACCCAAGCGAATTCAAATGCTAAAGAGGTAACAATAAGGTTACATAAGCTCGCACGTACTTCCGCTTGCGATGGCATAGAGCGCGATTCGTCCAATACACCGGAACGTTAGGGCACAACGTGATCGCCTAAAATTCCAGAACCACCAAAAGTAAGAAAATGGATCGGGACTGCATTTGGAAAATTGATAAATCTAAGAATAGACAATCCTGCTAGAGAGGCTTACCTCGGTATAAGCATCAATGGCGGCACCAAATCGATCCTTTTTGAAGTAAGTGTTCCCATCTTGCTTCAGTTGCTCTGCTTGTTTGGCCGCAGATACGACCGCTGTTGGAGCCATCTCCCCCTCTTCCTCTCTGAATCCAATACAAACTCAAGCAGGGAAGAGCAAGTGAATCGAATCAAAGCCTCAGGAGCTCAACATCTCAGGGAGGTCTCGAACCAGTGAGAGATTTGGCGGCTAAACAAGAGAGGGGCTTTTAAATTTTGGGGAATTATAATTATTATTTATTTATTTATTTATTAATAGATAAAAATGATAAAGGGGAGATATTTTCATAGAGTACGATGGAAGGAAATGGAACGAGGATGGAAAGACTAGACCAGAAGTCTTCCTAGTCTTCCTTTGATGTTGAGTTTGTTGTTAAAAAACAGAGGTTGAAAGTTATGATAAAAAGATGAAGTTTGCGCCCGTGAAGTTTATATAAAATATAAAATTGGTACGTAAAGTAGATAATAAATATTAAGATTTATTATTAATTTTTATTTTCAATTATTCTTTTTCTGCAAAACTTTCACTAGGGCTTACTCATTAAAAACTTTAGACGATATTAAATATGCACATTTGATGAATGAACAATAATTTTCTTTAAATTTTCTTTTGGGCCTTTTTTTATGTTAGTTAGGTTTGCAGTTCTACTCATACTTGTCCTTTTCTTCCCTAAAGCATCACTTAGATGGAATATTGAGAGTTATTTGTTCTGGGCTCTAGTCCTTCTGAAAGTTTATGCCAATCTCCAAAGTTTCTAAACACTAAGTCTCAAGGTTTCTTTATTACAGCCTCTTTTTCCGGGGCCACTTGCACTCTCTCAATCCACTGCCCATATTACTAAGCAAGTTTACTTTATGCACTGTTTGAGACAATGACTTTTAAATCAGAAAAGCTGCAGAAGTTGCAAACACATAGCTTCTTAGCATACAAGCATGCCCCCTAAAGATTTTGCCATGATCTAGAAAAAAGCCAGCTTATTAGAAAGTAACTCTCATAGCAAAAGCAGCCAAAGTTGAAGAACTTTCTGATTGTCATTGTACTAGAAGATGAAAAAGACAAAGAAGAAATTAAGAGATCAAGTGAAAAGTTCTTGAATGTGCTGATGGCAAACCAGACCAATTCCTTATTGTCCAGGAAAAAAAATGGGTTAAAAAATAATTATACACTTCTAGCGTACACAATCTACAAAAGGGTATCTCTGACTTCAATGGTTCATCAGTAGAGTTGATCCTTGGGCCCTGTCTTCAGACTTGTCAGGGAACATTCTTTGCGAATTCGATCAGCGAGTAGGGAAGTTTCCTGGTCTAACTTCAAAGGTCGCCTCGGCAAACTCTATAGAATTGAGGGGTTGAGTTAGTGTTGGATGTATTCAGCATTTTATGATATGATAAAACTCTGCAGAATTTGAACGACAAGAATTCGATCCAATGCAACCTAGGAAGCAAATGGCATGTACCTCGGATGCCCACAAACAATCCCGTGCCTTGCGAGGAATTATATGGAGGTGGGTCTGAAATTTTCAAGTGATTAGAAGGGAGAAAAGCAAAAAAAGAGAAACAAAGAGTAGTGGAGATTAAAGTTAAAAGGAAAGTATAGCTTTACATTCGGGTGATGAGAATGAAAAAGAAATGCTTCAAAAACGACAGGTAATAGTTATTCTTTTTAACCACAAAGTTTTATTGGAGTTGGATCTTGTTATTCTTTTTAACCACAAAGTTTTGTTGGAGTTGGATCTTGGACAGTAGAGTAGCTGTGCAACTATTAGAACAGAATATAGTTTGTGAAAGGTGAGGGGAAAAGGAAACTGAAACCTTACATGAAATATAACTTGGCCTGCTGCTTTACCATTGTTGACCAATAAGTTGAATGAATCTGCCAAGTTCAAACTTCAGATAGAACCTATACACACACACATACATACATACAAGCACCCATGAACAAGCCAGAGGCATGGGAAAAAACCCACAAAAGGAAGAAGAAAAGGGGGATCATAATTAGGCTAGAGAGAACAATCAAACAATCTGCTTGTTATCCAAACTTTGTACTCTATATCCCTAAAAGCTATCCTGTTGCACCCACTCAATGAAACATAATAAGCAACAATGCACCAGGCACCAATCTCTCCTATTTTTGATTCGGTAGCACCAGCTTCATAAGACATCACAGTCT
>JAOSIP010000035.1:0-5096 GCA_030586815.1 Candidatus Phytoplasma planchoniae
ATATTAAGTAAAATTATAGTAATTTAAGTTGATCACTATTTCTTTGAAAACTGAAGATGATATTTTATTTATTATGATGTTTATATCATAAAAATTTTAAATATTGCTAACTATAATTTAAAATAAGTAATATTTACTTATTTAATGATTTATTATAAAGAGTTTGATCCTGGCTCAGGATGAACGCTGGCGGCGTGCCTAATACATGCAAGTCGAACGGAAACCTTCGGGTTTTAGTGGCGAACGGGTGAGTAACGCGTAAGCAACCTACCCTAAAGACGAGGATAACCATTGGAAACAGTGGCTAAGACTGGATAGGAAGATAAAAGGCATCTTGTATCTTTTAAAAGACCTATAGTAATAGGTATGCTTTAGGAGGGGCTTGCGCCATATTAGTTAGTTGGTAAGGGTAATGGCCTACCAAGACGATGATGTGTAGCTGGACTGAGAGGTTGAACAGCCACATTGGGACTGAGACACGGCCCAAACTCCTACGGGAGGCAGCAGTAGGGAATTTTCGGCAATGGAGGAAACTCTGACCGAGCAACGCCGCGTGAATGACGAAGTACTTCGGTATGTAAAGTTCTTTTATCAAGGAAGAAAAGCAAATGGCGAACCATTTGTTTGCCGGTACTTGATGAATAAGCCCCGGCTAATTATGTGCCAGCAGCCGCGGTAAGACATAAGGGGCAAGTGTTATCCGGAATTATTGGGCGTAAAGGGTGCGTAGGCGGTCTAGTAAGTCAGTGGTGTAATGGCAACGCTTAACGTTGTCCGGCTATTGAAACTGCTAAACTTGAGTTAGATAGAGGCGAGTGGAATTCCATGTGTAGCGGTAAAATGCGTAAATATATGGAGGAACACCAGAGGCGTAGGCAGCTCGCTGGGTCTTAACTGACGCTGAGGCACGAAAGCGTGGGGAGCAAACAGGATTAGATACCCTGGTAGTCCACGCCGTAAACGATGAGTACTAAGTGTCGGGTTAAACCGGTACTGAAGTTAACACATTAAGTACTCCGCCTGAGTAGTACGTACGCAAGTATGAAACTTAAAGGAATTGACGGGACTCCGCACAAGCGGTGGATCATGTTGTTTAATTCGAAGATACCCGAAAAACCTTACCAGGTCTTGACATGTTTTTGCAAAACGGTAGTAATATCGTGGAGGTTACCAGAAACACAGGTGGTGCATGGTTGTCGTCAGCTCGTGTCGTGAGATGTTAGGTTAAGTCCTAAAACGAGCGAAACCCTTATCGTTAGTTGCCAGCACGTTATGGTGGGGACTTTAACGAGACTGCCAATGATAAATTGGAGGAAGGTGAGGATCACGTCAAATCAGCATGCCCCTTATGACCTGGGCTACAAACGTGATACAATGGCTGTTACAAAGGGTAGCTGAAACGCAAGTTCTTGGCCAATCCCCAAAAACAGTCCCAGTCCGGATTGAAGTCTGCAACTCGACTTCATGAAGTTGGAATCGCTAGTAATCGCGAATCAGCATGTCGCGGTGAATACGTTCTCGGGGTTTGTACACACCGCCCGTCAAACCACGAAAGTTGGCAATACCCCAAAACGGTAGCCTAACTCGTTTATTCGAGAGGGCGTCGTCTAAGGTAGGGTCAATGATTGGGGTTAAGTCGTAACAAGGTATCCCTACCGGAAGGTGGGGATGGATCACCTCCTTTCTAAGGAAACCAATAAAATCAATCATCTTCAGTTTTGAAAGACTTAGGCAACTAAGTTTTTCTTCGTGACTTCACGAAGGGCCTATAGCTCAGTTGGTTAGAGCACACGCCTGATAAGCGTGAGGTCGGTGGTTCAAGTCCATTTAGGCCCACCAGAGTTATAGGTTTCGTAAGAACACAAATTCTTTGAAAATTAGGTAAATAATAGTATTTATCCGGAACATTAAAGGAAATAAGAGCGCACAGTGGATGCCTGGGCACCAAGAGCTGATGAAGGACGCAATTAACGGCGATACGCTACGGGGAGCTGTAAATAAGTGTAGATCCGTGGATTTCCGAATGGGGCAACCTACTATAAGAAGTTATAGTATCAATTGTTAGGCAACTAACTGATTGAAAGGAACGCAGTGAACTGAAATATCTAAGTAACTGCAGGAACAGAAAGTAATAACGATTCCGGTAGTAGTGACGAGCGAATCCGGAACAGCCAGATACCAATAACTAGTTACCAAATTTTAATTAACTCGAAATAGTTGGAAAGCTATATCCCAGAAGGTGAAAATCCTGTAGAGGTAAGTTAAAATCTAGGGTATCCTCAAGTACGGCGAGACACGAGAAATCTTGTTGGAAGATAGGAGGACCATCTCCTAAGGCTAAATACTCCTTGGTGACCGATAGTGAACTAGTACCGTGAGGGAAAGGTGAAAAGAACCCCGGAAGGGGAGTGAAATAGATCCTGAAACTGTGTGCTTACAAGTAGTCAAAGCTCGTTTAAGAGTGATGGCGTGCCTTTTGCAGAATGAACCGGCGAGTTATGATATAGAGCAAGGTTAAGTTTGAAGGAACGTAGCCGTAGCGAAAGCGAGTCTGAATAGGGCGTTTAGTTGTATGTCATAGACCCGAAACTGAAGTGAGCTAGCCATGAACAGGCTGAAGTGACGTGACCACGTCATGGAGGGCCGAACCAGGACACGTTGAAAAGTGTTTGGATGATTTGTGGCTAGAGGTGAAATTCCAATCGAACTCAGAGATAGCTGGTTCTCCCCGAAATAGTTTTAGGGCTAGCGTTGGGTATTTAATAGTTCTTGAAGGTAGAGCACTAAATGAGTGCGGGCTCCACCTCGGAGTACCAATCTCAATTAAACTCCGAATGTCAAGAACTGTATCCCAGCAGTCAGACTATGGGTGATAAGGTCCATGGTCAAAAGGGAAAGAGCCCAGACCGTCAGCTAAGGTCCCTAAATTAATGTTAAGTGGTTAAGGAAGTAAAAACGTTAAAACAATTAGGAAGTTGGCTTAGAAGCAGCCATCTTTTAAAGAGTGCGTAATAGCTCACTAATCTAATATTTTTGCACCGAAAATGTAACGGGGCTAAACATTATACCGAAGCTACGGATATGTTCCGGTTAGTAATAGCTAAGGAACATGTGGTAGGGGAAGCGTTCTAACATCGTAGAAGCTATAGCGGAAGCAGTAGTGGAGAGGTTAGAAGTGAGAATGCCGGTGTAAGTAACGAAAAGATAGATGAGAATTCTATCCGTCGAAAACCTAAGGTTTCCAGGGGCAGGGTCGTCCGCCCTGGGTTAGTCAGGAACTAAGGCGAGGCAGCAATGCGTAGTCGATGACTAGCAGGCTAAAATTCCTGCACTAAAAAAATCACTGATGGAGGGACAAAAGAGGATAAGCACGCCCTTTATTGGATTAGGGTCGAAAAATCGAGTTTGAGAAGATAGGCAAATCCGTCTTCTTATTTGCCAAAAAATGAGATTTGAGGGTAACGTGACTGTGTTCATATTTTCTAGAAAAGCTTCTAGGGTTAATGATTTTTTTACCTGTACCGTAAACCGACACAGGTGGGAAGGTAGAGTATACTAAGACGCGCGAGAAAACTCTTGTTAAGGAACTCGGCAAAATGACTCCGTAACTTCGGGATAAGGAGAGCTTTTATGATAAAAAGTAAAAGCCGCAGAGAATAGGCCCAAGCGACTGTTTATCAAAAACACAGGTCTCTGCTAAACCGTAAGGTGATGTATAGGGGCTGATGCCTGCCCGGTGCTGGAAGATTAAGAGGAGATGTTCGGGCTTCTTGCCCAAAGCATTGAATTGAAGTCCCAGTGAACGGCGGCCGTAACTATAACGGTCCTAAGGTAGCGAAATTCCTTGTCGGGTAAATTCCGACCTGCACGAAAGGCATAACGATTTGGGCGCTGTCTCAACAAGAGTCTCGGTGAAATCAAATTACCGGTGAAAATGCCGGTTACCCGCGACAGGACGAAAAGACCCCATGGAGCTTTACTGTAGCTTAATATTGGAATTGGAAATCTCATGTACAGGATAGGTGGGAGACAGAGAACTTTAGACGCTAGTTTAAAGGGAGTCACCGGTGGGATACCACTCTTGAGATTTTTAGTTTCTAACCTGCATAAGTGGATTATGAGGGACAGTGTTTGGTGGGCAGTTTGACTGGGGCGGTCGCCTCCTAAAAAGTAACGGAGGCGTTCAAAGGTTCCCTCAAAATGGTCAGAAATCATTTTTAGAGCGTAAAGGTATAAGGGAGCTTGACTGTGAGACCTACAAGTCGAGCAGGGACGAAAGTCGGACTTAGTGATCTTGCGGTACCGAATGGAAGGGCCGTGACTCAACGGATAAAAGCTACCCTGGGGATAACAGCCTTATCGCCCCCGAGCGTTCACAGCGACGGGGCGGTTTGGGACCTCGATGTCGGCTCATCGCATCCTGGAGCTGGAGCAGGTTCCAAGGGTTGGGCTGTTCGCCCATTAAAGCGGTACGCGAGCTGGGTTCAGAACGTCGTGAGACAGTTCGGTCTCTATCCGTCGTGGGCGTTGGAAATTTGCGAGGAACTGTCCCTAGTATGAGAAGACCGGGATGGATATACCGCTGGTGCACCAGTTGGTTCGCCAGAGCCATATCTGGGTAGCTATGTATAGTATGGATAAACACTGAAAGCATCTAAGTGTGAAGCCTCCCTCAAGATGAGATTTCCCTAAGAGATCCCTGAAAGACGATCAGGTTGATAGGCTAGAAGTGGAAGAGTAGTGATATTTGGAGCTGACTAGTACTAATAGATCCAACGACTTTGATGATAATGGAAAATAACTAGAATTTACCTAGTTTTGAGAGATTCCGGGTGATTTAACACAGGGGTTCCACCTGTTCCCATCCCGAACACAGCAGTTAAGACCTGTGGTCCCCACAATAGTAATTCATTTGGATTGCCAAGATAGGGGTTTGCCCGGAATTATTTGTAGTAGAGAATTAGCTCAGCTGGGAGAGCGTCTGCCTTACAAGCAGAAGGTCGGGGGTTCGATCCCCTCATTCTCTACCAAAACCGGAAACTTAAGAAGTACATTTTTTAAGGTTTTTAGGTAATTATAAAAGTGTTATTTAAGCC
>JAOSIP010000036.1:0-5063 GCA_030586815.1 Candidatus Phytoplasma planchoniae
TGATTTCTGTAGCATAACCTGCTAAAGCTTCATCTATAGAATTATCTATAATCTCCCAAATTAAATGATATGCTCCTTTCATAGTAACAGAATCAATATACATTCCTGGTTTTTTACGAACAGCTTTAACACAAAAAGTATTTCAAAGTTCTTAGTTTGAAGTCATCAATATGGTCATCTATCCTTAGTTTGAGGTCAATACAAAAAATAGACAAAAAATCTTGCAAGTTCTTCCCTCATTGTATAGTAGATTGTATTGTTGTGCCTTTCCCCCAATTGGTGCATTTGAAGAGTAGGCCTAGCTTTGTTGATCACCAACACCACTTTAAGCTGTAACAATCTTAGCCTTCATTTTGTTGGACTTAAAGTTTTCGAATGCATGTGATAGAAACACTTGGGAACGAGTCCTAAGCTGGTAAAAATTTAAAATAACAATGGTGTTAGTAAATTATTTAGATCACTCGCTCACATATCATAATAAATTAAAACGTCACTTACATTGACTATTGAGATACTAGTGTTAGAGAGATGATAAACACCCACCCTTCTAATACCAATCAAATTATTCAAGGTAGAAAAAGTTAAAAAAACAAAAACAAAATGATATGGACACCACATTCAAGATAGGTAGAAGGTAAGTGATAAGTCAGAGTTGAACACCACAAGATGAATCTTGATAAGTTCATAAGTTCTTCAAAAGAACCAAAGAGAAAAGTTCTATTCTCATTTGAAAACTCTATATCTATGTTTCATGGAGATACATGGTCTTTTTGTAGCTAAGTAAACAAAATAAAATCCCTAAGAATCAAGAAACAAAATCTTAGAATATCCTACCTAATTATCTATTACATGAAATATTGGGATTAAATTAAAATATTGTCTAATCTATCTTTCAAATAAAATAAACAAAAGTACTTTTGGCCCAATTCAACCTCTATTCAACCCGAACCCTTTGTGATCCAAGATCCAAGCCCCTTAGCTTGTGGATCAAAAAACTAGCCCCTTTTCTTTTATCATGTTACTCTTGGACTTAGATAAGACTGATTAGGCCCTGACTTTGCTCCAAGCCTAGTGATGCATCTAATTTTGGCCTAGAATTCTTAAATAAAACCATTTAAGTTGCTTGTATCTTCTTGGATCGAGCCCTTATGGTTGGTCATTATTGGATCCTTAATGGTTTATACCCAAGCTATCTCGACCTTCATCATTCCCTCTATCCTCGAAATGATTTGTCCTCAAATTAGCACTTGTATCAAAAGAAGAAAGATTAGAAATATTAAAAGTAGACTAACATTAGACTCACTTAGAAGATCCAATTTGTAGGCATTATTATTGATTTGTGTAACCATTTGAAATGGTCAATCTCCTCTCGGTGGCAACTTTGATTGTTTTTGGGCCAAAAATCTTTATTTGCAATCAATTACCTTGTTTGAACACAACCTTCTTGCGCCTCTTATTGGCTTGTTTAGCATGTTGTTCCATCCTCCTTTCTATGTGTTACTGAACCTTTTTATGCAAGCTCCTAACCAAGTCGGCCTTCTTTACACCATCTAAACTAGCTCTTTCCTCAATCGATAAAGGTAATAAGTCTAAAAGAGTGAGTGGATTAAAACCATAAATAATTTTAAAATGTGAACAATTAGTGGCAGAATAAATACTTCAACTCTAAGCAAGTTCCGCATGTGGCAAATATTTTTCCCAAACTTTTAGATTCTTTTGGATAATAAAACATAGCAAAATAAACAAAGTTCTATTAACTACCTCAGTTTGTCCATTTATTTGATTATGACAATTGTTATAAACAAAAATTTAGTTCCCAACTTACCCTATAGAGTTTTCTAAAAATAGCTTAAGAACTTTGCATCACAATCTTAGACAATGGTTCTTGGCATACCACGCAAGCACACAATTTCCTTAAAAAATAAGTCAGTTATGTGGGAAGCATCGTTAGTTTTATGGCAAGCAGTAAAGCACGCCATCTTGGGGAACCTATCAACCACAATGAAAATAGAATATCTAACCCTTTTTATTCTAGGCAAGACCAAAACAAAGTCCATAAAAATATCAGTCCAAGGTAAACTAGGTATAGGCAAAGGAGTATAAAGTCCTCAAGGTAAAACTTTAGATTTAGTTTGCTTACAAGTAATACATTTGTCACAGAATCTCTCAACATCCATTTTCATATATGGCAAAAAAAATATTCGTTAAGAATATCTAAAGTTTTCCTAACACCAAAATGCCCCACTAGTCCACTCTTATGTGCCTATCTCACTACTAATTCTTTTAAGGAGCTTTGAGGCACACAAAAACTATTTCCCCAAAATAGAAGCCCCTCATGTTTGTAAAATTTTCAAAGGCAACTTGTTCACATACACTAAACACATTCACAAAATCACGATCATTAAAATATAAATCCTTAAATGTATTTAAATTTTAACAATTTTGCATTTAATGTGGAGATAAGTGTATACCTTAGGGATAAGGCATCCGCAACCACATTTTTCTTATCTTGCTTATACTTGGTAACATAAGGAAAGGTTTCAATCAACTTAACCATCTTGGCATGATTTTGATTCAACTTACCTTGGCCCTTTAAGTGCTTCAGAGATTCATGTTCAGCATGGACCACAAATTCTTTTGGCGAAAGGCAATGTTGCCAAGTCTCCAAAGCCCTCACCAAGGCATACATCTCTTTATCATAAGAAGGACAATTGAGTGCCACCCTATTTAACTTTTCACTAAAAAATGCAATGGGCTGCTTTTCTTTCATCAATATAGCCCCTATGGTAACACTTGAAATATCATGCTCAATCTCAAAAGTTTTAGTAAAGTTAGGTAAAGCAAGTAAAGAAGTTGAACTTAATATATTTTAGGCAAATTAAGAGCACCTTTTTGTTAATTTCTCCACTTGAACCCTACACTTTTCTTTATGACTTTAGTTAATGATACAATTGTACTAAAGTCTTTCATAAATCTCTTACAAAAACTATCTAAATCGTGAATATTCTGCACATTTGTAATAGACTTAGGAGTGGGCCACTCTTTAATAGCCTTGACTTTTTCTTCAACCACTTTTATCCCTTTTCTTAAGATCACATACCATAGAAACGCAATTTTTATTTGTATAAAAAGAACACTTTTTAAATTTAGTGAACAATTTTTTTTTTCTTTAAAACTTCTAGCACATACTTTAAATGATCAATGTGATCATTCAGATTCTTGCTATATATCAGAATATTATCAAAATAGACAACCACAAAACAACCTATGAATGCACGTATGACATGATTCATTAGTCTTATGAAAGTAGTAGTTGCATTGGTTAGACCAAACTATTGTTCTACTTAGGCAAACCTAGATGGAAGGTGAATTAGGTTTTTTTAAAATTTATGGCAATTAAATTAGGCAAATAAATTAAACAAATAATTAAGTGCAGAAAATTAAAACAAGTAAATTAAGACAATAGACATAAGATTTATGTGGTTCGACTCCAACCCTGAATCTATGTCTACAACCTCTAGCCATGCAAGAGAGAACCCAATCTCACTCAATTAATAAGGACTTAAATACCCAATTACAATAATGAGATATTAGAAGCTACTCTCAACCCAACTATCTCCATCAATTTACAAGTGTGGGGAGCTAATTTCAACCCAACCCACCTAACTAATAAGAGTAGGGAAGCACACCTCAACCCAAACTCTTTACAAACACAAATGTGGGGACAATTAATCAACCCAACCACTTAGTTCACAACAACCACAATAAATTGAAGAACAATAAATGAAAGCAATAACAACAACTGAGAGGAGTAAAAGAATACAAACAAATTTTGTAACTCACTTTCAACCCCTTTCTAGCAAGAGCTTGATCTTCAAGAATTGGAAAGAATTTGCCTTGCTCTTATTTTGGTACTCACAAAAATAATTCATCTTTAAAAATTCTTTGTCTTACTTTTTCTTTTAATATTAGAAGTATTGATTAGTAGAAAATCATGTGGAGAAAATGTTTTTATACCCCCACTAAGTTTGCTTACAAAAACTAGCCGTTAGATAGCAAAAAAGTTCGCTACAATGACAAGTCGGTCGACCGACCCCAATTGGTCAACCAATCCAATTAAAAACTGTAAGACAAAAAAATAGTCAATCAGTCGACTGATCCCAATCAGTTGGCCAGAAAAATGAGCATACTCATGGGTTTCAGAAAAATTCACCATCAGTCAACCGACGGTCTACCGATTGTTAAATAACAAAAGGTCAGTTTCCTAATCTCTAAATACTTAGATAATCAATTTAAAACCTTACTCATTTTCACCCATTTTTTAAAACCATTTTATATAAAAATATTTTTACCACTTGAGCATTATCCAAAACATAATTTTAGAGCAAAGTAATCTAAAAAAATCAAATTCTTAATTACAATAAAAAATTCCTAATTACCTAAGGTTTTTTATGGCTTAAAGCTCAATTATCTGTCTTTTTCTAGCTCTTTACTCATTTTTTTGTGCTTGTTTTCATGTTTAAAATCTGCAATTTAAAACCACACTCAAGCACACACATTACTACGTGTCAATTGTTTGTTATTATCATAAGGCCAACAATCTTCCATTTTTTTATGATAACAAACAATTGATGCACAAAGATAAAAATAAACTCAATTTAAGCACACAATACATGCATCAACATTTCTTCTTCCCCTTTTGGCATCAACAAAAAGAAATAAATATACTTAATTCTCAATCATGCCAAGGGTTCATAAAATATAAGATAGATAAATAAAATTTACAATCAAATTAAATTAATTTCTCTCTCTAAAATATATAATATATGCATCTTAAAAATAATTGCTTCCCCTTAATCATGCAAGACATGCATTACCTATGCTCCCCCTAAATGGTTGAATAAATCTCAAACTAAGCTCACTAAGCATATACTCCCCCCCCCCCCCCCCAATAATTGGGAAAATGCATTCAAGTAAAGGTTATGCATCATTCAAAACAACATAGTATATATCACATCATCAAAAATCATATTTCATTCACAATTTCATATGTGACAAACAAG
>JAOSIP010000037.1:0-4779 GCA_030586815.1 Candidatus Phytoplasma planchoniae
ACTTATTTAACTTATATATTGATAAATTTATTCTATGATCTGTTATTTTATTGTTGGGATAATCATAAGTTCTTATTTTTTCGCTTCGCTCATAAGATGTTTTTATGCTAACAATGTTTACCCTTGTCTACCACTCAGTTATGTAAAAAATTCAAGATCAAACATGTACATTCGACACTAATGATGACTCCTCTATTTGGAATGAGTTTAGTGCTTATGATACAATATGGCAATTATATACATGCATGGATAAAGGATATGAAACTGTGTCATGAATTTCTAAAAATTCATCTACACATTTTAATTAATTCCAAGACTTTTGCATTTGCTTGTTTCAACCACTCTTTTTTGCTGAGGAGGATTGCATGCCAACGCTCACGCTATAGACATTGACATAATGTGGTTATTAGAGAATATAATTAGGTGGCATTTTACAAAATTTGTTTCCACTGGCATGAAGGAGGTTAGATTAAATAAGAGATTAAGGTTGCCATATGTCGTGCATTTAATGAAAATATTTAGGAGTTATGGTGTGGATTTAGATGGTGAAGAAGTGGACATGATCCCTCCACAAGCCTTTGATATTTCTAATGTGTACTTAATGGGCTATAAGGTTATTAATCACGAGGGTGGGTCTTACTCCTAGGTTCGCAAAGAGTGTGCTCGTACTATGCCACATGCTTCTCATTCTAGTCTTCATGTTGCTCCTTCAACCTAGTCCTACTAGTGCCTCTCATGATATCCTAACATCTTTCTAACCCCACTCTATCAATGATGTCTACAAATTTGTGATTGAATTAGCTGGTCAACTTGATAACCTTCCTGCTATTGTGCATGGACAGGTAAGTGCTCTTGAGACCTGTATCAACTATTTTGCAAATGAGATGTTCAGTAGGCTTGGTGGCATTTCCAATCAACTGAAGATGTTTGGACAAGCCCCCAATTTCCCCTTGTCTTATTATCAACCGCCACAATCCTAATTTCCTCCTAGCCCACCTTCTGGAGGCATGGAATAGGGTGTTATGTACATTTCCTTTTATTTATTGTAAATATATTTGAACTTTGAACATGCCATTATGTTCAAATGATATTTTTATTTTACAGTGAACATCTATTGAATCTTACTTTTGCTTTGTATTTAAAAGCATGGAGTAGGTCAACTCAATAATTTGTTGGGTTATCTAAGTCCTATTTATTTGGTTACCTAAGTTCTATTTATTTCATCCCTCTCCATCTAGTTTCCCATTTCAAAATACAATAAATTTTGTTAAGTAATTATTCACACATATCAAATGAAAATTAACTAGCAATTATGAAAAAGTATAGTTGTTGACCCTAAGATCCATGTGACTTTTGATGATGAACAAACAATTGTAAAAGTCTAATATTTGTGCTTGAGTGTTCTTAATTTGCAGATTTTATTCATGTTTGCAAGCACAAAGTGGAAGAGCAAAGTTGGAGCTCATTGTTGGAAGCATAGAAAATCTTAGGTATATTAGGATTTTTTATGTATTTAAGTGTTTGATTTTCTTTGATGAACTTTGCTCTAAATTAGTTTTGAGGCGATGCTCAAATGTTTAAAAATGTTTTATGAAAATATTTTTTAAAAAAGATTAAGAAAATGAGCTGTTTTTAAACTGATTGTTTAAAGCATCAGACGATCAGTCGACCGACCGGTGGGTCAGTCGACCGACTCTTTGTACTTCGGCAATCAATCGACCGGGCAGTCGATCGACCGAGCAGTCGACCGATGGATTTTTCAAAGAATTCCAGAAAGGGTGTTCAGTTTCTGGTCGACCAAGTATTGGTTAGTCGACTGATGCGGTCGTTATCTGTCTCACATTTTTGAGATCGATCGGTCGACCGAGGGGCGGTTGGTCGACCGACCCATGACAGATATGATCGTTGGAGCCTTCCAACGGCTAGTTTTCAAAGCAAAACCTGTGGGGGTATAAATAGAACTCTCTCCACACGATTTTCTAGTAACCAAATACTTCCTATTCATTATACAAAGTGAGAAAAGATGTCTTACATTTGAAAATCGAATTTGAGAGCATCACAAAGAGCAAAGCAAATATTTCCTATCCTTGAAGTCAAGCTGTTGGTAGTTGGGTGTGAAAGAGCTACAAATTGATTGTAATTGTATCGCTTCTCTTTCTCTTTAATTACTTCATTTATTATATTTAATTAATTGTATTGTAAACAAGTTATTGGGTTGGAGGTAAGCTCCTCACACTTGTATTGATTATAGAGTTAGGTTAGAGGTTGGCTCTCCACTCTTGTTTGTTAAGTGTTTGGGTTGAGGTTAGCTCCCCACACTTATTGATTTATGAAAGTTGTTGGGTTGAGGGTAGCTCCCCACAACTTCCCTTGTAAATTAGGGATTTTGTCCCATTTTATTTAGTGAGATTTGGGTACTCTCTTGCATTGGCAAGAGGTCATGGAGTAGACTCGGGGTTGAAGTCGAATCACGTTATATTTTGTGTTAATTATTTCTATCTCTTGTTTTAATTTCTTACCCATTTAATTTGTTGATTTATTTGTGGTTTTGCTAGAAAATTTGAAAAGACCAATTCACCCCCCCTCTTAATTAATTTAGTTAGCCAAATCTAGAATAACAATAGTTTTTATAATACATGATGTATTTATTGTTTACACACTACATGTAGCTTTGCGTTACAACTATATGCATGCATGGATGAGGCTAGGAGAGAGGTCATTAATTTTATTCATTACTATACACAAACATACATTACAAAGTGACAGTATCCTGACCATGACTTCTATCATTATTAAGCATAAAGCTAAAACTGAATATTCACATGTATCTAGTAAAACTAATATGAAATGATTTCTCCACGAGGGATGCTTATTTTGTCATTATAAAAAATCATCCCACCCATGACTGATATAAAATATTTTCCTTAAGGGTCAAATATATTTTTATAATTATTTTGTTTTGGACAATTTTGTTGCTAAAAGTCACTTCGAAGGACAAAGAAATTTCTCCCTCTTCCACAACCATCTATAGCCATTTTCACCTAATGTCCATGATAGAGGGCCGATGGTTCAAATCCATTCGTCCTATCACCCGTGTAACTAATTCCATACATTGAAAATTGACAGTATCCAACCAACTAATACCCAATAACATCTAGTTCATAAGGTGAGACAAAAGAGGAAATTTGCCAGAAGACAGTAGCCTACTCACTATTTTGAAACTGCACATAATATTATTTACTACACACATTTTCTCGTCATACAAATATGAGAGACTGAACTGTGAACAAGTTATATAACACTTAACACCAAAAAATTAGTATGTGATAAAAAAACAAGCAAACACAAGAAAATTTACAAAATAATCAATCTAAGTTAGGACCCGTCATGAGAATTTAATATTAATAAATTATATAGTAAATGGAATTACCAAAAAATCAATACATCCTGTTCCTTATTTTTATTTGATCCGTAATAACAGTTTGTACTCGAAGAATAAATTGTACACAAAATTTTTGGAACAAATTTTAATCCCATTAAATACAATTACATGTAGGCAAAAAATAAACAGTCAACTCAACTGTGATGAAGTTATATTTAAAAAAAAAACTATATATTAAGTGCATAATAAAAATTAAAGATTCGTACAAACCCATCTTATGGCACAAATAACACTTTTTTTTCTTACTTCATAGAAACATCACTTATCATTTCTTGTCCATCAGCTCTTTGGTAGGCTAGTCACATGGGGATCTTAAAAGTTCTTTAAAAACATTAGATTAATTTGTTAACATATTCAGGTGGGGAGTATCTTACCATTTGGGCCGACCCTGTCCAAATTCAATCGGTTCAATAGTTTGTGTCAACATGTTATTACCAAATTTTTTAGACTTTTATATTGTTAAAATAAATATACAACTTATTTAAAATTTAATTAATAAAATTTATTTATGAGAATTGGGAAACATCTTTTCTTTATAGGGAATTGAAAACCTGCAAGCTTAGGAAATTATGGATAATAAAATTACTAGATAATAAAAAAAATGCTTAAAATATCAAAAGGTTAGTCGATTAACTTTAAGGTTGGTGGGCTAATGCCAAAGTTAGTCCACTAGTGCAAGGTCAGTGGAGTGGCTAACCAATGCATTGACCCATGTGTAATCCAGTCGATTAGCCCATACTAAATTCTGTATATTGCTCAATTTAAAAGGATATCTTGGGACTCCATGTTTAATCTTTAATCCTTCAATATTGTCGGATAAGAACCACTTACTTTGGAAATTATCACATGTTACATGCCCATTTTTCTACATATTTAAATTTTTGCCTCTTTATTTTTTCTAAGAAAAATCCCATCCTCATGGAAGCTTAACCAATCTTTCCCCACTCCCTATCTCTCCCACTCCCTCCATCCTTAGAAAATATAACCGGTCCCCCACTCCCGCATTATATATTCTTTATATTTTTATTTTATAATTCTTCTTTACTAAATAACTCCGTGCAAAGCATAGGACCTAGCGCAAGGAATAAATAAATTTGTTAACATATTTAGGTGGAGAGTATCTTATCATTTGGGCTGACCTAGTGCAAATTCATGGAGTCCAATTGTAAGGTACAAATTCAAGCCATGCAACCCACGCATTAGTGGATTCACTGGTCCCATAATCCAACTATTAATTCCATTCTACAAATATTTCGGTCAATGATGCCACTCCCATCAAATTTTTATACCACTTCAAAAAGTATTTAGTCGTTATTTTTGGCATTTATACATAAAGT
>JAOSIP010000038.1:0-4722 GCA_030586815.1 Candidatus Phytoplasma planchoniae
AACGTTGATGTTTTTATAATTTTCATTTTTATTTATTATTGAAATTAAATTTTTAAATTTAAATGATTAGTTTTATTTTTCTTAAAAAAAAGGGGATAGTTATGGAATCTGTGAGATTGCGTTATGAAAAGATCGTATTAATATATACCTAGATGTGATGATATGTCTGGATGTGTTGATATGCTCGTGGAATGATATCCCTAGATGTGATGATATACCTATATGATGATACGCCTGGATGTGATGATATATCTATGTAATGATATACTTGTGGGATGTTATGCCTGGATGTGATGATATATATGTGGGATGTTATATTTGAATGTGATAAGACACCTGGATATGTTAATATACCTGTGAGATGATATACTTGGATGTGTTGATATACATGTGTGATGATATATCTGGAAGTAAGGATGTGTCTAGACATGTTGTGTTGGCAAGGGCTCCATAAATAAGAAATTTATGACTAATTTATGAAGGAATGCTTATAAGTTATTTCTTAATAATCTGTTATTTTTTGAATCTGATATATGATTTATTCATATTTTACAGATGTGAAATGAAGTATTATTTGTAATGATATATATATGTCATTTAACTATGAAGAGATCACGTGACCGTGTCTTGATGACCTGTGTTTTATAAATGTGAAATTTATGCTTTGTTTATAAAAAGATAACTTGTAATTTGTTCTCTGAAACCATGATTGAGATTAAATAAAAATATTTTGAATTTTTAAAAATATCATCCTTTACTGGGTTGTAGATTTACCCCCATTTTAAAATTTTTCAGGTGTAAACAATTCTTATAGGGTGACGGAGAGAGACACCCTAGATCGTGATAGAGTTTGTTGTAAATATTATTTCGGTTAGAGTTTTCTTTATTTTGTGTATAGAACTTACCATTAACATACAATGTGATGTGAATGCTGTGTGGGTTTTGAGTATTCCATGATATGTAAACATTAATAATCTGGTTTAATAGATGTTAAATTTCTACTTGATAATTAGCTTTGCATTCCTATGGGACCCCGCCTACAGAGATGTAGCGTCTATTACGCGCTTAAATGGTCTTGGGGTGTGACAAGTCTTAAGAAAAGCAAGACATTGGCCAGATACGTGGACAAATTACCACCAGTCGACGATATGTAAACAACATAAGTTGTTTGTGCGCCCTGTGCTAATAGGGTTATCAAGTGTTTGATTGACATGCAATTTTCTTCCAAGGCCAAGACAGTAGCGATGTCAGGGCCTCCGATGTAGAATAAGGTTAGGGGTGCCCATATGCCTCTCAATGGGCTTGGAACCTTCTCTGCCGTGGAGAGCTTTCCAAGAGCTATGGCAGCAACCAAATCTGATAACAGGTAGATTGACCAAGCACTCTTGCTGACCATCATCCTTGTCCTGTTGGCCTTGCTTCTACGGTACCCCAAGAGGTGGAGGTAAAGCTGGTGATGAAGATGTAGAGGATCATAATTCTTGCATCCCATTGTTCCCAGATGATTATAAAGTCCTCTGGGATCACATAATGTGAAGTTTGTTTTATGGGATAGGTAGAATTCCGATTGGGACAACCAAAGGCAACATCGCAAGAGTAACTTGGAATCTGGTTGAGGACAGACGCAAGGAGAACAACGATGACGAAGTGGATGGAGAAGACAAAGCATACATAAATCCATTGTATTTGGATTCTCATAGGTAGAGTTTCAAATTTGACCAATGCTAAACTAGTGACATCTAACAATCTATACAATAATTCTTAGAGTATGGCTGGTGACAAGAAAAAAAAAAAAAAAGAAAAAGAAAGAACTCATTTTTGAGGAAGATTATCAAGAATCTCTTGAATCTTATTACTTCTTTTACTCTTTATATTAAAGTTGTCTAAGAGTCAACTGTTGTTTAAATACTATAAAGTCTTTCACTGAACTTATGGTAGACTCAAATACATAAAAATTATGAAGTAAAAAATGCATATATTTTTAATTTCAACATTCTATAATAAACAACTAATAGAATCATTACATTTATATATATTCTACAAATAATTAAACTTATACGAGAGGGAGAATTAAATTCATGTAAGGAAAATTTAGATGGTGTAAATTCTAAATTATGCACCTGGTAAGAAAATTTAGGATCGAGTAAAAATATCAAAAATACCCTTTTTTAAACACTTATCAAAAATACCCTTGTTGAGTATAAAACCTAATAACACCTAACAAACACAAGTTTCTTATAGATTCTTCTAAAAGATCAATTCCCCAAATAAAAAATAGCTAACAAACTTGTACCAACCAAAGATGTCACGTATAAGGAAAAAAAAATGAAAAACCCATCCTTTTATTTAAAGTAACAAAGTAATTTCATATTATGAAAAAAAATTAAATTAATCAAAAAGGCAAATAAACTAAACACTTTGATAAAAAAAAGAAAAAAGCCCCACAATTTGAGCCATTTTTCCTTATATTCTGCTATATTAAGTAAGGAATCTTTTTAGAAAAAAAATTTACTTATATTTTTAAAAAATATTGTACTTAAACCAAACATATTGCAAAATTTTGAGTGGGAAAATTATTAATGATTCAAAAATCATTGAGTGCTAACGACACACTCATTTTGACAATTTAAGCTAAACACGAGCTTCGAGTTCACTCAAATTGTGTGATTCATTGTTGTGGTAAAAATAACAAAAGGTGTAAAAGTAGAGTCTCACATTGATAATAAGTTAAGTAAGCCTATGCTATATAAGATGGGGGCTCCCCCCTCTTATGTGATGCATCTTTTCTGGAAGGACAAACCCATGAGGTCTCTGGGCCAAAGCAGATACTACCTCGGGTAGGGCAGCTCACCTTGATGTCATCATTGGCGTCATCTATGGGAACCCCTGGCTGTATGCAACGGGGCATAAGCTTACCCAACTTGGGGGGCTCCTGCTGTGGTTAAAATATGAAAGCAAAGTCTCACATCGATGATAAATTGAGTAAACCCGTGTCATATAAGGCGAGACGTTACCTCCTCCTATGTGAGGCGCCTTTTCCAGAAGGACAAACCCAAGAGCCCTCCGGGCTAAAGCAAACAATACCACACACGGGATGGCTCATTTCAACATCATTATTGGCACCGTCTATAGAAACCTTTAGCTGTATGCAACAAGGCACAGGCTCACCTAAATTGGTGGCTTCTACTATGATAAAAATAAGGAAAGCCTAAAAATAGAACCCCACATTAATAATAAATTAAATAAGTCCGTGTCATGTAAGGTGGGGACTCTCTTCTCTCCTGCGAGGTGCCTTCTCTAAAAAGACAAACGAATGAGGCCTTCGGACAAAGCAAATAATAAATAACTGGCGCAGGGCGGCTCACATCGACCTAATCATTTATGCTAAGCTACGTTGTAGCATTTTCAAATACCAAACATAATTTTTTATTCTTTTTTTTAAAGTGAATTAAGAAAAAAAGATGACTACTTTTGTTGCTTCAGATTCGGTGGAAGACCAAGAATAAGACCGACTTTTTCACTTGATAGTTAATTATTTTTCTTTATTAAAGAAATAATTAAAACAATACATAGCTAGCTAGTCCTTCCCACAAATTAATTTAAATACGGCTGAAAATTAGGATAAAGAAATTTAAAAGATTTTGCTGCTTCTTAAGTAGCCACCGGAGAGAAGTTGGCTTTGTGTAGAGACAAAGTTTTTTCTTTTTTTCTTTTTTTTTTCAACTTTCAAAAAAATTTTTTCTTTTCTTTTAATTAAAAAAAATTAAACTAAGAGATGATCTTATGTTAATGATTAGTAATTAATTACAGTAATTGATTCATCTAATAATAAAGCATGAAACAGAAGAGGAAAAAAGCTATCTTTTGACAGTAACTTTTTCAGAAAATAATTGAAACCTGTGGGGAAAGCTTGTCTGACAATAATTGTATACAAAAATATATATTATATTTTCACATCCAAAATCATATTGGCGCGTAGTAAACGTCGCACTCTTATAGGTGGACTCACAGGGGCATAAGATAAAAAAGTATAACAAAATACTAAATATTTTATAACAAAAATTATCTAAACCATAATTCATATTGAGAAGTTTCACCAAACTATGATGTCATAAAAATCTAAAAATATCAAATAAACTCCAACAGAAATTATTCACTTACTAAAAACTAAACTATCATAATCTCATCAGAGTATCTAAACCCAAAATTAAATTAGGACATAATCTCATCTACTTATCTAGCGTCACTCCCCAGTGTCCTAACTTAAACATCCATACCTGAAAAGTTTTTAGAAAAAGGGGGTGAGTACTAGACTCAGTAAGGGATAATATTTTCAATATTCAAAATCTTTTATTCCTCACAGATAAAGCTTTCAGAAATAATTTACGAGTTATTCTTTTTCCAAAGCCAATTCATAAATCCACATTTAATAAACACGTGCTATCACAACACGTTTATAAATATAAATGCGATTAAACATATCATCACAATTAATTCAGAAATCCACTAATAGAAAATATCATGTATGCAATCACTCGCCGTACTCACAATAATACGGATATAACAAGACACATAGCCTTGATATGAGAAGGCTAGTGTAATAACCCAAAACTTTTCAAGGGGCATTTTGGTCTTTTCACACTAATGGAATAAATTATGGGAGAAATCAAGTTGATTTATTTTTTGAGGACCTAAGTGAAGAAATTAGAACTTTAATGCTTG
>JAOSIP010000039.1:0-4364 GCA_030586815.1 Candidatus Phytoplasma planchoniae
ATTAATTGTAGGATTAGGTAATCGGGGTTTAAATTTTAATTTTACTCCTCATAATGTAGGTTTTATGTTAATTGATTATTTATTGAAAGAATTTCGAAAATATGTTGTAATCGAAGAAAATAGTGAACTACACTCAATCTACAGGAATTAAAGGAAAATATATTATAATAACCAAACTAAACTAACTTCCAAACAGGGAATTCCACCTCCTAATGAAGCCATCATTGCCATCAATATTCATAGAAGTAGCTTTTACCAATATCACATTCCACACCAAGCGCAAGATAGCTAATTTGTCTTTAGGGTCCTCATTATATAACTGATAATTTCTTTCTCTCTATAAATAATAAACTGTTACAGGGCAAGCAATCTTTATAAGAATAGTATTAATAAATTTATCTTTAAACACAGCGCATAATCAATCTAAGACATATAACCATGAAGGCCTCGGGAAAGCCAAATTACACCACATGCCACGGCCTGCCAGACCCTCGTGCTTTCTAGTTCTCAGAATGCATATAATTTGAAAAGGTACAATAATGGATCATTTTTTTTCTACAATCAGTATTAGTAGCAGTAGTGGTGGTAGGTAGAAATAAAAAATAATAATACTTGATTTTCTTTCCATAAAATGATAAATAAGAAGATATGATGAAAAATTATTTACAGAATTTTTCCAATTTAACCTGTTTAAGGTGAACACAAGCTGGGTGACCGGAGAAAAAGAAAAATCTCTTTTATCTTTCGGTTTTTCCTCTCCCTCTCTCCATTTTCATGGGGAGCCGATTTATGTATGTTTGTTTCCTCGCGAGTAATCAGTTCCAGAAACCATGAAGAATCCCAGAAAGAAGAGTCACATCCTACTTATTAATTGCACGTTAAATGAGCTTTTAAGAGGTACGTTAAATGAGCTTTTAAGAGGTAAGTTTTTTTTTAAAAAAAAAAAAAGTCAAAAGGGTCGTGAACCAATCTCTTATCCTACTCTCCCTCTTCCCATTGGAAAAAAATCTAAGATGACTCATAGCTAAAAATTATTATTATTATTATGATGTCTTTAGGGAGACAGAGCAGGGAAGTCGCGTTTGAATGGGCCAATGCTCCCATCACCTCAGCTGGAGTGGAAGCAGTGCAAGCAGCTGATATCCTCGTATTGAATCATGTATGAGAAAGCAAGCCCTACTTCAATCATTTAATAATAAGCTCACAAAGAAAAGCTCTCTCCTCAACCACAAGTTCTTGCGGCCACCCATCATCTTTTGTTATTGACAGTTTTTGAATTTCAATGACCCTTGTTGGAAACTAATTGCTGTATGAAAAGTCTATTTGTATTTTTAAAAACAATTAAATATTAAACCTTAAGTTGAAGTGAGAATGGCTAGAGGTGTCTAATGAGTCTACATCTATATCTAGCGGTGGATAAAATCCATGCAAAAATTTGTCAAGGTGAATATAGGCATGTACATATATGTCCAAGTATCTAGCTTAATCATCTGTATCTCCTCTCCATTGGGATGAAAATTGTAAGGCATGGCCATGTGACAACCTCCTGGCCGTTTCCTCCCTTAGACATGCACATTCCGCTATCTATTAGGTTTTTGATTGATGCTCACCACTCTTGGTCCCCTCCCCTCCCTCTCAATTCTGAGGTGTTGACAAACTGAGAAACCTTGTTGCCAAAATAGATGTAGAAACAATAAATATTGTGCTCGCATTTCTGGCATTACCCATTCTAGTTCCCCCATGTCCTGGAAAAATCACAGTCGTTGGATTAATTTTCTAGGACATGAAAGAAAATAAGTACTTTTTTCTTTTTTTAATTTATTTTTTGGTGGGTGCGAATACATAATATTGATGCGTGTGTAGAAGCTACAGGTGCTATGAGTTGTTGATTCTAAAATTTAAAATTTTTAAGAATCAGAAATTAATGACTTGGTAAAATCACTAAAAATAGTCACTTTTAAAGAAAGACTCACAGAAATTAGAATTTATTTATCATCCCTTTTGTCCAAGCAAAGCAAACTTTTTTATTTTTTTGAATTCTTTCTTATAAATATAAAAATACCAATATACAATCAAGTAATGGAAAATATTCATTTATTGTATTCTACTTGGATATAAATAGACTTATGAAATACCCTTAGATGCTTTTAAATGGTTTTAAATATAATTTATGAAACTAGAAGATGTGCCGAAACCAACAGGAATGCCGCCAGGATCTCCTTAACTAAAGTCAAGTACTTGGGATCTTCTTAGTGTTAATAATTTTAAAATCTTTTAATGCAAATATAATTTGAATATAAAATAAAGGGCGAAGAAATTTAAATCACCTACGTTTATGGCAAGGTGAGAAGCTTCTAACGTGGAAATGTGTGCATGGATTGTTTATTTAATGGTTTCATGGGTGAGATTAAAGCTTCAAATTTATAGACATACGCTAACTAATCTTGGGGGTTCGTATTAGCACATGCACCAGTTTGCTAGAAAGGTTCATTTCATGGGAGGGGACAATAATATCATGGGACAATCGAGGTGGGGGCTATGCTTAGATATCATATTTCTCTTTTTACCAACAAGGCCACAAGATTTTTAAACATTTGCAGATTTAGTACACTCATGAATTATTAATTGAACATAAAGACACTCCCAAATGCACATGATTGTCCTTTACTTGCCCCTCACGTTGATACAAACGCTTATTTTATTTACTTTTTTTTTGTAGATTGATCTGTCATTTTTGATATCTGAATCATATGGGCATGCGGTCTACTTGGGGATTTGCTCGATGATATCCCATGTTTCCCGTCATCACCAACGTTAATTCAGATCAATTTTATATAATATTATAAAATATAAGAAATTTTTTTTTTCTTAAGAAATGGACAAAAATAACTAAGTGGGTGTACAGTATGGACGAGGTTTTATTATTATTTTTTGGATTAATTTTTAATTTTGATATCGGAATCATATAGATATGTGGTCAACTTGGGGATTTGTTGGATGCTATCTAATGATATCACGCTGTCACGAGCACTAACAAATTGGGGCTGAATAAACAATAATCACCAGGTGGGTCTGTCTGGGATTGGGGGGAATAATTAATTCTTAAATTGATAAGGGAAAAAAATTAAAATGCTAATGGGTAATGGTGAAAAGGAAAGGGGAAAAAAGGGAAAGACAAGCGTGATCCTGAGTCGTACTACTTCCTCTGCTAAAAAAAAAAAAAACTAAATATAAATAAATAAAACAAAAAGTTTCTGGGTAGGTGGTTTGCACCCAATCCATTATGCAATGAATTGAAAACCTCTGGTAGGGGCCTCTTTTGTTGGATCAACCGCTTCACCTTGGGCTGTTTGGTTGGAAAAAGTTGAGTTTGCTTTGCTTAGTTTCTTTATTATATTTTTTTAAAGGAATGAACTTTTTGATTTTTTAAGTGAAAGCTATATTTTGCTATTTTTTAATCTCAAATTCTTTGGATCTAATTAAAAAAGACTACCGTTATCAGTTAAATATTACTTTGTCTTAAATAGAAAAAATAACAATAATGTTATTGTTAAACAATAAATGGACTCAAATAAGTTGGATAGCGGAGGGCCAAAAAAGAAAAGAAATCAACGAGAAGATGATCCAAAAAGGGACCGGCCGAGCGGTTCGGTCAATGATGAGGCAACTCCTATTGCCATTGCCCTTCGATTCAAATTGAATTGATCATGTGCGTGTGAACTGAACTGACTGATGGACTGACGAGGAAAATCTTTCTCAAGATTTGATTTGATGCAGCTCAGCTCACCCTGTTACTGTTGCCGTCCTTCATCAAAAGCTTGCTGGTACACTTGCACCCCCTCCTCCCTTTGGATTCCCTTCCCTTCCGCTGCCATTTGTGGCATCTAACCTTTCAATTCTTTTCTTTTTTATTTTTCCCAAAATCGAAATATTTAGAGGACGCATTAATATTTGCCGTTGAGCTCATCTCTTTGAATATCCACGTGGAGACTTGAAAGGGCATGTGTCTTATAAATTCCTCCCGGACCATCGATCTTTATCTTTACATTGTCTTATGTTTTTTATAAATGTTCATCAAAAAATAAAGAATAATAGAAGGCATTGATTTGCTGTTGATCATTATAATTAGCTTCCCACTTCCCATGTCTGGACCGTCTGTAGGGCACGCTCAACATTGTCACTTACCCTTCTCGTCCAGCCTTTAGAAGCAGGAAGAAATTAAAAAACAATAGAGACAAAAATAAAAAAAGGAAGAAGAGGAAGAAGTCACGGGAGACCAATTATACCGTTATTATACCGTATATATATAAAATTGTAGTTTCAGACATGACATAAATAAATTAAAAAAAAAAAAGAATCAGTTC
>JAOSIP010000004.1:0-42378 GCA_030586815.1 Candidatus Phytoplasma planchoniae
TCTGTAATCAGATATTAGGCGCCGGATGCTTGGAAACTTGCTTGTCCGGTTCTGTGGGGAGCTAATTTCGAATATGAAAGTAAAATTATCAATGCACACTTTCTAAACCGAGTTAATCTATCCCGATAAAACAAAAAATCACGAAGTAATTATGATTGGGGATCAATTAACCACAGACATTAAAGGAGCTAATAAATTAAATATTATATCTATTTTAGTAAAGCCTTTGAATAAATCACAAGAAAATTTATTTACAAAATGTAATCGTTTTTTTATAGAAAGACCTTTAATTAATTTAATTCGAAAAACTAATTTAAGTATTTATAATAACAAGTTTAAGAATTTTATTAAATAATAAATAATTATAATTTATGTTAATAGAAACAATTTTAAAAAAAATTAATAATAAATTTAAAAATGATATTTATCGTTTAAATCATATTTTAGGAGTTTATCAAAAAGCTACTGAGTTATCTTTATTTTATGGAGAAAATGTTGAAGAAGCTCAAATAGCTGCTTTATTTCATGATTATACTAAAAATGAATCATTAGAATTTCATTTATCTTTATTAGATAATGAAATTATTAATAAATATAAACAAATGGTATTTATGTATCATGCTTTTAGCGCTCCTATTATACTTCAAAAAGAATTTAATATTAATAATACAAATATTTTTAATGCCATTCGTAAACATGTTTGGGGCCACGAAGACATGAATAAATTAGACAAAATTATTTTAATTAGTGATAAAATAGAAAATAGCAGAGGTTTCCCTAATATTAATTATTTTCGGGAATTAGCTTTTAAAAATTTAGATCAAACAATATACGAATTATTAAAAAATAATATTAATTATTATAGTCAAAAAGGTTTTGAACCTTTTCCAGAGCAAATAAAAATTTTAAATTCTTTAAGTAAAAATCTTTAAATTGAAAAAAAGTTTGGTAATATCTAAATGTTACGTATTATATCAGGAAAATATAAAAATTTTCGTTTAAATTTAGTACCTTCACAAAAAACTAAAAGTTCTACTCATTTAATTCGAAAAGTTTTATTTGATACTATTCAAAAAGATATTCATAATAGTATTGTCTTAGATTTATTTGCAGGTTCTGGGGCTTATGGTTTTGAAGCGTTAAGCAGAGAAGCTAAAAAAATTTTTATGGTAGATAATTCGCTTCCGGCATATTTAACCATTAGAAAAAATCAAAATAAACTAAAAATTAACAATCAACAAATAATAGTTTTTTACAAAAACTCTTTAAATATATTAAAAAGTTTTATATCGCAAAAAATTAAATTTGATGTAATTATTTTAGATCCTCCTTATGCTTTTGAAATCAAAAATTTATTTCAAGAATTATTTAAAATAATCCATTCTAGAAGTTGGGTTATTTATGAAACTAATCATAAAAATTTATTACCTGATGTTGATCAAAAATTTATTTTAGTTAAAAATAAAAAATATGGTAGTAAAAGGTTAGTTTTTTACAAACCTATTATTTAACAAAAAAATATTAATTTGGAAAGGAGGATTTAGTATATTTTATGGCTTGGTTCGAAACAATTTCATTTTTATTGGGTTTAATTATAGGTATTTTATCAGGAGCATTAATTATGTTTTTTGGTTTTAAAAAATATTTAGAAAAAAACCCTCCCATTAATAAAAAACAAATTAAAGAAATGTTTAAACAAATGGGAAGAAGTCCTAGTGAAAAACAACTTCAGCAAATTATTTTAGCAATGAAAAATAAGAAATAAACGGAGATTAAATAAAAATAATGAAGTATTATTATATATTGATTGTAATTATATTTGTTATTGCGATAACATTTATAATTATGAATTTAATATATCGATTTAATTTTAATTATAAAATTGAACGTTATTTATTGAATTGTGATCTTTTAGAGCAAGAAGTTTTAAAAACTTTTATTAAAAATAAAAATCAAACTTTTCCTTTAACTAATCAATCGCCAATTACTCAAAAATTTTTAAATTTAAATATTTTGACTAAAATAAAAAATGACGATGCTAATCCGGCTAACGGGATTTATTTGTTAAATGCTAATGTTTTTGATTTAGTTATAAAAAATAATAAATTAAAAAAAATCTATTTAGAAAATTAATTTAATATTATATTTTAATTGTTATCAAATTTTAAAAGGTATGTCTGAACATGAAAAATCAAATAGAAATTATAGCTTATTATGAACCAAAATTACAAGATATAGGTATTATTTATAAAGGGTTAAAAACAAAGCTAACTTCAGCATTCGCAAATAGTTCTGAAATTAGAAATCCTAAAGAATTATTTTGTGTATCTTTATTGATTTGTTTTTATAAAACCACACATAAATATTTAAATCATTCTGATTTTAAAATTAAAATTTTATGCAATAGTTGTAGTGATGATAAAGGTTTTTATTTCGATATAAATTTAGTGTGTGGTATTAAAAATTTATCACTTACTGAAACACAAGATATTATGAATCTTGTTCATCATAAATGTCCAATTTCCCGTATGTTAAATAATTATCAATATTTTAAAATTAAACCTATATTATATAAAGAATTTTAATATTGTGGTTAAACAAATCATTTAAACTATTTTATTGAATTAATATCACTTAATAAAAAAATCATTTCATTATAATTAAATTTTTATATTATTAAAGAGTATATATGATTTTTAGAAAGAAAAAAATATGAATTTTTCTAAACCAAAATTACAAATAATAAAAGTTGCTAGTCCGATACAAGCTGTATTAAATACTTTAAATAAAGCTAAAGAAATTTATTTTCCGCAAGAAATAGATTTACAAGTTATTAAAACTGATTGGACCGAAGAAAGTATTGATAAATTATCTGATGGCTCTGTAGATGGATTAATTTATACTAATGTACATGTTTTTAAAGCCTATAATGAATTCTTAAAAAAACAAAATAAAGAATTATTTTCTTACATACAACCTTTTTATCACTCTAAATATGGTTTATATATAAATCGTAACAATAAAAAACAACTTACTAATTTAGAAAAAGCGAAAAAATATCAAAATTTAAAAGTATTATTAGCAGTATCTTTTGCTTTTATTCAACCATGTGATATGTCTCGATCACTTTTACTATTGAAAAATTTAGGATTAATTAGCATTCCTGAAAATATTATTAAAACTAAAAAATTAGATATAAGTTTAGAAGATATTAGTAACCCGTACAATTTACAATTTATTAAAACTTCACAAATACCTTATCAATTTGAACAGCCAGATGAATTTGATTTAATGGCTAATTGGCCAGCTTTTATGAAATACAATGCTGATTTTATTAGAATTGGCTCCAATATTTCAGATGATAAAGAACCTCAGGATGAATTAGTAGAATCTTATGCTATAGCTTTAATTTCGCGTCAAAGTAATGCAGATAGCCAAGAAATTAAATTGTTGCAAAAAATATTACAAAACCCAGAAGTTAAAAAATTTCACGCTAATCAAACAAATAACGGCGAAATTGATTATGTAATGATTTCTGATCCAGAAAAAATCAAAAACAGAATAGTTAAAAATTGGTTATAAAAACATATAAAAAGAAAAAGGTCCATCTAAAGAATGTTTAATTGTCAATCGTGTAATTGCGAAACGAAATCAAAAAAAATCATTAAAATAGCTACTAATTTCCCATCTACTTTAGAAACTTTACAAAAAAATAAAAAATTAATTAATCAAATTGATTTTGAATTGAAAATTTTCTATGAAAATCAATTAAAAGAAAAATATCAAGTAAATTGTAACGATGCTTTAAAAGCAGGAATTATTGATTTTAATATTGCCAACAACTTTCATACTTTAAAAGCTTATAATAATTACTTTGCTCCTGAACCTTTAGAACGTTTAGAAATGATTGAACCCTTTTTTCATCCTAAATATGGATTATATGCTAATAAACAAAACCCTTTAAAAATTCAAACATTAGAGGATGTAAAAAAAATAAAAAACGCTAGAGTTCTTTTTGCTCCGTTTAACGATTTGTTTACTGCTCCTTGTGATTTATCACGTTCATTATTATTATTAAGAAAATTAAATTTAATTAAAATTGATGAAAAAATTATCGAACAAAAAGGTTATAATTTATCTTTAGAAGATATTGAAAATATTTCTAACTTGCAATTCATTAAAACAGATAACATTTTTAAAGTAGCTCAATTATTTGAAGATTATAATACATATGATTTAGCTATTAATTGTCCTGGTTTAATGAGGAAAAATGTTAATTTTTTACGTTTAGGTTCTATAGGCTTAGGAGCTCATGAAAACGAAGAACCTACAGATATTGTTTTTTCTTCGTATGCTATTATTTTAGCCATTAAAAAAAATTGTCAAAGTAGTCAAAATATAAAAGCAATGAAATGGTTTTTGCGAAATGAAGAAGTAAAAAAAACTTTATTACAAACAGGTAAACCTAATCATGATTATATTATGGTTGGAAATCCAGAACAACTTAAATATAATATTTTAAATAAATTCGATAAATAAAAGATAAATTTATATGATTAATCAATTTCGTAAGTATTTTCCTATTTTTGAAAATAATCCTAATTTAATTTATTTTGATTCCGCTGCAACTACTTTGAAACCCCGAATAGTTATTGAAGAATTACAACATTTTTATAATAACAATGGTATGAATATTCGTTCATCTTCTGGTTTAGCAATGCAAAATAATTTATTGATTGAGCAAACTCGAAAAGATATATCGAAATTTTTAAATGCTCAACCTAAAGAAATTATTTTTACCAAGGGCGCCACTGAATCTCTAAATATGATTGTCGAAATGTTGCGACATTTTATTAAACCTGGTGATGAAATTATTACTTCCGAATTAGAACATCATTCATGTTTATTGCCTTGGATGCGAATAGCTAAAGAAAAACAAGCTAAATTAATTTTTATTCCTTTAGATAAAGATTATAAAATCACAGTAGATAATTTTTGTCAAGTTTTATCTAATAAAACTAAATTTGTAGTTTTAAATCATATATCTAATACTTTTGGTTATGAAACTCCTATTAAAGAAATTACTTATATTGCGCATCAAAAAAACATTTTGGTAATTTTAGACGCAGCACAATCGATCACACATTTATCTATAGATGTTCGTAATTTAGATATAGATTTTTTATCTTTTTCGTCTCATAAAATGTATGGTCCTTTTGGGATTGGTATTTTATTCAGTAAACAAAAATTATTAGAACAATTATCTCCTCCTATTGTGGGCGGAGGTAATGTTTGCGAAGTCAATCATAATAATTTTATGTTTAATGAATTACCAAATAAATTTGAACCAGGTACATTAAATATTGGCGCTATTTTAGCTTTACAAAAAAGTTTGAATTTTATTACAACAATCGGAATAAATCGAATACAACAATATACTAGTAATATTATTAAAAAAATTCATATTTTTTTAAAATCAATGCCTCAAATTATAGTTTTTAATCCTCAATCTACAAATATGATTTTATTTAATTTTAAATATATTCATGCCCATGATATAGAAAATTTTTTACATCATCATAATATTTATGTGCGGACCGGTAAACATTGTGCCAATTTAATTATGAAAAAAATTAATCAAATTAGTACTATTAGAATTTCAGCAGGTATTTATAATAATGATAAAGATATTAACTATTTAATTTCTGTTTTAAACAAAATTAAAGATTTAAATAGTATTATATAATTTTTATAGTAATAAAAATATAATTTTAATAAATTACGTTTTAGTTACATGTGATAACACGATACAAATATTTATTACCAAAAATAAAACTAATTTTATTACTAAAAGAAAGAGGTAAATGTTGATTTATTTAAAAGATAAAAATAAAAAAATTATGATATATCATTTGAATAATCCTCAAAACCAAGGTCTATTAGATGATCCTAATTATTCATATTTTCGTTACCAAAATAATTATTGCGGTGATGCGATAGAATTACAACTTTATATTATTGATCATGAATTACAAAATATTCGCCATAATACTCAAGCTTGCGCAATTTGTTGTATTTCAGCGAGTATTATGTCTATAATTGTTAAACAACAAAAAATTAAAAACATATTATTTAAAATTAAAAATTTTTTATCTATGTTAAATCAACAAAAATTTGATTTTAATGAAATTAACGAAGAATTACAAATTTTTAAATTTTTTTGTGATAATCCTGGAAAAATTACTTGTATTAGTTTACCTTGGCAAGCTTTAAAAAAAGCTATAGAATCTCTTCTTGAATATAAAAAATAAATATCTTTTTTGATCTATACGTCGAAAAAAATTTATATTTTCGGATTAATTATCATAACTATATGGCAAATGATAAGGAATATACATTATTCCTGGGATAACTATATTAGATAATGTCAAAGGATAATAATCATCGTAATAATAGTGAATTTCATTGCCAGTAGAAGTTATTTCTTTTTTTAATTGCATTATATTTCCTAAATAAGTGTATTCGAAAATATGTTGATTAGGCCATATTTCTTTAACTAAATCACCATTAAATTCATCAAATTCTTGAATATAACCATGAGGAAAAATTATTTTAACAATATTTTTACACATATTATTATCTGAATATATTATTTCAGTATTTTTTGTGATTCCATTATTATCAGTAATTTTAATAATTTTATAATTTTTTGTTTCATCTATTTCAACTATAGAATTATCCGGTAATTGTTTCATTTTAATCGAATTATTTTCTGTATTTGTATTTAATAAATATTCTGTTTTAATTATGTTATTTTTTGTTTTTATTTGGATCGGTAATAAATTATTATCATATTTTATAATAGTACCATCAGGCAAAATTTCTTGTTCTAATTTAAAAAAATAATTTTGATGAATTTTATGAATTCTATATTTTCGAATAAATTTATCCATTAAACTATCTTGATCTAAAAAAAATAAATAAAAACCATAATATTTACGTTGTTCGTTATTTGGAAAAATGATCTTTTGTATTGTTTTAGTTTTAGGATTATATTCGCGAATATATTTATTAGAAATTTCTTGAATAACATCTTTTTTATAATATCTAGTTATACCATTAGCAAAAGTTTCTTGGATTTTATGATATTTATAAGTTTTTTGTTTTTTTTCAGGAAATTTTTCTTGTAATAAATATTTATCATATTTATAATCTTGATTTGGTAAAATTATTTCTATTTTTTTATCATTATGATCATATTTCTTAATAATCCCATTAGAATTGATTTTACGAAATAAACGTTTTTGATCATCATATTCGTGAATATTGCCATCTAAAAAAATTTTTTTTTTAAAATTATCTAAATAATCCAAATTAATAATATCATCATCAGATATATGATTATAATCGTATCCAGTGATCATATCTTTTGAATTAAATTTTTTATATACCAATTCTCCTGTAATAGGATCGTATTCTTTAATATTGCCTTGTTGATCAATAATTTTAATAATTTTAATTATGTGATCTCCTTCATTAATAGGTATATTTTCTGATATTCTAAAATCTAAGCGATTATTTAATGTGGTAACAATATCATAATCTTTTTTCGTATAATAAAAATGATCAAATAAATAAATTAATAGCAATACCAACAATAATAAACATATAAATTTAATTTTTGTTAATTTTAACAAATATTAAAATCCCCTTTTTTTAATTAAATATTATTTTTAAATCATTTAAAATAAAAATTAAATTACAAATGATACTTAAATAAATTATTTTTTAATTATCAAAAAAAATATTACTTGGAATTAATTTTAATATTAAAATATCAAAAAAACTTATTCATTTCTATTAATATTTCTTAATTTTTTTGATCTTTATAAAAAAATAATGTAAAATATTTATGATTTATAAATTGTTCTATTTTAATAACTTTATATAATTTTTCATTTAATACAGATTTTAAAATATTTCTAAAATGTTTATTTAGGGTATTTTTTCTAATTATTTTCTAATTAGATTAAAATTTCTGTTGTTAGTTAATTATGTTTTAATATAAATATAATAATTTTTATTTATTATCGAATTTTTTAAATGAAAACAATTTAATATTAATATTAGAATATTTTGCGAAAATTGTAAAAATTATAAATAAAATTTATCATCTTTTAAAGGCAAAAATAAATAATTTATATATAACATTGATATTATAACAAATATAACTAAAACAAATAAATTCTAAATTATTTTTTATATAATAATAATTATCAAATATTTATTTAATTATTAATGATTCTATTTTTGCCATTTCTTTAGGAATTTTAGCAGATAAATTAATATTTCCTTATTTTTTTACAATAATATTATCTTCAATTCAAATTCCCAAATTTAAATGTTCAATATTATATTATAAACCGGGTTTAATAGAAATAACGCTATTTTCTCCAATAAGTTCTTCTAAACTTATATCTAAAACATCATGCGTATTTAAAACTAAATAATGACTAATACTATGATAAAAATAATTTTAAATTTTTTCTACAAATCCAATTTTAGCATACCTTGAACTATAATTTGTTTTCCGTATCTATTTAAATCTTGCATACTATGTTCAAGTTTAACCCAATTAATTAATATTTTATTAGTGTTTAAAACTAAATCATAAATTTGATTTTGTATAGATGTAAATTTATGTTTTAAAGGAAAACAACAAGTAATGTCTTCTGAAGAATAATTATTGATTACTATCCCTTCATCCATTAAACAAATATCTTTATCATTTAACTTAGAATTATTTTTGTTATAATGAAAAATTAAAGCATTTTTTCCGAAGCAACAATAGTTTTTTTCAAAAGCATTTTTAGCTTTTTGCATTTCTCAAAAATAATGAAAATAAACTGATATTTCAAATTCATATTGACATTTTTTTAAATTATTAAATATATATAATATAATATATTAAAGAATAATAATGTATATCAAGGCATGCTTAATATAATTAATTTCTTCATTATTTTTTTGTTTACGCAAATTTAATAAAATTGGAGAACTGTTGGCTATTTCGATACAAGGCTAAGAATTTAAAATTTATAAACTTGTTCATAACCCCAACAATAATTTTTTATGATAATACGGAATATCAAAATAAACTTTCGGTGACAATAATTTGAATTTACAAATTTGTTGATTAAGCCAAACTTAAAATCTTTCATTTCATAAATATTATTACATAAAATTTTTGATATATTAGCTATTTGTTCTTATTTAATTGATCATAATTCCATAATTTATGAATAGGATTTATGTTAGGTATAAATAATATTTTTTGCATTGATGATTTTTTTATAAGAATTAAAATGCTTCAATCTTGTTGAATGCCTATTAAATATTAAAAATTTTTATTTAACTTCGAATGGAAATAATTGATCCCCGTTTTTATAATGTGAATGACCTGAATAAAATAAAGCTATAGAATTATCATTTATACATTTAAAAACCAAACTTAAAATCTTTCATTTCATAAATATTATTACATAAAATTTTTGATATATTAGCTATTTGTTCTTATTTAATTGATCATAATTCCATAATTTATGAATAGGATTTATGTTAGGTATAAATAAAAATATTTTTTGCATTGATGATTTTTTTATAAGAATTAAAATGCTACAATCTTGTTGAATGCCTATTAAATATTAAAAATTTTTATTTAACTTCGAATGGAAATAATTGATCCCCACTTTTATAATGTGAATGACCTGAATAAAATAAAGCTATAGAATTATCATTTATACATTTAAAAACAATTATGATTATTAGAAAACATATATTACAAAGACCTCTACAAAAATATTTATTTAAAATATTTAATAATTTAATTAACTCATTAATAAAAAATATTTTATTTTTAAAAATAAAAATAAAATTTTCTAAATGCATAAAATTAATTTATTTATAATTAAATTCGCTAAATTAATTTAACTTATTTTTAATCTTTTTTATATAGTTATAAACTATCATTCTATTATATTTAATATTATAAATTAATTTTTTTTAATTAAATTTAAAAATTATTTTAGATAACCAATAAGAAAATTAATTTAATAACGCGAAAGGGAAATAGTTAAATTAACTTAAAAATATGTTTAATATTAAAAAAAAATTTAAAATTATTTTCAGTATATTTGTGCTTTTATGGTCATTAATCATAATTTTTATTATTGGCCATCGTTTGGTATATAAAACAAAAGAAAAACAAACATCGAATTATGATAATTATTCTTATCGAAGGATCCATGATCAAAGTTTAGAAAATCGTAAATTAGTTGAAAAATTAGCTTATTTAGGATTTGAACATTTTAAAATAATATTAAAAGATGAAACTTTACGCGAACAATATAACCAGTTGGCTGATGATGAAACTTTAAACATAACACAAATTGAAGAAAAAATTTTTAATAGATCATTAAACACTGCAGAAACATTTTTGATACAAAGCACTATTGATTTTTTATCCAAAAAGATAAATAAAACAATAATATTGAAAATCAAAGTAATTAGACCATCTACAAATTTTTTAACAGAATTAAAGTCTTTATATGAGATATCAAATAATTCTATTATTACATTAGATATGCAAAATTATAACAATCAACATTTTTATATTAAACATTTTAATGACACTCCTGGGGATGGTTATTGTTTTTTTCATGCACTTAAATACTTATTAGATCAATCTGTTCCTGATTGGTTAGATAAAATTTGTAAAGAATTAAATGAAGTGAAATTATCATTTTCAAAAAAATAAAAACACAAAAAACTTATTGTGTACCCGGAATATTTTGTTCAAATGGGTGATATATCAGGAGAAATGGCAACAATATGAACAATATGAGCAAAAAAAAAACAATTACAATATATTTATCCAAATAGTATTGATTTGGTTCTTAATTATATTAAGTTATTTTATAATATTTTTTTTTCCAATATCAAAAAAAATTTCTAAAATTCCTTTTATAAATATACCTGATAATTCAGAATCTAAATCTATGTCTTTTAATTTGATTAATATAATGAAAGATAAAACATATTGTTATCGTTTTTTGAGTAAATTGCCTTATTATTTGATAGGATCTTGCAAATTAGAAATTGACAAAGCTTTAAAAGAAAATTTTGTTTGTGAACAAAATTCCAATATTGAATTTAATAAAAGTGATGGATTAATCACAGTTCATAATGTGGAAAAATTATTAAATAATAACATTTTAATAGGAGAAACTTTTATTCCATTAAAATTTGGTTTTTGGAAAAATAGAGAACATTATGCATTTACTTTTCAAATTTATTTTATCGCATATAAATTAAGTTATAGTAATAATTATGATTATCGCATAAAAGTTAGAAAAAAATAAAATTAACTTAATATTTTTTTAGTTTTAATAAACCAAAAATAAAGTTTTAAATTTATTTTATTTATTTTTAATCATTATATATTCCATTTTTTTATATTTATGAAAAAAATAATAAAAATCTTAATAATTTATTTATTTTGAAATTATTAGTTATGATATTAATTGATTAATAAGTTGTAATTAAGTTTATTAATTAAATAAAAATTTGTAAATTGTTATTAATTTTTTTATCTCATTTTTATATTATTAAATTTTTAATATATCACACTTTATTATTAAAAAATATTTTTTAGTCATAAAATTATGTTCAAATGGGAGAAAGATTTTTAAGATGTATTATCAAAAACAATTCAATAATAAAAATAAAAAACATAATAATTTGATATTTAATATTTTATTTAAAACGATATATTTGTTTAATTTTTGTTTTTAAAATACTAAAATTTTCTAATTTTTATTTATTAGGATATCATAATACTAATCTATATGTTAATGTTAAAAAAGGCTATGGAACCAAGCTAAAGCAAACATCATCATTACACATGATATCGGAGAAAATTCTCAAGAATATGAAAGATTAACTAATTTTTTAACGCAAATAATTATAATATACTGTGTAATAACATATAATTTAAGAAATCATGGTCAAAATACACAAAATCACAATAATTTAGGAGATATTGAAGATGACAAAATTTTTATAAATGATTTACATAAAATTATAACGTTTTTAAAAAGACAAAACAATTTAAAATCTTTTTATTAAGTCGTTCATTAAAAGTATTATTAATAATAATTGCTATGTTTATAAATTCCAAAATATATATGAGAGTTCTACTATCCTAAACCTATTTTATTATTACACGAAAAAAAGATAATATTATTGTACACATAGTAAAGAGTTATTTGAATTAATCAAAAGTCCTCTGATAAAACTTTAAAATTATATTACACAAGTAATCATAATTTATTAAATAATAATTTTTATACTTAATATATAAAGATATTTTAGAATGGTTAAATAATCGAATATCTATATAAAAACTACTCTGAATATAAATTAAAAAAGAGAGATCATAATTCAATGACAATTTTTAACAATTGTCATAAAAAAAAGATCTCTCTGTTATAATTATAATCTATTTTTTTAAAAATTTTTATAATATTTTCCTAAAATTTACTTTATTTTTTATGAATTATCTTTTTTATTTTTTTCCGGATCAAGACTACGCCAAGTTTTTCGAATTTCTTCAAGAGATGTTATGTAATTATCTTCGTAATCTTTATCGATATTAGCATTTAATTCATTTTTTATCACAAATAAAATAATAAAAAATATTAATAAAAAAATAACACGGCTTATCAATTTAATATACATTTAAGATGACTCCTGAAAAAAATAAAATTTTTTAAAAAACGCTTACTTTAGTATACTAAAAATATCTAAAAAAAACTACCTTAATTACTTTTATATTTATTTTTAATAAAAATTAATCAAAAAAATCTATTTATTGAATATATTTTGTTAAATTTTATTTTTTTATAAGTAAAAATACTAAAAATAAATTATATAATTATTATATTACATCTCTATTTAGATATGTTATATATAACTTAAATTATCATAAAATATGCCTATAATTTTATGACTTAAAAACTTCAGTAAATTAAAAAATTATTTAAAAACTATCAAGTAACATTATTTTATAAATAATAAATAGAGGAAAAAATAATCGATAAAATTAAAAAAAGAGATAACTAATTAAAAAAATTTTTTCTAGGTTGTAATTAATAACAAAAAATAATAATTTTTAAATAAGTAAAATGCATAACTATTATAACTGTGCAAAGACAAGATATTATTTATATATAATTGCCATAAAAATTACAAAAACAATTATATAACTAAAATCAATTAATTTATATGCAAACCAAAATTTAAATATTATAATATTGAGCTTAATTAATAATATCTTTAGTTATCTTAATACATTATAGATTTAAGTAACTTATATTAATTAATCTTAAAAACTTAAAAAACAATAATACTATATAAAATAAAAAAATAAATTGCGTCAAGTAATGATTAATTTTATAAAAATAAAAGGAAAAAAAACAAATATTTTATGATAATCTCTAATTTTATCAAAACTATTATGAAAAAAGATTTGCAACAAAATAAAATATCTGAAATTATTACTCGTTTTCCTCCTGAACCAAACGGTTTTTTACATTTAGGACATGCTAGAGCTATTATTATTAATTTTGAATTAGCCAAATTATTTCAAGGAAAAACATATTTAAGGTATGACGATACTAATCCAATACGTGAGAAATCTATTTATATTGAAAATATCCAAAAAGATATAAATTGGTTAGGTTATAAACCGGATAAAATTTTTTTTACCTCAGATTATTTCGAAATAATATATCAAAAAGCTCTTTTATTAATACAAAAAAACAAAGCTTTCGTAGATGATTTGAATACGGAAAAGTTAAAAAAAACAAGAGAAATGCAACAATGTTCTCCTTATCGTGATCGCTCTATATCAGAAAACTTAAAACTATTTATTCAAATGGCTAAAGGTAAATTCCAAATGGGAGAAAAAGTATTAAGAGCGAAAATTGATATGTCTAGTCCAAATATTAATTTAAGAGATCCAGTTTTATATAGAATTTTGAATACTAAAAATTTAAAACAACAACATCATTATATTTATCCTACTTATGATTTTGCTCATCCTTTAGCTGATTCTGTAGAAAAAATTACCCATTCACTATGCTCTTTGGAATTCGAAGATCATCGTCCACTTTATAATTGGATTATTAAAGAAACCGAAATGATTCACATTCCGCAACAAATTGAATTTGGTCGATTAAATATTGTTGGTACTTGTTTAAGCAAAAGAATTCTGAAATTATTAATTGATTATAATTTAGTACAAGGTTGGGATGATCCGCGTATACCAACTTTAATAGGTTTGAGAAATCGTGGATTAACTCCCTTGGCAATTAAAAATTTTATTATAGAAGTTGGTCTTTCCAAAATAAACAGTAATATTGATAAAAATATGTTAGATGCCTGTTTAAGAAACGATTTACAATTAAAAACTAAAACTATAATCGCTATTATCAAACCTTTAAAAATAACTATTACTAATTATCCCGAAAATAAAATAGAATATCGCGAAATACCTTATTACAAAAATAATGAACAAATTAAAAGAAAAGTTTTTTTTTCACGTAATATTTATATAGAACATAGTGATTTTGAAATAAACAAACCTAATAAAGATTTTAAAAGATTATTTTTAAATGGAGAAGTTAGACTTTTATATTTTTACTTTATTAAAGCTTATAAAATAATAACTAATGAATCCGGAGAAATTATAGAAATTTTAGCTACTTACGATCCAATCACTAAAAGTGGTAGTGGTTTTAACCAACGTAAACCTAATGGTACTATTCATTTTCTAACTATTGAGAATTCTTCAGAAGCAACTTTTAATTTTTATCAAGATTTATTATTAAAGAATACCGATGAATTAAATAAGCAAAAACCTGAAGAAATTAAAAATTTTTTTAATTTTAACTCTTGGGTACAAAAAAAAGGTTTTATAGAAAATACTTTAGATTTTAAAAATAATTTAGAAAAATTTCAATTTATTAGACATGGTTTTTTCAATTTAGAACATAAAAATAATCAAATAAGAAATTTTAATGAAATTGTAACTTTAAAAAAAAATATAAAACATTAAATTTTAATTTAAATAAATTAACAAAATTTTAATAATTATTTAAAAAAATCCCAGAAAATATATATTATAAATTCTGAGAGTTTTTTTATTTAACAAAAATTATTGAATATTTGCAATAGCAAATGCTACTACACCTGGTATTTGAGCTGCTAATTTTAAAAACATGCCAAAATTATAATTCAATATTAATTGAGTCAAAGCTTCAACAATATCTCTACAACAATTAGATAAAAGTTGATTCGACATATCTGCATCTTTTAAATTATTTACTTGGATCGTTTTAATAAAGATTAATCATGTAAACTTGATATTATAATATCTTTTGTACTTTCCACGATATTATTTAATTGAGTGATATCATCAGTATCAGAGTAAAAAGTATTTTGATTTATTATAACTAAATTATCTAAAAAGATTTAAAACAAACTTCTTGTTCAAGTTCTAGAATTGAATTTACAACAGATTTAGATGCGCTTAATTTATTATTATTATATTTATAAAAAATTTTCAATAATTTTGATTTTTGTTCATTATTAAGATTGTTAATATCTTGATTAGTTTACAAAAAGCGAATCTTATAAAACATAGTACTGTTTATTTTCATTAAATGAGCTAATTATTCATTATAATATAGTATAACGTTTATATTAAATATTTATTTATATTAATTATTTTTAATTTAAAATTAATTATTGTTTATTAAAATTTATAATTTTTAACTTTTTATTTAAAAGAAATTTAAAGTAATTAAATAGTTTTAAGAAATTATTTTTTTCAAGTTAATAGCGATTTTCATAATGACAATTAATTCTAACAAACATTTATATTTTAGTCAATATTATTAATTTAATTAAGATTAAAAAAATTTAAAAATTAATAAGATCAACTTAAAGTTGATCTTTTTTATTTTTTATTATTCTATTTTAACTTTAAATTAAATAAATTGAAAAAAGTTATTTAGCAAATTATAAAATACTTTTAAACCTAAAAAAGATGCTGTAGTAGTTAATTTTTCTTCAATTCGTAATAATGTAACACGATCTCTGTACGACAAAGATAACCTGTTTTTATTTGACCCACATTAGTGACAACAGATAAATAGCAATAATCATATTCAGTTTCACCGCTGCGATAAGAAATAATTGCTCTGTATAACCACTTTTAACCATTTCAATTGCTTATAAAGTTTCTGTTTCCTGATTTAATTTGATTAAATGAAATTAGCAATATTATTTTCAATTCCTTTTTGTAATTTATTGATATTAGTTACAAACAAATCATCTCCAACTATTTTTTGTAATTTTGTTCTTAATTTTTTAGTTAATAATTTCCAACCTTCCCAATCGTTTTCGTCCAAAGCATAATTATCGGGTATTTTTTTCACTAAATTATCAAAATAATCCACTAATTCTAAGCTATTTCAATAATATTTATGCTCTTTTTCTCCTGATAAAACATATTTTTATTTTGTTTATCAAAAAATTCAGAGCTATATCCATACCGATATAGATATTGGTAACCGGCATTATGAATAGCTTCTAAAATGATTTCAAGAGCTTCTTCATTTTAATTTAAATTGGGAGCATATCTCCTTCGTTTCCAACATTTGTATTTAATTTTTTTAACTTTAAAATTTTACCTAAATGATTAAATATTTCTTAAACGTATCTTAAAGCTTCTTTAAAATTAGGAGCGCCTATAGGTAAAATCATAAATTCTTGAAAATCAATATTATTATCAGCATGCGAATCACCATGAATTATATTCATAATAGGAACAGGAATTTGCTTTGGTTATATACCATATTTGCGTTCAATATTAGAATTTACCTTCCTGATATCTATTACAAATAGCCCCCCTTTTTTTCTAAACCGAACAAGCAAGTTTCCAAACATCCGGCTTGCCATAATTTATCCTTTTTATCGGACTAATCTTGTATTACCACTGATTAGTTGTTTATTCTTATCGTTCTTTTTAAGGAATTAATATTTGTTCCACAGCATTAAGAATTCATCGACCTTTAATAGCGAAAATATTGAAATATCGAGATTTTTTTACCTTACCTTTCCGGAATATAAGAAACTTATCTAACTGATTATGGTTGGCAATCGCCATTGACGTATTTGTTGGCGGTATTGTATTTTTCAGTTTTTAACTGTCAATATTTCCCATTCGACAATCCTTATGGGTCGTGATATGATTGAACGCTTAATAGTAGAGTTGTTGAGGTTATTGTTTATTAATCCAGCGTTTGAGTTCTGGTTGAATATTTAATGAACGATCTTGAATGATATTCAATGTTCGCCAAAGTTTAGTTTCTGGATTAAAATAGTTATTGACATAAACACCAATTCCCTTCTTGATAATCAAAATAAAAAATAAATTATTGACTTCTTTCGCCCTATAAAGAGGTCGTTCATATTTGGAGAGCTTATTTCAATAAAAGTCGCTTTATCCTTGGACCTAATGACTTTTATTTCATTATTAGTTAATTTAATAACTAGCCTTTAGGATTCCTCTAAATATCGACCTTGATTCCTTAGGTTAAGTAACCGCGTTATGGAAACGGTGAGATTCCATTTTAATTAATAAACTATCCAATAGTTTTTAATATTGATAGGCTTTTTTGGACTGTCCAATTTTTAAGTAGTTTTTGCAGAACAGGTTCGAGTATTACATCTTTTCTTATTCTTCTTAGACCTTTTCAGAATTTTCCATAAGATCATTAGGTGGCGATGTATCTTATTGACTAACTACTTTCGCAATCCGCTTTTAAGAACTGCTGGTATATTCACTATTATTTTGTTTAATGAACAATTCTTATCCTTTAGTGTTTATATCCCGTACTGGTGAGGTCATATTTAGGCTTCTTTGACGCTCATCAATAAAGCTTAAATGATCTAAATGCGATGGGGATACACCAAACCCAATAAATAGTAATTTACTTTTATTCATTTTAACGTGTTGAATTACTTTAAAAAACATTTATTTTTGAAAAAACTACCATCTTTAATTTTTCTATTAGTTGAAGATTGATGAACTACTCTACCGGCTACTAAATTTACCCTATTCACTATTACTCATTTGTTGAAAAGGCAATCCAACTGCTTCACCTGAAGCTTGTTGCAACATATTAGAAGAAAAATTAGAAAATAAATAATCTAAATAAGGAGTTTTAGCTTGCATAACAGCATTACATTTTTGTTGCATTGATAAAACTAATCCGTCTAAAATAATTAATCCTACAAAATTCCGCATTTAATCTCTTTATTTTATTTTTGGTTAATTATGAATTTATCACTGTAGACATCACTACCATCCTACCAAAATATAAAAAAGAATGTCAAATATTGCAAAATAATGAACTATTAAATGAAAACTAACAATTTTTAAACAAAAAAAATCAAAAAATAATTTAAGATAAATTTTGAAATTATATCTTGGTTTATATTTTTTTGATTTCTACTTATATATTTTTAAATATGTAAAAAAATTCATTTAATAAATAATTTCGTTTTTTTAAGTCTTTTAAAAATAATAAATTTTTTATTTTTTGATGCTATTTTTGATTTAAATTAAAATTAGTAATAATCATTTCATAAGTGTGATTTTTACGATTAGTGCTTTGAGAATTAATAAACCGATCAACAGGAATTTTCATCAAATAAAAAGATTGATATAAAAATTAATTAAAGTAGTATCGTGATTAGTTAATATCCATTTAACTCCTATGACATGGGCCGTTTTAAATTTTCGCATAATTCTTTTTGATGATCTTTATCAAATATTTCAATGCTATAACTATTAAAAGTTTTGGCTTCAGAATCATAAGGAGGATCACAAAAAATTTTTTTATAATCATTGTGAAAAAAGAAATTTTATTTTTATGATCTTTTAAAAAGTAATTATCTTGTTTAAATTATTTTCATTTGATAATATTAGATAAAGTAATTTTGTCTTTAACATTAATTTATTTTCGGAATTAACACGATATAAACCATTAAAAAAAATTTTATTAAGAAAAATAAAACGAGCAGTTTTTTTGCACATCATCTAATAAAGCTGAATCTTGACTACGTAAATTATAATAAAATTCTTTTTTTCATGATTTAATTGACATATTTTCGTAGTAACTTAAGCACATAAAAAGAATTATTTTTTAATATTTGCCAAGCAATTATTAATTCTTGGTTAATATCAGACAAAATAATTACTTTATATAAAATTAATACAATTATTATTTAATTACCGTTTATTATTTTTTATCATAATTATATTTATTTTGATAATCTATGCTTAATTAATTTAAATATTATAATTTTGGATATATATAAGAATAAAAAGATCTTGTTGTTGTTCGTAAATTGTAATAAATTAAAATATATAAAAAAAGTGATTACTTAATAATGTAAAAAAAATACTTTCAATATGTATAATTTATAATTGATGGTTTTTTGGTAAAATAATAAAAATTATTGTAAATGAAAAATTTTATATATTTAAATGTTATCTATTTTTATATTAAAAATTAATTAATTTTAAATCGGATTATTAAAAATAATTTTTATTTTTTTATTGAAAAATTTTTAAAGTAATATAGAATATAAATTGTAAATTAATTAGATTTAGTTTTTTTGATTGAAAATAAAAAAGAGGGCATTATTTAAAAAAATATGCGAAGTTTATGGCATTTAACTTTTTCATTTATAGTTCTAATAAATATATATAATTACCAAAATGTAGTTTTAGCTATGCCGCCAAGAGAGGAATTTATTGGCCAAACTAGAATTGTTAATGTATCTATTGGCAATATTAATATTTTAAAACAACATGCTATATTTAATAAATATTTCGATTGGAGTTTACAAAGCGCTCGTTATAATGAAGATTTACAAGATTTCAGTATGATTTGGATAATTAAAAATCCAGACCCAAATTTATTAGGTGTTTTTTTTGATGGCGGAATTAGACATGGTCAAGATAATACATATAATTTGCAAGAATTAAAACATATGGGTAATGGCGCTAATAATATGTATTGTATATTTCTAAAAAATAATTAAATATAATTCATAATTAGATTAAATATTAATATTTAATTAAGTTATCATTATATTTACATTAAATGTGATAATAGATACAAAAAATTTTAAAAAAATATACCTCTCCCGCTTTTTCAAATAAATATTTATCAATAAATAATAAAAATAAATTGATTACAATTAAAAGTTAATTTTTATTATTATCAGAAAAAATAATTTTAATATTTAATATTATTAAAGCCTAAATATTAGGAAAAATTTTTTATTTATTATTATATGGGAGGCTATCATTTTAATATGAAAAATAAAAATAACTTTTTTAATAAACAATTTAATATATTTATATTTAAAAAAAATTATTAATAATAACCTTAACATTATTTTTATTTAATATAATTAATTTATATCAATTTAGAAAAAGAAATAGATAATCATGAGTTTTAAAAAAAATTTTTCAATTTTTAATTTATGCATTTTATTATTTATTATTATTTTTATTTTTTTAATAAAATATTTTTTTATGATAAAAAAAAGCAATTATATTAATTTATATTTATCGCAAATTTTGAAAAATGATATTGTTGAATCATCAAATAATACTGAAAAAAAAGAAAAAATTTCTTCAGATTTTTATAAATTTAAAATTAATTTAAAAGATTTCGAAAAAATACAAAAATATATTTTTGAACAAAATTGTGATAAAATATTATTAATGGCAAACAATACTGACGAAGAAAAAAAAATAATTAACAAAATAAAAAATCAATGGAGTTTTTTAAAAGTTAAAATTAAAAGAGATAAAAATTATATTGATAATTTAGATTTTAAAATTAATAATTTAATGAACAAACAAAAGTTAATAAAATTAAAAATTGAAATATTAGAAGATAAATTATCAAAAAAATCGAATGATATCGATAAAAACAGATTGTTATTAATAATTAATAATTTAAAAAAACAATATCAATTTGACCAAGAACGTTTTCAAAACTTCGAAAATATTAAATTTAATTTTATTAAACATTCTAATGAAACATTAGATAAACAAAAAGACAAATTACAAAAAAAATTATATTCTTTTTATGAATTAGAATAAATAAATTATAAAATTTATAATTATAAAATGGTGGAATTATTTTTATTAATTGAAATGTTTAAATCTCTATAAAAAATGACTTTATCAAAATCTAATTTTTAACTTAATTTTTTTAATTTAATTAATTCTTTTTTAATAACATTTTTAGGATCAAGATTGATTTCCTTCATAAAATCTTTTGATGATTTTTTTGAAATTATTAATATTTATTTTTTTATTAATAATTTTGAGGATTAACATGATATTTTTAATTATATTCTTGTTGAATAATTCGTCGTCTATTGGTTTTTCGGAAATAGCTATTTTCATAGTAGCATCTGTAATGTTATCTGCATAAATAATTACTTTGCCTTGAATATTTCCCATACATAATTTTGTAAAATTTGTAAACGTTGTAAAGCTGGATTTTACTATGTAAAAAATCACTTTAATACCCATTTTTTTTAAATAAAAACTTAAATCTTCACTAAAATTAATGCTGATAGTAGTTACTAAAACTTTTTCATTTTTGATTTGAAGTTTTTTTATTTCTTCAAATAAATCATGCATTTGATTCTGAGTTGATCTAATTTTAATTTGAGGCTCTTAAAATAAAAGTTGGCCTAATTATTTGCTCTACTATAGGAATATTCTTGTTTAATTCATACTTTCCTGGTGTTGCTGATAAAAATAAATGATTTTATCTATTTTTTGTTCAAATTCTTTAAATTTTAATGGTTTATTATTTAAAGCTCTACCCATATTGAATTAATTTTTGTTTACGAGAGTAATATACCTTTAATTTGTGAAATAGTAATATGTGAGATTTATCAATAATAATTAAAAAATCTGAACCAAAATAATCAATTAAAATAGTTGGAGGTTTCTTTTTTTTAAAGAGATATATGTCTTGAATAAAATACCTTTACAATACTTAACTCTGTTAACATTTCTAGATCATATTTAGTTTTTGTTTCAATTTTTTGAGCTTCTAAAATTTGATTTTGGGATTTAAAAATATTTAATCCGTTTAGTTAATTCTATTTTAATTCTTTTAATGCTTTCTTTTAATTTTCTAGGATTAGTTGCATAAATAGAAGCAGGGAAAATGATCACTTTAGTTAATTATTTAAAAATAAGTGCCATCTATCATATTTAAAATTTGAATATTTTAAATTTTGTTATCTTCGAAAATTAAACGAATTGCTTCTTTTTTTAAATTAGAATTTGTAAGATCCAAAATATTACCGTGAACACGAAAATTATCATTTGTTAATTATAAATCGTACAATATTGTAATTCTATTAATTTTTTAAATAACGCATCCATAGGATAGTTTTGATTTTGGTGTAAATATAAAATAGAATTTTTATAATCTTCTATATCTCCAATTCCAAAAATACAAGATACAGATGATACTATAATAAATCGTTATGATCAATTAAAGCGTTAATAGTATTATTGACGTAGTTCTACTATTTCTTCATTAATATTTTTTTCTTTTCGATTATAAAAACATCACGAGAGGAGATACAACATACGATTCTGGTTGGTAATAATCATAATAAGAAATAAAATATTCCACTTTATTTTCAGGAAGCATTTCTTTTTAATTCATTAAAATTTGTCTCGCTAAAGCTTTATTATGAGCAATTATTAAAGTTTTTTTATTGAGTTGATTAATAATATTAGCAATGGTGAAAGTTTTTTCAGTACCTGTAGTAGCACCTAGCTCCTTTTCCCTTTTATAAAAATTTTTCAATAATTCTTGAATAGCTTGAGATTGATCACCACTCGGTTTATATAAACTTTTAATTTAAATTTCATTATGAGATTTATCCCTTATTTTAATATTGACCAGTAACTATTCGGATTATTTCTTCTTAAAATATCACCTTTTAATATAATATAACCACTATTTTTCCTCCTTTTGAGGTCCTAAAGTCGATTATATAATCAGCATTTAAATCATAATTAATGTATTTTGTTGATTAATTAATGTACGTATTAAAAAAATTAATTTTTTCAATTTCAAAAAAATGTAATCCTTTTGTCGGTTTATCTAGTATATAAATATTTTTCTAAAAATAATTTTTATATATTTTTTTAATTAAAATCAATCTTTGTTTTTCGCCATCTGATAAATTATCTAATTTATTACCTAATTTTAAATAATTTAATCTTACGCTAATTAACAATTCTAAAATAATTTTAATTTTTTTATGATTATGAAAAATATATGCTTCGGATACATTCATGTCATAAATATTAGCAATAGTTTGATTTTTATAAATAGTTAAGTTTCAGAATTAAATATTTTATCTTGACATTGATCACAGGTAATTATAATATTAGGTAAAAATCCATAAAGATTTTTTTAACACTTTTCCCTGACAAGCATGACAAAAAGCAGAAACAGAATTTAAAATAAAACGGCGTTTGTTATAACCTTTAGATCTTGCTTCATGAGATTGAGAAAATAAGTTATTAACAATTTCTGAAATTCCTAAATAATTAATTAAATGATAACTATGTTTATCTTCTGAAATATTATTTTTATTTTTCCATAACTTACAATATTACCACCTTTATTACCGACTTCAAGACCTAAATCAATAATATAATGCAGATATCATGTTTTCTATAATTAATACAGTATTTACTAATGGACGTAAATTTTGATTAGTTGAATATTATTATATGGATGTAGACACCGACGACAGACGATTCATCAATAATATAAATAACTCCTGTTAATCGAGAAGCAAGCTGATTAATTAATTTAATTCTGTATTTCGCCCCCGAATAAAGAACTAATGTTTCAATTTAAATTTAAATATTCTAAACCTAATTTTTTTAATAAATTTAAACGTTTCTTAATAGCTATCTCAAGGAGCATGCATCTTGGGTATTGATTTTGGCTATCGAATTTAATGTTGTATTTTCTATAAAATTTAATAATTCATTAACAGTTAAATTGGTTAATTCATAAATATTTTATTATTAATTTGATAAGATAAAGTATATTCATTTAATCTAGCTCCATAACAATCAGGACATACAATTAAAGATTTAAATTGGTTTAACCAATTTTAAATATTATCATAATTAGCAAAATTTGTTTGATAATATTTTAGAATAGGAATAGAATTTTAAACTTTCATTAGATAAATTTATCAGGAATATAATAAAATATTAATGATAAATTTATTCATTTTGGTAAATTAAAACGTCAATTTTATAATGTGTCTAAACCTTATATTAAGCTTGTCTTGAATATTTTCTGTAGGATTATTTTGTTGTTCAAAAGGCAATATAGCTCCATCAAAAATAGATTTATTTTGATCTAAAATTAATTTTTCATCAAAAAACCATTATACTGCCTAAACCTTTACAATGATTACAAATTCCTCTTTTTTTATAAAAAGAAAACAAATTCATTTTATTTTCTAAAATTGAGTTAAAGAGTTTTTTCCATCATTATAATCTAAATCAAAAGATAGTATTTGTTGATTTGGTAACATAATTAATATTTTCTGTTATTAAATTTATAGCTAATTATTAAACGTGTTTTTATTTGATTGTTTATAGTTAAATGATCAATAATTATAAAAATATTATTTATTTCATTTATTTTTAAATAATCAATTTCTTTAATATTATTTTAAAGGTAAAAAATGTTATTGATTAAAAAACGATTAAAACCTTCTTTTATTCACTTTAAAATTATTGAATGAAATATTTTTTTGATTATCATGTAATGGAAATAAAATTATAATTTTTTGGTTAATAATTTATTCATTATTTGTTCTATAGTATATTTTTGATTATTTTGTATATCGTAATAAACACCTATATGCGCATAAATTAATTGTAAATAATGATAAATTTCTGCGCCAACAGTATTTTCTTTAGAATTATTAACATTTTTTTTGTTTTTGTTCAATATTCATTATGGAGCTAAACCTGAAATACAATTAATATTAGGTTTTTTGCAAATTGAAAAAGTTTACGATCATAAAAATTTAAAGATTCTAAATAAATTCTTTTACCTTCTTGATATAAAATATTTCAAACTAAAGAAGTTTTTTTAGAACCTGAAATACCAGTAAAAACTACTAACTTAAATTTGGGAATTTCAACATCGATATTTTTTAAATTATTTTCAGCACCTTTAATTATATATTTTATTCTGTAAATAACTAAAATTTTGATTATCCATAAATATCCTTTATAATATGTAAAATTTAAATATTTTTTAATTTTAAATTAAATAAGATTGCAAATATTTTCTTGATTATTAATTTTTCTATGAAAATTAAAATAGTAAAATTATGAACCTCTTCACTTAAAGCTATTGTTGTAGCTTCTAATTTAGCGCTATATAATAAATTATATTTATTTAAATTTTCTTCTACGTTTTTTGAGATAATTCTTATATTTGTTTTTCTTCTGTGTTAAATTTTACTGAAAACTTAGTATTAATTATTTTTTATTTCGGTTTTTTCATAATTAAATCCGAATTAAAAAATTTTTTTAGGTAATAAATTGTTTTGATAATATAAATGTAAATAAATAATCATATTATCAATGGGATCATCAATATATTCCGAGACTATCTGATAATGTTCTTTAATTTTTCCTTGATACATTTTGAAAAGTTAAAAATATTTTTATTTTTTCCTTGTAAAAAATCATTAATTCCTCTAATATTCAAAGAATAATCAATATATTTATTATTTTAGGACAAAAAGGAGGACCTAAACATTCATTAATTTGATAATAATGATAAGGTTTTAGAAATCGGTTGACAATATCTTAAAGGATAAATTTTATACAATAAATGTACTGTTTCTTTCATTGCTATTATTATGGATAAGGCCAAATACTCTAGTTTTTGCAGGAACTTTTTTATAATAAGAAATTTTAAAACGGGGGTATTTTTCGTTAGTAATTTCAATATAAGTATAATTTTTATCATCTAACAATTTAAAATTGTATTTTGGTATATGTTTTTTAATTAAATTAAATTCTAATATAAAAGCTTTTAATTCATTATTAGTAATAAAATATATTCTACATCGCATATTTCTTGAATTAAATTACTAATTTTTGAATTATGATTTTTTAAATAAAAATAACTTTAATTCTTGCAAATAAATTCTTAACTTTTCCGATATAAATAATATTATTATAACAATTTTTAATAAATAACAACCAGGTTTTCTAGGCAAATTATTAATTTTAGTTAATAAAATAGAACATTAATTTTATTTTTTGTTATTTTTATAAAGACATATTTCGTTTAATAACCATTTAAATATTTTTTAAAAAATTAAATAATTTTAAAATAAAAAATATTTAGTAATTTTGTTGAGTTTAATATTAACTTTATTTTTTGGTAATTTTCGATGATAATATAATTGTGAAAATAAAAAATTTATTTTACATTTTAAAATATTTTCTAAAAAAAATTAATAATATTTTATTTATTATTTTTTATAATATTTTGATATTTTAATTTTTAAAAAAGATTAAATACCCTCCTCTCTTTTTTGCATCAGAGAAAGGATTTTTATGTTGATAATAATATTTATTGCAAATTATTTATAGTATATATAAAATTAATATATATTTAAATGGGCAATTTCTTTATATATTATTTATTTAACTTAATTGTACATTTGATTTTAATAAGCATCATTTGTTGTCGATTTTGATCGATTTATTTGAATATTTCGTAATTTATTAATTTGCGTTGATTAGCATACAAGTCCATACTATCTATAGATCCCATCATTTTTTATATTAATGATGAATATTTTCTTTTTCTAATTCGATTATTGTCATTTTATTATCCAAAATTCTTAATATTAGTTCTTGAAAATGTATTTATTTTTTTTCTTTGAATAGCTCTGTTATTCTGTTATGTATTTCGGTAATTTCTTTTAATAAATTATTAAACATCTATATCATCTTTTAGAAAAATTATTTAAAATATTATTAATTTATGGCATTATATTATTTTCTAATTCATTAAATTCATGGATATTAACATCCTGAACAACAATTATTTTGGTATAAATTATTATTATTATTCATTGCTATAACTTGATTATTATTAGAAATCCATAAAAATACAAAATCAACAATAAATAAATAAAGTTGAATAAAATAAAGTTAATTTGATTTTAATTGAAACATAAAAAAATTTATACTTCTTGTCATTTAAATTTAACTAAAGATTTTATATAGAGATAGTTAACTTTAGAGAAGGATGCATTTGGGTATTTATTATAATTATTTTTAATTTGTTAATTTAAATAACCTTTTAATATTGCTAATGATTTACAAATAAAAATATATTAATATTATATAATATTATTAAATGTTTTAAATTTTATCTTATTTTTTTAATATTTTAATATTATTTTATAATTATTTATTTTATTAAATTATTTAATATTTTTTAATTTTAAAGCGTTTCATAATCGACTTTTTTGACATTATTTCTTTATAAACTTTTTGAATTTAACTAAATTATATTCGATATTCTATATTTATAAATTTATGCTAAATTATTTAGCAATTACTAAATTAAAATTTTTTTAATTAGATTAATAAATGATATAAAAATAAAATTAAAAATTTGCTTTGCTAACTATCAAAGTAACTTTATAACTTTATACATATTAAATTTTTTATTTTTTATAAAAAAATAATAAAGATTAACTTTAAAGTTAATCCGAATAATTATTAATAAATTATTTAGCATCAAAAATCTCAAATATAAAATTCAAATAACAATATAATTAATTTAATGATTTTTATTTTTAATTTGATTAGATTTTGAATTTATATATAAATCTTTAAATATAAAAAAATTTTGCATATAAAGTTGAAATTTTTGATTTAATAAAGAATTTAATTTTATATGTTGATCCTGGTATATTTTTATTTTTTGATGTACTATTATTTCAAAATTTTGTAAATTTTGTTTTTCTAATCTAATGGAAATTATTTGTTTTAAGGTTAATTCTTTTTGTACTATTAATTTTGCAATTTGTTTTTCTATATTATTAATTTCTTGATTATTATAGACAGTTATACCTTGTGTTTGTAATTCGCTTTTTTTATTTTGTTGTTGTATTTTTTTAATATTTATATTATTATTAATTTCTTTTCGATTTTCTTGTAATTTTTGAATTTTTTGTTCTAATAAATTTATTATAATAGGGATAAAATCTAATTTATTTTTAAGTTTTATAATTTCATTCTGATAATCTTCTATTGAATTATTAATATTATTTAATTCTGATATATATATTAAAAATAATTTTTTAATAAATTGAATTTCTGGTTTATCTTGTTCAGTAATATTATCTAAAAATTCATTTATACTCTTATAATCTTTTGAAAAAATATAAGATTTAACATTTTCAGAATTGTTATAATTATTAATTTTTAATTCAGATGAAAATAAATTTTTAGATAAATTAAATTGTTTTAATTGACCAGAAGATAAATAAGATTTTTGATAAGATTGATTTTTCGATTTTAATAAATCAATATTAGTTAAAATTATCAATAATAATATTATTGAAATAATAATTACAAATATTAATTTTTTTTTTGATAATTTAATAAATTTCATATTTGTTTCCTTTTAAAAAAAATTTTTATTAATTTTCAAGATATTAATTTCCAAAATAAATATATTTAATTTATTGATCAAAATTTGTTAATTTTTTAATTAATAAAAAAAATTTTGATTTATCTTAATTTAATTAATTTTAATATACAAAAGCATATATAAATTAATAATTAATACATTTTTTAATTGAAAATTTAATTTATATATTTTTTAATTACAAAACATTAAATTTATTTAAATTTTATTAATAAAAATGAAAATTATAATTTAATATTTTTAATTGTTTTAAACATGATATTTTTTCATTATTTCTAATTAAAAGCTATTGTTCAAAATTAAAATTTTATTATTAATATAATACTTATAAATCAACAAAATTTAATAAAAAGATAATTTTTTAAAATAATTTTAGCTTTATAATAGGATATCACTTTGTGATGCTTTATTGGCATATCATTAATATTTTTTGTTCATTTGTTGATATAGTCTTATACAAAAAAATATCCTATATTATATTTGAATAAATTTTTTAATAATTTATAAATATAAATTTAATATCAAATATTTAATTTTTTAATAATAATATTTTAAATTAATTAAGATTATATTACTATTCGGGAAATTATCCTAATTTAACCATATCTATTAACTTATTTTAATCAAGTTTATTTAACTACTATACTTTTTAAAATTTGAAATTTAAAAAAAATTGATTACATTTTTTTGTATTTTTATACAATTCTTATTTAATATAATAGTTATCGAATTATTTAGATATATTTTAGTTAAATACGAAAATTATTGTTTAAAAAAAATTAATAAAATTAATTATATATTGAAGACTTTACAAAATAAATGAAAATTATAATAATTATTTTTAATCAAAATATAACAAATTTAATTAACAAATTTAATTTAAAATACATAAAATAATCCAGAACTATTTTTTTATGTTATAAAAATAATTTGGATTTGTTTTTTAATACTATTTTATATCATCTCTTTAATTTAACTAAAATACAAATAATTAAATTTAATTAGTAAAAAATAATATTCAATATTAAAATATAAAAATAAATTTTTAAAAATAAAATTAGTAATTTACGATTAAAAATAATCCGAATTAATATTTTTAAAATAAATAATATTTGTTAGTTAAAACTATTGATTTTCGATAGTTATAGTTATATTATTATTGTATTGGCTTAATTCGTATAGTATCGAATGATAAATAGATTTAGCTTGTTCTAAGTCAATTTTATCTTTTTGTATTGTTTTTATTTGAATCTTAATATTTTTTATTTCTTCTGCTAATTGTGATTGTTTTTTTCTAAGATGGTGAATTTGTTGTTGCAGCGGCGTTAAAGAATCTACTTTAAAAGTAGAAATTTTATTTTGAATTAACGTTTGTTGTTTTTGATTTAATGAATTTGTTATTCGACTTATTTTTTGGTTAATTTCTTCTAATTTTTTATAATTATGTACAAATTGTTCATTTAAATTATAATTATTTTTTTGAAATTTTTTTAATTCATCATCGATTGTATGAATTTTATTCTGAAGTTGTAAATAAATTTTTTCTATAAAATCTAATAAATTTTTATCTTTAAAGGTTTGCGAATTTTCTTTTATTGTATATTGTTGATCGCTAACATTTATTTCAGATTTTTTTTGTATTTGTATTTTTTTTTGATCTAATTTGTTTTTTAAGTTATTGTGTATTAAAAAATTATTTTTAAACATTAAAATATACCATAATATTACAATAATAATAAGGAATAAAAATATTTTTTTTATTTTCGCCATATTCAATTTTTCGATTTTTTTTAACTATTCTAATTAGAATTAAAATAAAAATTTATTAGTAATTATAACATAAAATGTTTAAGATATTTAAATTAAATTTTGCTTTTTAAAATTTATTTTGGTAAAATTGATTTATTAAAAATAAAAAAATATAAGAAAATAATTTATTTTTAATAATGAATATTAAATTAAATTGAAAATTAAATAATTCTTAATATTAATATTAAATGTAAAAATTTTATATGTTTATAATTTTGTGTTTATTACTAAAATTATATTTTTAAAATATGATAATTATAAATATTACCGATTTATATAATTTCATAAATAAAAATAAATTTTTATTCAATATATAAAAATATTTAATATTTTTTTAAATACAAAAGTAAAATTAAAAAGAGTTTTTAATATAAAATGGCCAAATAAAAAAATAGTCTTTTAATTTAATATTTTTTTATTTAGCTTTTTATTGGTATTATTATTTTTATATTATGAAAATGCCATCAAACAAAACAATAAATATTCACTAATAAAAAATTAATAAGGTTTTCGTTAACGAAGGATGATAAATAAAAATTAATAATTAAATTAAAATTTTTTTACATAAGGAATATAAAAAAATTTGTCAATTTTTTTAATTTTTAAATTTAAAAAAACAATATATTTTGATTTTAATCACAATATTTTTAGCTTCTTTTTTATAAAATAAAATTAATATAATTAAAAATATTGATAATACCATAAAATAATTGCCAAAAAGTGTAGATTACATTTATAAAAATAAATAAAAAATTGAAATTGATTTATATAAAAAATTTATTTATTCCAAGAAATAATTATAATATTTAATAAAATTTAATTATAAATAGATTCTGATTAGCTTCTTTATTGATATAGTAAAATATTATCAATTAAATTTCGCGTTATAAAATTTATTCTATCTTTTATATTTTAAAATTAATTATTATTTATTGCATTAACTTATAGAATAGAATATTATTAAGATATTTATTTTTAATATTATTTGGGTTTTTTCTAAATTATATAAAATTAAATTTTAACATTTTATTGAAATACTAAAAACTCATATTAACTAATGAATTCCAACTAAAAAGTATTATCTAGTTATATTTATATCATTAAATGTTATGTTTTTTCTTTATTTTTATCAAAAATATTTTTTAAATAAAGATCATAATACTAATAAAAAAGAAATAAAATTTATTTTTTGTTAATAAAATATATAAATAATATTCGAATAATTTTTTTCAAAAAACAAATTATTTAAATTAAAACAAATATTTTAAGGTGAATTTTTTATAAAAATATTATATATATAATAATTTATCGTTTTAGAATTCATTAATATTAAAAATATTAATAAAAATTCATTAAATCATATAATTATTTTATTATAGGTTAGATTATAAAAATGAAAAAAACAAAAAAACAAAAAATAATAAAACATTATTATATTTGATTAATTTTATTTATTTAATATTTATCACAATAATGTTAATTATGATTTATGTTTCTTTAAACATAAAAATTAAAATAACTAATAACAAAAACAAAAAATGAATTTAAATCTTTAAATAAATAAATTAAATAAAATCGAAAATAATCAATTTATTAAAAATTATAATGAAAAAACACAAATCCTAAGATAAACTAAATTACGAAACCAATAGTAATACATAAATAAAATATTCACAAATGCTTAATACTGAAATTGATAAAACGAAGGATAATGATAAATCAAAATAATTATGGAATCATAAGATAAAGAAAATTATGATTCATCATATATTAAAAATATGATTCATCAGATAGTTAATAATAATGATAAACTAATAAATGTTTATAAAATTGTCCGAATAAAAAAATAAAAAAATAAAGAATGTGATATTGATATAATTCAGAAACATTATAATTTTCTGAAATATTAATTTTACAAAAGTAACGAAAAATTTAATTTTATATAAATTAATTTCATAAATTATTAAATCTATATTTTTCAATTTGATGGATTTTTATTTTTGTCTTTAGTATAATATACATTAAAATTATAATAAAAATTTATTATTTCTTTTTAAGAACATATATTAAAAAAATTCCTTTTTAATAATAAAAAAAGATAGCTGTTTCTAAATAAAGATAGCGTATAAAAAATTAATGTTAATTAAATTGATAGTATTTTCCTGAAAAACAATTAATTCATTTGTTACAAAAATATGCTAAACATTCTAGAACATTTCATTATATTCAAGAATCTATTTGCAGTTTAATTACTTTTAATATTTGTCATACCAATATGAACAAAATCATTTATATGAAGATTCTCAGAATACGAATATTAGTAATCATTTTATTTTACATATAAATTTTTATTTTGGTCTTCTTTGATTAACCAATTAATAAATAAACAATTAACCGAAGCAGAATTAATTGACAACTTACATGAAGCTTATAATATTGATATTTCTAATAACACTAAATATCAATATTTATTTAGAAAAATAAATTTATATAAAAATAATTTGGTTTTATTAGACTATAATTTTATTTAAAATATAATGTTTATGATTCATCAAATACCGATTCATAATTTAAACCAATTGTTATTGAAGAACATCAAAAAACAAAAAATAGTACTAATAAAAAGATTCTAAATTTAATCATTTAATACCTAAATTAGTTAAATCAGAATTATTAATAAATGCCAATATTTATGATATGACTTGTGATAATGATTTAGGATTAAATATTAAATAAAATTATACCGCATTAGAAATACATCATAATCATCAAAATTTTAAAGATAATATATAATGGTGGTTCTGTGTGTTGTATATTATATCCTCAGATTATAATAATAATTTATTTACCCGTTATCGTCCTATTATAGGTTTTAGTTTAGCTCGTATGAATCTATTATTAAAAAATTAAGAATTACTTTATGTTGATATCGAAAATAAAATTTTGTTTTCTGTCATTAGATTTAATTATTTGTGATGGTAATACATTATCCAAATATTATGAAAATCATTACTAAGAATTTTTACATAACGAAAAAAGAAGAGAAATTTTTCAAAAAAATATTTATCCAATAATGTTAAATTCATTATCCTTTAAAGGTAAAATTATTGTATTTAGCAATGAAAAATATTTTGAGTTCTTTAAATAAAGATTTTGAATATCATCAAAATATAATTATGCTAAAATCTGGTAAACATGTAAATTTTTAGAAACTGGTTTTTTGTTCTCTATTCAGATCAAATGATTTTGAATATGATTATTTGCTTTTATTACAAAAAAATAAAAATTTTTATGAAAAAGATATTTTTGGTATTAATTTAAATTTAACAAATTACAAATTATCAAATAATAATAATCTTCAAGATTGACCTTATTCTCCTTTAATAAAAGTTATTTGTAATTATTAATTTACGTAAACCTAATCTTAATAATTCTAATTTTAAATATTCTTTTGATGAAATTTTAAAAAAATTTTATTATAAATATCTTTTTAAGATAATAATTTTGTTTCATTTAATGATATAATTTTAATTAATTCTACTCAATTTTCTGATAAATTTCTATATTTTTACAACCATTCTAAAAGATGATTAAAAATTATTATTGATCTATTTTTTCTATATTTTTTAGGAAAAATTATTGTTAAAATTATTAAATAAAACCAGTATTATAATTTCATTTATAAAACATTATTGGTCTACTTTAATTCTGGGAAGTCCATTGATTATTTATTTTTTTCATCATTAATTATAATGTCGAAAAAATATTAAAAAATATTTAATCAAAATAATGGCAATTTCAAATTGGCAATTTTTATTCATAATAGATATGATTCTTTATATTATATTGTCTGCATATTAAATAAAATTAACCGAGAAAATAATATTTTCTCGGTTAATTTATTATTTAATAAAAATTTTATTTTTTATTTTTCTTGTATTTTGTTAATTATTATTTGAGATATTTGTTGAGCTAAATATCCTCCATATTATAAATCCATAATAGAAATTCTTTTTGACCTTCATCAGAAACTTGTTCTTTTACGTAACTTAAAGTTTTAAAGCTCCAAATAAAATTGTTCTTGAAATTTGCCAATAATTCAGAAGAAAATTTTTGTCATCTCTTATTTTTTCGATTGACAAATTTTTTTTAAATGAATAATAATAAAATCGTGAATTATTTGTTGAATCTCTTTTATTATATTTTCAGTTAATTCGTTTGCAAATAATTATTGATTAAAACTGCTCATTTTATCAATTAAATTTTTTTCGATCATTTCCTTTATCAATATTATTATTTTTTTAAATATTAGAATTTTTTGCGCAAGCCAATAAAAAAAAGCAGAGATATTTAGAATTATTCTGAAAAAAATATTTTAATTATTTTAAAACAAAATAAAATTTAACATTAAAATTTTGCTCTTTTTTAATTTTCTTAAATTTTAAATCAAAACAAATTTATATGTATACAATTAATTAAATTATAACAAAGAAAAAAATAAACTAATTTTGTATTTTTTTCAAAAAATTTTATTGATATCAATATGTTTTTTTGTTTTTATCCAATTTTTTTACATTATTTAGATTTAATATCTTTTTTTATTTTGAAAATTATTTATCTTAATATCTTATATTTAGTTATATTAAATATTATTTACTTTTAATAATCAAAAAATATTAAAAATAGTTAACTAATAAATAAATTTATCTTAGAAAAATTAAAAATAATTATTTTTTATATTTAATTGGTTTACATAATTAATATTATAAGAAGTAATCTTAATCATAAAAACCCCTGAAATTTACATAATATTTATCATTTTCAGAAATAATGTTTTTTTCTAAATTTTTATCTTTAATTTATATAAAAAAATGTATTTTTTTATCTTTTTTATAAAAAAATAAACTTATTTTTTTAATTTTTTTCAAAATATAATTAATTTTGAAATATGTTGGCTTTATTTATTATATAAATAGTTAGATAAATATTATTTATATTAAATATTATTTAATATAAATAAATATAGTTATATTAAAATATTTATTTTTTTATAATTATAAAATTTGTTTAACATATATAATTTTTATTTTTTAATTAAATAATTTTTTTAATTATTAGTGTTTAATAACTGAATAATATTGAAAGTCGAGGTATTCCAAAACTTTAATACACTTTTTATTTTTTAAAACTTATTTAAAACTAACTATTAAGTTAGTCTTTTTTTGTGATCTAAAACTAAAAATAATTTTAATTATTTTTTTCTAAAAATATTTTTAAAAAGTTATGCTATTAAATATTAAGACGAAAATTATTTAAAAATTTTGTAAAAAATAAAAATAATTTAGCAATACGATAACAATTAATCGAGATTCATTTATTTTTGGTAAATAAAATTACTTATATTTTTTAAAAAAAGTAAAAATAATATTTTCTATTTACTGGTTTCCTTTCTAAAAATATTTTTAGAAAAGATGAAGTTTAACTTTTTATTCTTTTTTCAAAAATCAAAAGACCAACTAATAAAGTTGATCTTGATATTTATTAATAAATTATTTAGTTGTAATACTTTTAAGTTGCAGTGCGTGTTGTAAGTATTTATGGGAATTAATTATTAATTCTTTATATCCCGTTTTTTATCTGTCAAGTGTTATAAAATAAATTTAAAATTAATGTAATTATTAATAGTAATTAAAAAACAAATTATTTTCTTAAACGAAAACAATTTTATTTTAAATAAATTCATAAGATTATGAATGTTTGTAGTTAACCAAGGGATTTGATTTTGTTAATAAATCAGATAGCAACGTAACATAAAATTGTAAAATAATAATTAAATAAACAATATTTAGTAAAATAAAAAGTAAGAAATTGGTTACTTATTACTATGAAGGAATTATTTTTCAAGGTCATGAGTCAGTTACCAGATTAATTGACCTTTATTTAAAATGTTTTATTTATCCTTTTGATATATTTTTTAATTTTTTCATGGTAAATTTTTTAATATTTTTAACTTGTTTTACAAATAAATTTAGTTAACAATTTTTGATTATCTTCCTTGAGAGATACAGCAGATAATACACTTAAAATTGCCTTTAATCGTTTTAAAATTTCCTTTGGACTTCTCAGATTAAAGAGGTAATATTTGAATAACCTCACTATTTTATGAACTAAAGAGAAATGGATTTCAATTAATTAAAAACGTACCCGCAATTTTTTTATTTTTTAAAAAAGTAGTAAAAATAAAACTTTTCTTTCCATATCATTTCTTTGTCTCATGTAAATTAGAAAATATAATAGTAAAATCTTTTTTATTTCTTTTAAAAAACAAAAAAAATCAACTAAGAAAAATGATCTTGATCATGATTAACAGATTATTATTTAGGGTGCAATGCGTTTTTAGTATTCTTATAAAAGTATTTATTTTTATTTTAATTTTTAAACTTTTCAAGTTAATATAAAAATAGAAATAGTTTAAGTAATTTATTTGAATAAAATAATATTTAATGATTTTTATTTTTTAATTAAATTTTTTTCAAGTTATTATATAATATAAGTTGATAAAATTATAAATTAAATTTAATTTTAAAATTTAAAAGGATTTTTTTTTAAAAAATTATGTCAAAATTATATTATTTATCTATTTTATTAACATTAATGAAAATTTATAATCCAAATAGTATTATTATAGCTGCGCCATCACAAGAAGAAATCATTCAAGGAACTAAAATTGTTAATGTAACTGTAAGTAGTATTGATGTTTTAAAACAACATTATTCATTTGCGCAATACTTTGATTTTAATCAAACATGTCCTTGTTATAACGGTACTGTAGCAGAATTTTGTATTATGTGTAAAATTAAAAATCCACCTAAAAATTTATTAGGTGTTTTTTTTGATGAAAGCACTAGAGATGATGAAGATGATAAATATTCTTTAGAAGAATTAAAATATATGGCTAATAATTCTGCTAATATGTTTATTTTTTGGAAATATGAAGAAAAATAATAATTTTTTTATTATTTTATCATAATAAAAATTTATTTTCTAAATTTTAATTTTATTTATTTGAATTATTATAATAACATGAAAGAATTTAATTATAATCAAAAGATAACTAAATATCCAAACCAATCAAGTGCTAATAAACACTACTGAAAGGATAATAATGGTTCATTCAATGAGAAGAATAGTTAATTACAGTGGTTCTTAAAAGTGGATTGTGATGAAGAAGTAGTTATTCACAAGATATAATATCGCCACCGCATGAATATTAACCACCTTTATAGAACGAAAAAATTCTATCCATATTTATATTAAGAAATTGTCGCAGAAGCAATAGAAATATTTAAATTTAAATCAATATATAAGATTATTTTTTTTCTATTTTTTAATATAAAAGGTTATTTTGTCTGTAAATAAACTAATTTTGATTCTTATCAAAGCTCTTATTTTATAAAAAAATTATAAAAATTAAAGAATAACTTTATTTAGATTAAATATATTAAAATAGTTTAATAAACTTTTAAAACGATATTTTATTACATAATTTCTTTAAAAATGTAAAAAAGAGTTTTTTTAATAACAAAACACAAAATAAAAATAATAAATTTATTATCTTCTGATAGAGAAAAACGGCCCCCAAACCTTTTTCATGATTAATTCATGATAAATTAATATTTATTTTTTAAAATTGGAGATATTCATAAATTTTGATTAAATTATTAAATAAAAACCTATTTAATTACAAATAATATTTAATATTAATTATTTATATATTATAAATTAAGTTTAACAATGTAACTGTATCTTAAAATTTTAAAATTTTTAATTTTAATAATATTAAAAATTTTAAAACATAGGTTTAAAATTATGACAAAAAATAATAAACAATTAGTTAATTATTATTGGTTAAATTTATTTTTATTTTAATAGGATTGTTTTTATTCTGTTAACTTTTATAATTTAAATGCTGTAGGTACGTATATAAATACTATTATAAACAAAAAAGGAGAACTCACACGAAAATTAATTAACTCGTTTTTTGGATATAATACCCTTCGTGCCAATAATTTAAATGCTCAAGAACGTATAATGCAATTGACAATATTAAAAATAATTTACATAATATAATAAAATGAGATTTTTTAATCATTTGAATTATTTAATTTTATCAAGAAATCAATACAATATGATGGAAAATAATCATAATTTAAATTAATTTAGAAATTATTAAATTTTTATTTAATAATTTTAATGAGAAATATTCAATTTTAGAACAAAATAATATTAAATTTATTTTTATATTATTGAAACTTTATGTTTAATTTAATTAAACAATTAATTAAAAAAATTTTTAGATTTTATCAATTTTTATTATATTTATTTTCTGCATTAACCAAAAACAAATCTAAATTATTTTTGGTTTTTAATTACTAATTATATTATTAATCTAAATAAGATACAATATTATTTATAGTTTTGTTGTTAATATTCTATATTATTATTTTTTTATTAATTTACATGTGAATTAATTTTTGTTATTTTTATAGATTTTAAATTATTTTTTCATAAAAATAAAAATAATTTTATTTTAGCTTAACTTGAATAAAAACAAAAAATATTGTAAAGTTAGTAAGAATTTAAAAATATATAATATAACACAAAACAATTATATTTTAATTAAAAAATAAAACATTATTGGTCTAATTTAATTCTGGGAAGTCCATTGATTATTTATTTTTTTCATCATTAATTATAATGTCGAAAAAATATTAAAAAATATTTAATCAAAATAATGGCAATTTCAAATTGGCAATTTTTATTCATAATAGATATGATTCTTTATATTATATTGTCTGCATATTAAATAAAATTAACCGAGAAAATAATATTTTCTCGGTTAATTTATTATTTAATAAAAATTTTATTTTTTATTTTTCTTGTATTTTGTTAATTATTATTTGAGATATTTGTTGAGCTAAATATCCTCCATATTATAAATCCATATTTCATTAGAAGTACTCAGATTCTCTTTATTATCATTCCAAATAAATTTTACTCCTCCCAAATACTAAACAGTCACTTTTTATCCTTAGAACTAATGATTTTGATATCATTTTAATAAATATCAAATAGAAAAATCTTTTAGTATATCGAAACTATTTTTTATAATTAAGTAATGTCATATAAACACTTAAGATTCAAGATAATTACTTATTGATATTTTTAATTTTTTTTTCATAATCTTCGGTTATTATTTGTTGATTTTTTCAAAAATTTTTTGATAATTAGTCTTTATTTAAACAAATCTTTTGCTATATAATTTAGTAATTTTTGTTTTAATAAGTGATATTTCATTAATAAACAATAATATATCATTTTGGATTAAATCTTTTTTTCAGATTTATCAGGATAATTATCTTCATTTAACCATATCCATTCGGATTTAACTTTTTCTTAGTGTAAAAGTTTTTATTCTAATAAAATATTTACAGACCTATAAGAATTATGAGCTGACATTGTATGAATTAATGATTTTATATCTTCTAATAAATCTTTATTTAGATTTAAAAAAATTATTATTATTTTTATTCTCATTTAAAAAAATTCCAATTTAGAATTTGGTTTCAATTCATGTATTTATAACGATTGACTATATATTTTTGTTTCTAACATTTCAAAACGCTCTTTTAAAGATTAAATTTACAATAAACATCAAAATATAGCTTCTTTTTTATTAAGTTCTGCTTTATTTTTATCAATATAAGATTTTTTATTTTTAAAAATTGATAATTTTGTTTATATTTATTACGAATTGAAATTATTTCGTATAATTTCTCTTGACGTTAAATCATCAGGAATATTATCAGTATTTTCCAAAATATAATCTTTTATATTATTAAATCGTGACAAAGTGATTTTAATTTTATTTATGCCATAACTACTAAATTATTTTAGAACCAAAACCGGATTTTGATTCCAAAATTGTTAGTCCTTCTTGATTATTAAATGCATTCGATTAATATTCTTTCTAGTTATGAATTAAATTATTTTTATTGTATGAAGTAAAATTTAAAACATTAATTTAATTCATAAAAATATATAAATGCTTAATATTATTATATAATTATTCACTGAAATTTTCATTTGAAAAATAATATTTAAATAAATAATATAAATAATTTTTTTAAAAATAATAATTACAAATAAATTTTAATTAAAATTTATTTTATATAAATAGAATATTTGCGTTTCTATCTCATAATTTGTTTTCTGATATTTATTATAAATAGTACAAATAGCCCCCCTATCTATAAACCAAACAAGCAAAAATTTTCAGCATTCGACTTAACCATAATTTATCCTATTTTTAAGAATAACATTGTGTCACCACTCGTTAGTTGTTTATTAATTATTAAAATAATAAAATCATATAATTTTTATTTTGATCATGAAAAAATTTTCTTCATTTTGAAATAAGAATTTAATTTTAATAAAATTTTATTTTATCAAGATAAAAAAGTTATTTTTGATGATTTATCAACAGCATAAATATAATTATCAAAAAATTTTAATTATTTATTAAAGAAATTTAATTTACAAAATTGTAAATCTTTTTAATGAAAATTAAATTTTAAAAATTTTAAAATTAATTTAACTTTTTTCAAAAATATATTAAAAATTAAAATTTTTTTGGTTATTTATAAAAAAATATAATTAAATTCTAACAAATATCAAAATAATAATTGATAATAAACATTTTAAAAACTGATTACAAAGAAACAAGTAATTTTATGAATGGGTTTTTTGGTAATCGCTTTTTTTAATATGCAGTTTTTTGATCATAAGCTAGAAAATCATAACCTAAATCTTGAATAATAATTATTGAAATCTTTAATTAAGTCCAACACTTTTTTAAATAAATCTTCTTTAGTTAAAAAGCAAGGATATAAATTACAAAAGATAAGATTAAAATCTCTTTTTATTTCTTCTTCTTTATTTTTTAAAAAAAAGATCAACTTTCTTAATTGATCTTGATCATAATTAACAGATTATTAATTTTAATACTCTTGGAGAGCAATATAAGTCAGACTACATAATATAATGATTTGCAATAAAATTATTTATTTTTTAAATAAAATATTTATTTACTAAATAAAATCGAATTAAGAAATTAATATTTTTTAGGATTTTTTATTGTCATTATCAATATGATTTAAAGTTTTTTAATTAATAAGAAATAAAATAAAATATTTATTACACATAAAATAATTATGAAGTCAATTCTACTATATTGTTGGAATAATAATTTACATATTCGATTATTAATAAAATAAAGATTTTTTAAATATTGTTGAATTAAATTAATAATTTTTTTAGAGAAATATAAATATGTTTTTTTTTCAACATTTTTTTGTAAAATATATTTTTGTTTTGCTGCATGAGATTCAGAAGTTTTTTTAGCTTCAGTTAAATCCGAGATAGTTTGATATCTAGTTGTAATGATTTGTTCCCGATCCCCGATTACTTGATTTTTAACAGTTTCTAAATTATTTTTAGTTTGAGTTAAATCTTGTATATCTTT
>JAOSIP010000040.1:0-4277 GCA_030586815.1 Candidatus Phytoplasma planchoniae
TGATTTTCAATCTGATAAATTTTTTGTTATTAAAAATGAAATTTTAAAGAAAATTATTAAAGAGGTTAATGTTGCTGCTTCTCGCGATAAACAACAAAAAATCCTTATGGGAGTTAATTTTATTTAGCCTAATCCTCTAACCCTGAAAAGTTTTGTACAAAAGGGGTGAGTGCAAAACTCAGTAACGATATTATTTTTAAACACATTTGTAATCTCACTTTTCATCACAAAAGTCATTTTTCCAAACATTTATGAGTTATTCATTTTGATAAGAAACCACACTTTCACATTTCTCAAAACACATGCTCTTATGATGTTCACAAATACTTATACATGCGATCCATTCATAATCCAAAACACAACTCCATAACATTTATTTAGGAAAAGCCCATTAAGGACAAACCACGTATGTGACCACGTACCGTACCCTCAACAACATGAATGCATAGCCTTGATACGGGAAGGCCAGCTAGTGCACTAAAAATCAAATACGTGCTGACACGGATGGGGTTTTTAACCTCTCCCCCGACAAGAGGCGGCATCATAGCCAACACACATTACATACGGGACCACACAAAACAATTCCAAAAACTAAAACGATCGCAGTATATATCGCAGTTAAAAATATCATTTCCAAATACAACTCATAAATCAATGTATATAAACCAATATAAGAATCAAGTCATTTAGCACAATTCATTATATCAAAACTGTAATAAAACAACTTGGGAAATAATATAATTTTCGCATGGGAATTCATTTTGGAAAAATGCATTCATTAAACCGTTATTTTATTTAAGGCCAAAAGACCAAATACATAAATATCCTTTTGAAAATATTATTTCTCAATTTTTGATAAGTATCCCTCACTTTCTGAAAATATCCCTACTTTCAAAAAGTGTCCCTTACCTTGACTGGCCAGATTCCTATACTTATCACGTTTTTTAGCTCCTTAAATAAACCCCTAAAACATAAAGGGTAATTTAGTTATCTCACAGCTAACCTCTTGCCTCAATTTTCAAAATAACATTTGATTTACCTTTCTTTTTTTTTTCTCCAAAGTTAAAACCATAGTTTTTCCCAAAATTACGCTTTTTAAACTCTAATGGGGTAAAAGTGTCAATTTTCCTTTCTAAGGGTAAAACAATAATTTCCCCTTTTTATTGTCCAAAACAATCACTAACTTCTCTAATTTCACAATCTTTCCCACTGTTTTCCATTAATTCAAATCTATCCCAAAGTGTTCCCTAATTACCCATTAGACCTGAGGCCCTAATGTGCAATTTCTACCCACGCCCTTCTATTGTAATTTTACAAAAATCATCTCCTTCCTCACCATGGACTATGTTCTTCTCTGGCGCCGACAAAGCCCATGGCATGCGCCTATCCCAGCCGGTGCCTTTCCTCTCCCTCCAGATCTATCCTCTCTCCAGCGTCACTGCTCTCCCCTCTTTCGATTTGTATGAACATTGCCCAATCGAGAACCCGACCAATCCTCTGTCTCTCAAAATAGTGTACGGCCAGCCACTCTCTTCCTTTCTCACTCCTTTAACAAGTTGTTACCCAATGCCTTAGCCCCTTGCTCCTTTAAACTGAAGCTCACGCGGGCCAGTTAGCCCACGCATAGCAGATCTGTGTGCCAAGGTGTACAAATCGATTCACCCAAAACATCTTCCTCCATGATCCACCCAACTGGACGCCAACCTCCTCTCCTCCCCAGAATCCATCCACCCCAAAATCAAACAACACAAGCAAAGAATACAAAAATAAAACAAAAAGATTTTCTGGGTTTGAGAGATTATACAAAAAAAAAATGGCAACCTCTATTCTTACTTTTTGCTTCACGACTTCAGCTCTAGCTTCTACTTCCTTGATGCCTCAGATTTCTACTTCTCCTCACGCACAACCGCCTGGATTTAATCCCTCATCACACCTTAGCAATGGTAATGAATCTTTGTCAATCTTTCCATATTTTCTGGCAATGGTTTTTGGTAACGACAGACAAATCTTTTCTGGTCAAATTTTCCTTTCTTGAATCACCTTTTCTGAAATTCTAAATTTGCCCCACAAAACTCAATTTGCTCACCCAAGCCCCTCCAATCTCCAATTTAAATAGGAACTTTGATCTCTTTCAATTGAGTCCCTACAATATGACTGAATCTTACATTTCTCAAATAAATAGTCCTAAAAAATACTGGGTATTACAATTTTTCTCTCTCCAACTCATTCTCTTTCACTTTTTTTCTCTCTCTCTCACTTTTTCTTTTTATCTCTCAAAATCTTTTTCCATTTCTTTTTCTTTTTCTCTCTCTTTTTTTTCTTTTCTTTCTTTGTCTTCTTCTATCTCTAACTCACTCCTAATTTTCAGTTGATCTTCATTCCTTTGGAGGAAAAGAATCTCTAATTCTTTTTCTGAATCATCATTCCTTTGTGGAAAAGGAACTTGCAAATCTTTTTCTAGATTCTTATTTATTTGGAGAGACATTTGTAAATCTTCTTTTGGATTATCCTTCATTTGGATATAATGAATCTCTATCCTTTTTTTGTCATGTGGCAATTTTTTCTTTAAATCATCCCCCCTTTGAATAAAAAGAATGTCCATCTTGATCCTTTGGAGATCATATTTTGATTCTTCCTCCCTTTGGAAAGAAGGAATCTTCATCTTAATGTTTTGGAGATCACGTTTTGGCTTATCCTTCCTTTGGAATAAAAGATTCTTTATCTCAATTCTCCATAGATCATGGTCATAAACTTTGCCTTGATAATAGTGCTTTTGAGGCCTAAAATCTTGGTTAAGATCTCCATGTCTTCTTTTACCGTGGCATTTGTGAGCCTTTTCTAGGATCATGTTTTCATCAACATTGGCTTCATATTCAGAAAGGGTAGGCCACCTATGTTGCCTTAGTTCATTAGATCACTTTTTCCGGTCATCATATTTCACAATCATTTGTTTTATCTGTTGATACAAAGTCCAAAGAATGGAAACGACATTAACTCTATGTAAATCCACTCTTTTGTCTTTTACACCCATATTATAGCATTTGAGAATCACAAGCTGAAATTCCAAACTATCAGTAATATAGCTAGATTAGTTGACTAATCATAATTCAAAATTCTTTTTTCAGTTGGTTGACTGAGGAGTTATTGGTCGATTGGAAATTTGTGGTGTTCTCGGGAAATCTTAGAAAATTCCTTTGGTCAACTAGTTGGTCAACTAATGAGTAGTCAAGAATTCTTCTACCATCAGTTGACTAAAGGGGAATTGTTTGACCAAAAAATTAACCTGCTCTAGGGTTTGTTTAGAAAATCCAATTGATAAATTGATCAATAGTTAATTTTTCTTTTCTTGTCGATTAATTGATGAAGATTGGTCAATTAATCTCTAGAATACAGAAACTCACTCCTTTTTTTTTATTAAATAATTGGGAAACTCACACACACTCCCTCACGTGTACCCCTTAAAAATTATTTTTTTTTTCCACTCAACACTTGTGTATATACTCTTTTTCGGCTTTTATCAAAATATGCTCACTTATCTTGCCTTTTTCAGCTCACCTTTTCCAAAAGTCAATTCTAAGATAAAACTTAAAACTAACTCAAGAAAATTTAAGGAAATTAATTTATGGTGGCTCCAAGAGGTTAAGAACAAAATTAGGAAGGAGATAAGTATAATTTAGGACACCCTAACCAGATAGGACTCTTAACAAAATATCTTGGATAGATAATTGGAAAAGTGGACAAAATAAAATAAAATAAATAATTTAAGTGACTCAGACTTTCCTAATGATATGAGAAATCCCCTTATCTCAACCTTTGAAAATTTAGAATATACTATCAAGGAAAAAGGAACCTTAAAAAATTTGGACAGATTTTGGTGGTTGGGAAAACTCAGATTTTGACTTGATTTTGGTCTGATTTGGACAAATCTAAATAAATAAGGAAAGGGTGAGACAATTTAGATCAAAATTCAAATTTTAGAGGACGAAGAAATATTTGGAATTATCCAAATATTTTTGGAAACAAAATCTATAGAAATTGGCAGCAAATTGCATATTTTTAAGGAATTAAATCTACTAATTTTTTGAAATAATATGCAATATCTTGGAGATAATTTCAAATAAGCAAAATAGGAAATTAAATCAACCAAGACTTCTTACCAAAATGAGCCTCTTATCCCTTTATAAATCACGCCCATCGCTTCTCCTTCTTTTCTCAAAATTTTTTTATTTTTTTTCTAACGCCTACTCCTTTTTTTTTTTCAAGTGTCTTTTCTTTCT